>JALORE010000026.1 GCA_025459125.1 Planctomycetota bacterium | reverse complement strand
CCGCCGGCACCTGGATGAGCGCCCTGCAGCGGCTGTACGGCGGGGCGGCGAAGTTCCGCGTCTGTCCGGTCGCCTTCCAGCCGTGCTTTCCCGTCGATCCGGTCAGCGGCAGTCCCAACTGGCGCAAGTACGGCGGTGATAAGCGCGTCTGGGGGCCGGGCATCCCGACCAAGTGCTTCTTCGCCGACGATTACGGCAGCTACGGCGTCAATCACTGGATCAACAACCTCGAGCCGGGCGACGACGGCTGGCTCAACGCCCCGGACCTGCACTGGAAGACCGACCTCAACCAGGACGCCAGCAACATCCCCATCCTGGGCGACTGCACCTGGTATGGCGGCCAGCCCGCCAACGGTCCCGATCCGGCCCACCCCGCGTTCGCGAAGGAATCGGCCCCTCCGATCCGGCGCGACTGGTGGGAAGTCAATCCGACCGCCGCCTGGAGCAGCAGCATGTGCCGTTTCGCCCTGGACCGGCACAACCGGGCCATCCACATGTCCTTCATGGACGGCTCGCTGCGGAAGGTCGGAATGTACGAATTATGGACCCTGAAATGGCACCGCGGCGCCCAGCCGAACTATGACGTGGTGATCCCCTGGCTGTCGCGCTGAGTTCCGGGGAGCTCCGGGCCCAGGTCAGACGGAGCGGGCAGCGATCCACGGGCCGGCGATCAGGACGCCGATGAAAGCGCCGAGGTTCGACAGGGCGATGATCAGCAGGATGCGCGTCACCGGGTTGGTCCAGAAGCCCTTGAGGCTGCCGATGGCCTCGGGCAGGTCTTCGAGGTCGCTGACCTTGGGCCGGCGGAAGAAGGCCTGGACAATGCCGGCGACCCAACCGGCGGCCAGCAGCGGGTGCAGCGTCGTGAGCGGGGCCGCCAGGAAGGCGGAGACGATCGTCGCCGGGTGGGCCAGGGCCGCCGCCGCACCCACGGCGGCGAAACCCCCCGTGACGACGACCCAGATGCCGATGTTCTGGAAGCCGTGGGCGGTGCCTTTGGTGAAGCCATAGACAATCAGCGCCACGATCAGCAGCGGGATGCCCCAGGCGCACAGCGGACCCCAGAGTGATTTCCGGGGCAGCTTCATCAACTCGTCGAGCGGCTGGTCCCGGTGGATCTGGCTCTGGATCCCTTCGACGTGCCCGGCGCCGACGACCGCGACCACCCGCCCGCCGGGCGCGGTGCGGATCTTCTGGGCCAGGTACGTGTCCCGCTCGTCGATCAGGCGGCGCTTGATCTCCGGGAACTGCCGGGCGAACTCGGCCATGACCGCTTCGAGCTGGTCCTGCTGCTTGAGCTGCTCGATTACGTCCGTGTCGATCTTCTCCGTGAACAGGCTGCTCATCAGGATCTGCATGGCCAGCTTGAGCTTGTTCCAGAAGCCCAGGTAGCCCCAGACGCGTTTGAGGGTGATCTCGATGTCGCGGTCGGCCAGAACGAGCTGGGCCCCGGTCTCGCTCGCCAGGCGGACGCCTTCGAGCATCTCGGCCCCGGGCTGGACGCCCAGCTTCTCGCCCAGCCGGCGGTAGAACGAGCTCATAATGAGCTGGGCCAGCAAGAAAACCGCCTTCTTCTGGCGGATGATCTTGAAAATATCCATCTTGCGCCAGTTATCGGCCTGCGTCATGGCCTGGTGGCGGGCCGGGCACAGCTCGACACAGATCGCCTCCGGGCGGACCTGCTCGATCGTCGTGCGGACGTCCGCGACGCTTTCCTTGGAGATGTGGGCGGTGCCCACGAGGTAAATATCGCGATCCTCCACCCGCACGTGGGTCACGCGCGGCGGCAGGGCCATCGGTTCCAGAACGGTTTCTTGCATCATTACGGCCTCTATCTCGGGTCGGCAACTGGTATTATCGGCGGCGCATTGTACCGAGTTCAGGGGCGATTGCCAAATCAGTCAACGGATAATTGCCCGGGCCGTCGTCGCAGTGCAGAGTGGGCTTATGGGACGTTCGGGGGCGGCCGCTGAATTCTCTTGACCAGGACGGCTTCTTCTAGTAAATAGACCGCGAATTGGAGCCGTCGCCGTGCTCGCCTGCGGCGCGGATCGTCGCTGGTCAGGCGGTGGCGCAACTCGTGGCGTCCGACGTGACGCGTCGTGCCCGGTGAGAGGCGCTGCCGAGGGAAATCCGGCCCTCCACGCAATTACCGCCCAACGAGAATGCGAAAGGTGTACGCAAAATGAAAGTCAGCCAGAGAGCAAAAGCTGTGGCCCCGTCCGCGACGCTGGCCGTAACGAACCGGGCCAAGGAATTGAAGGCCCAGGGGATCGACGTGGTCGGTTTCGGCGCCGGGGAGCCGGATTTCGATACGCCGGATTATATCAAAGAGGCCGCAATCAAGGCCTTGAAAGAAGGCAAGACCAAGTACACGCCTGCCTCCGGCATTCCGGAGCTCAAGGCCGCCATCGCCAAGAAACTCCAGACCGAGAACGGTCTCCAGTACACGCCGGAGCAGATTGTCGTCAACATCGGCGGCAAGCACTCCGTCTACGAGGCGATGCAGGCGGTCCTCGATCCGGGCGATGAGCTGCTGCTGCCCGCGCCGTACTGGGTGACCTACCCCGAGGCCGCGGGCCTGGCGGGCGCGACCGTGAAGGTTCTGGAGACGGACAAGAAGAACAGCTACAAGATCACGCCCGCCCAGTTGAAGAAGGCGATCGGGCCCAAGACCGCCATGCTAATCCTCAATTCGCCCAGCAATCCCGGCGGGTTTACCTATACACCGGATGAGTTGCGGGCCCTGGCGAAGGTGCTCGAGGGCACGAACGTCGCGGTGATGTCGGACGAGATCTACGAGAAGCTCATCTACGGCGACACGAAGTTCATCAGCTTCGCGGCCCTGAGTGCGGACGCCTTCCAGCGGACGCTGACGCTCAACGGCCTGAGCAAGACCTACTCCATGACCGGCTGGCGGCTGGGCTACACGGCGGGGCCCCTCGACGTGATCAAGGCCATGAGCCGCCTGCAGGACCATATGACCTCCAATCCGGTGACGTTTGCCCAGTACGCGGCGATCGCCGCCATGGGGCCGCAGTCGGCCGACGCCATCGAGAAGATGCGGATCGAGTTCGAGAAACGCGCCCGCTACATGACGGATCGCCTGCGGGCGATGACGGGCGTCGAGTGCACCGAGCCGACCGGCGCCTTCTACTGCTTCCCCGATGTCGCGGCCCATTATGGCCGGACCATCAGCGGCGTGAAGATCACCGGCAGCATGGACTTCGCCAAGGCCCTGCTGGAGCAGGCCAATGTCGGCGTCGTTCCCGGCCTGCCCTTCGGCTGCGACAAGAACGTGCGTCTGAGCTTCGCGACGTCCATGCAGCAGATCACCAAGGGCCTCGACCGTATGGAGCAGTGGCTGGGCTGATCGATCATGGAGGATGGATGACTGCCCCCAGTCAGCCGCGGGGTCAGTCGGCGGTGGGGTCAGCGGTGGGGTCAGAGCTTGATTAGTGATTAAGGGGTTGTCTCCGGGCGGCGGATCGGCTATGGTGGCGCTATGGCCAGACCATTGCGAATTGAATATGCCGGGGCGTTGTACCACGTGATGTCCCGCGGCAACGAGCAACGCCCCATTGTGAGGGACGATGTGGATCGGCGCCGACGCCTGGATTGGCTGCGCCGGACGGTCGAGACCTACGGCTGGCGGCTCCATGCGTTTGTCCTGATGGACAACCACGAGCACCTGTTTGTGGAGACGCCCGAGCCGAATCTCTCGGCGGGCATGCAGTACCTCAACGGCAGCTATACCAGCTACTTCAACCGGCGGATGGGGCGGGTCGGACACCTGTTCCAGGGCCGGTTCAAGGCGCATCTCGTCGACGAGCAGGGCTACTTTCAGGCGGTCAGCCGCTACATTCACCTCAATCCCGTACGCGCTTCCCTGGTCCGGTGCCCCGGCGAGTATCCGTGGAGCAGTTACCCCGGCTACGTGCGAGCCGCCCAGGCCGTCCCTTGGGCCACGTACGAACGTGTCTTGCAGGACTTCGGCCCGGGTGACGAAGCGGCGCGACGGCGTCGCTATGGGCAATACGTCGAGGCGGTGGCGGAGGAACCGCATGTCTCGCCGTTCGCGACGGCCGTCGAGGGGTTGATCGTGGGTTCGGAGGACTTTGTCAGACGGATCAAGGATCTGCTGGGCAATCGGACCCGCGACAAGGGGATGCCAATTTTGGAGCGGCTGCGCCCCCGACCATCCTTGGAAGCGGTGGCGGCGGTCGCGAAAAGGTGCTTCGAGGCGGGTGCAGAGCGGTGGAGCGTGGGCCGGCGCAGCAAGAGCGGCGGTCGGGCGGCCGCCGCGTATCTGTGTCGCTGCCGCTATGGCTACCGCTGCACCGAGATCGCCGCGGCGCTGGGCTTTGCCAGCGTCTCAAGCGTCAGCCGCTCCGTGCGAGACGTGGAAGCGCAGAAGACCCGGTATCGGCGGGCGCTACGCGAGTTGGAGCGCCAACTGGATCGGGAAGAAGGGAATCTTACTCACTAATCAAGCTCTGACCCCAAGCTCTGACCCCAAGCTCGACTGACCCCAAGCTCGACCCCTGCCGTACCCTGCATGACCTGCGGTGATTTGTGGGGGGCATATCACGCACCATCTTCGCCGTGGGGAATCAGGAGCGGCGCTTGGGTTTGGGGGACGGGCGACGGCGGGGCGGGGGGCGGAGGGCGGCCAGGGAGAAGTCGGCGATGTGGCGGGCGATCTCGTCCGACTTCTGGTCGTCCTGGGCGAGGATCGGGTGCAGGCGGACCATGATCCGGCGGTCGTGCAGGTAGACGAGACACTGGGCGATGATACTCAGCGTCGTCCGGACGACCTTCTCCTCGGACGCGCGGGGGCCCAGAATGCGGCGGACAATGTCCAATTGGAGCCGGCTGCGCGGGGCGATCAGCTCGTCCATGACCGCATCCAGGGCCGCCGTCGGCTGGGCCAATTCGTGATTGATGATCGCCGCCCGCCAGGCGGGCTTGGTGGGATCGAGGATCTCGCGGATGATATGGGCGATCAGGGCCCGGAGGCAGTCCCGGGGCGGGCCGGTCATTTCCTCGGGACTGGGCTCGACCCGGAAGCTGACACAGTAGCGCACCACGGCGGCGTACAATTCGAACTTGTCCCGGAAGTGATAGTTGACGGCCGCTTTGTTGACGCCGGCCCGGTCGGTGATTTCCTGCAGGGTGGCCGCGTGCAAGCCGCGCTCGGCAAAAACCTGTCCCGCGGCGTCAATCAGTTTCCGTCGGGTTTCCTGGGATGCTGCATTGTCCTTGACGTTTGCCATGTCTTTCTCGGCCGGTCCTTTTCGGTTAGGATAAGCGACGGCCGGGCATTATTCAACCGGAAATTTGAATTTTCGCTTGCTTTTTCCCGGGCCATAATTAAAGTACGAATTTGAATAATCGACCGGCATCCGGACCGGGTACATGATAGGAGGTTTTCGATGCAAGCGTGGGCACGAAGGGTCGTCCGAGGGACAGTGCTGGGGCTCGTGCTGCTGGGGAGCCTGCAGCCGGCGGGCTGCGAGCGCGGGCCGCAGGCGGCCGCGCCGGCGGGGCCCGCCGGCGGCGCCGCACCGCCGCCGGAAGTGGCGGTCGTGACGGTCCAGCCCCGGAGAGTCGTGCTGACCACCGAACTGCCCGGGCGCACCGCGGCCTATCTCGTCGCGGAGATCCGGCCCCAGGTCAACGGCCTCATTCAGAAGCGTCTGTTCACCGAAGGCGCCGATGTGAAGGCGGGCCAGGAGCTGTACCAGATCGACGCCGCGCCCTTCCAGGCAGCGCTGAACAATGCCCGGGCCGCCCTGGGACGGGCCGAGGCCATGCTGCCGGCCCTGCGGCTCAAGGCCGAGCGCTTCCAGGAGGCCGTGGCGGACCGGGCGGTCAGCCGGCAGGCCCTCGATGATGCCCAGGCCGCCTTGCGGCAGGCCGAGGCCGACGCCTTGTACTGGCGCGCGACGGTCGAGACGGCGAACATCAACCTGGCCTACGCCAAGGTGGTCTCGCCCATCTCCGGGCGGATCGGCCGGTCCAGTGTGACGGACGGCGCGATCGTGACCGCCTACCAGCCGGTGCCGCTGGCCACGATTCAGCAGATGGACCCCATCTACGTCGATGTCCCCCAGTCCACGACCGAGCTGCTGCGTCTGCGGCACCGCCTGGAGCAGGGACATCTCCAACGGGACGGGGTTAACGTGAACCAGGTGCAACTCCTCCTGGAAGACGGCACGACGTACCCCCAGGCCGGGACGCTCCAGTTCCGCGACGTTTCGGTGGACCCGACCAGCGCCTCGGTGATCCTGCGGATGGTCTTTCCGAATCCCGAGGGCGTTCTCCTGCCGGGCATGTTCGTCCGCGCGGTGGTGATCGAGGGTGTCAACGAGCGGGCCATCCTGGTGCCGCAGCAGGCGGTGTCCCGCGATCCCAAGGGCAATCCGTTGGCCCTGCTCGTGGAGGGCGAGGGCAAGGTGGTCCCGCGGATGCTCCAGCTCGACCGGACGCTCGGGAATCAATGGCTGGTCTCCTCGGGTCTGGCGCCCGGGGACCGGGTGATTGTCGAGGGCATGCAGCGGGTCCGGCCCGGTGCGACGGTGAAGATCGCCGCCCCGGCGCCGACGGCTCCGGCACCGGCTCCCGCCGCCCCGGCGGTACGCCCCCCCGAGGCGAGAAGCGCGGACGCCAACTCGAACTGACGGAGACACACCATGCTATCGAGATTCTTCCTGGAGCGTCCGGTCTTCGCCTGGGTCATCGCCATCATCCTGATGGTGGCCGGCGGCCTGGCCATCTACACGCTGCCGATCTCGCAGTATCCGCCCATTGCGCCGCCCTCCATCGCCATCAGCGCCTTTTATCCGGGCGCCTCGGCGGAAACCGTGGAGAACAGCGTCACGCAGATCATCGAGCAGAAGATGACCGGCTTCGACAGGATGCTGTACCTCTCGGCGACCAGCGATTCCTCGGGCTCCTCCCGCGTGGAGCTGACCTTTGCCCCGGGGACCGATCCGGACCTCGCCTGGGCGCAGGTGCAGAACAAGCTCCAACTGGCCAGGGCCAGTCTGCCGGAGGTGGTGCAACGAGCCGGCATCCGGGTCTCCAAGTCCACCCGGAACTACCTGTTGATGGTGGGCCTGGTCTCGCAAGACGAGAGCCTGGATGGGGACGATCTGCGGGACTACGCCCAGTCCAACATCGAGAAGGTCCTTTCGCGGGTGCCGGGCGTGGGCGAGGTGGAGGTCTTCGGCAGCCAGTACGCCATGCGGATCTGGCTCAACCCCGACAAGCTGACCGATTACCAAATGACCGTCGCGGATGTAATCGCGGGCTTGCGGGCCTACAACGTGGAGGTCTCCGCGGGTCAGTTCGGCGGGGCGCCGGCCCTGCCCGGCCAGCGTCTCAACGCCGCGATCATCGTCCAGAGCCTGCTCAAGACGCCCGAGGAATTTTCCGGGATTCCCCTGCGCAGCAATCGGGATGGGTCCATCGTACGGGTCAGGGACGTGGGACGGGCGGAGCTCGGGACCGACTTCTACGACATGCAGGCCTACTATAACGGCAAGCCCTCCGCCATCCTGGCGGTGCGGCAGGCGGCCGGGGCCAACGCCCTGGAGACCGCCGACAACATCCGGGCCAAGATGGCGGAGATGAGCGAGTTCTTCCCCGCCGGCATGCGGGTTGTCTATCCCTTCGACACGACGCCCTTTGTCAAGGTGGCGATCGAAGAGGTGGTCAAGACGCTCTTCGAGGCGATCGTCCTGGTGTTCCTGGTGATGTATCTGTTCATGGGCAACATGCGGGCCACCCTGATCCCGACGATTGCGGTGCCGGTCGTGATCCTGGGGACCTTCGCGGTGCTGGGGCTGTTCGGCTTCTCCATCAACATGCTGACCATGTTCGGTATGGTCCTGGCGATCGGGCTGCTGGTGGACGACGCCATCGTGGTGGTGGAGAACGTCGAGCGCATCATGAGCGAGGAGGGACTTTCGCCCAGGGAAGCCACCCGCAAGAGCATGGACCAGATCACCAGCGCCCTGATCGGCATCGGGCTGGTGCTCTCTGCCGTGTTCGGCCCGATGGCCTTCTTCTCGGGTTCCACCGGGGTCATCTACCGCCAGTTCTCCGTGACGATTGTCGCCTCGATGCTGCTGTCCGTGCTGGTGGCCCTGATTCTGACGCCGGTGCTGTGCGCCTCATTGTTGAAGGCCGTGCCCAAGGGCCACGAGCCGGCCGAGGGCGGCATCTGGCTCCTGCGGCCGTTCTTTCGCGGGTTCGACCGCCTGTTCTTCTGGTCCCGCCACCTGTATCTGAAAGTGGTCGGCCACTCGCTCGCTCACAAGATCCCTTACCTGCTGGTGTTCCTCGTGATCGTCGGGGCGATGGGATATCTCTTTCGCAAGATGCCCACGGCGTACCTCCCCGATGAGGATCAGGGCATTGTGATGGTCCAGGTCATGCTGCCGGCGAACTCGACGCTGGAGCAGACCGAGCAGATCATGGGACAGGTCAAGGCCTATTTCGATGAGCACGAGCAGGAGGCGGTGCAATCGGTCATGACGGTAGCGGGTTCGAACTTTGCCGGACGGGGACAGAACGCCGGCATGGCCTTCATCCGGCTCAAGGATTGGGAGCTTCGGGATCGGCCGGAGCTGAAGGTCGCGGCTGTGGCCGGCAGGGCCATGGGGGCCTTCGCCCAGATTCGCAACGCCCTGGTCTTTGCTTTCGCCCCGCCGGCGGTCGTGGAATTGGGCATGTCCAAGGGATTCGATTTTCAGTTGCTGGACCGGGGTGGTCTGGGCCACGCCGGCCTGATGGCGGCTCGCAACCAGCTCCTCGGCATGGCGATGCAGGACCCGGCGCTGACCAAAGTCCGGCCCAACGGCTTGGAAGACGTGCCCGAGTATCGTGTGGACGTGGATTGGGACAAGGCCGGCGCCCTGGGCCTGCCCATCACCGCGATCCACAGCACGATTTCGGCGGCCTTCGGCTCCGCGTACGTCAACGACTTTATCCAGGGCGGCCGGGTCAAACGCGTCTACGTCCAGGCCGATGCCCCGTACCGCATGTTGCCCGGGGACCTGGACAAGCTCTATGTCCGCAATGCCGTGGGCAGGATGGTCCCGTATTCCGCCTTTGCCGCGGGGCACTGGACCAGCGGCTCTCCCAAGCTGGAGCGATTCAACGGCTTTCCGTCGTTGAACATCCTGGGTGAGCCGATGCAGGGGAGGAGCTCCGGCGAGGCCATGGCGGTCATGGAGGGATTCGTGAAGAAGCTGCCGCAGGGGATTGGGTATGACTGGACCGGGCTTTCCTACCAGGAGCGGCAGGCCGGCGCCCAGATGGCGCCGCTGTACGCGTTCTCCATCCTCGTGATCTTCCTGTGCCTGGCGGCGCTCTACGAGAGCTGGCCGATCCCGATCTCGATTCTGCTGGCCCTGCCCCTCGGTGCCATCGGCGGCGTGCTCGCTTCGACCTGGCGGGGCTTGCCCAACGACGTGTACTTCCAGATCGGGTTGCTGACCACCCTGGGCCTGACCACGAAGAATGCCATCCTGATTGTGCAGTTCGCCAAGGCCCGGGTGGAGCAGGGCATGGGCCTGATCGACGCGACGCTGGAAGGGGCCCGGCTGCGGCTGCGTCCCATCGTCATGACCTCGCTGGCCTTTGGCTTCGGCGTGCTGCCGCTGGCGCTGGCGAGCGGCGCCGGCGCCGGTGCGCAGAAGGCCATCGGCACCGCGGTGCTGGGCGGCGTGGTCACCTCCACCTTCCTGGTGACCGTCTTCGCGCCCCTGTTCTACGTGTTGATCCAGAAGACCTTCGGCAGCCGCCGCGTGTCACCGGCGACACGGAGCGCGGCGCCCAGTCCCTCGGGAAACCACTGACATGAATAAGAATCTGGTGTTTCTGCTCTTGGGAACAGTCTTCATCCCGGCCGGCTGTAACCTGGCGCCGCGCTATGACCGGCCCCCGGCCCCGATCGCGGCCCATTGGCCGAGCGGTCCCGCCTATGCGAACCTGCCGCCCGCGACCACCGCTCCGGAAGCGCCGGATCTTCCCTGGCAGGAGTTCTTCCGCGATGAGAAGCTGCGGCAGCTCATCGAGACCGCCCTGACGAACAATCGCGATCTGCGTTCGGCGGCCCTGAACGTGGAACGGGCCCGCGCCCTGTACGGCATTCAGCGCGCGGAGCGTCTGCCCACCCTCGATGCCACGGCCGGCGGCAATCTGCAGCGCCTGCCCGCCGACCTCTCGCCCACGGGACGGCGTACGACCGTTGAACAGTACAACGTCAACGTCGGCGTCTTCGCCTGGGAGCTCGATTTCTTCGGACGCATCCGCAACCTGAGCGCGCGAGCCCTGGAGCAGTACCTGGCGACGGAACAAGCCCGCCGCGGCGCGCAGATCCTCCTGATTTCGTCCGTGGCCAATACGTACCTGGTCCTGGCCGCAGACCGGGAAGGGCTGGCCCTGGCCCAGACCACCCTGGAGAACCAGCAGGCCTCCTACAACCTGGTCAAACGCGGCTATGACCTGGGACTGGCGCCCGAACTGGATCTTTACCGCGCCCAGACGCAGGTCGATGCGGCTCGCGGCGACGTAGTCCGCTTCACGCAACTGGCCGCGCAGGACGAGAATGCGCTGAACCTGCTGCTGGGCACTACGGCGCCGGCGGAGCTGTTGCCGTCCCGGTGGAGCGAAGTCATCCCGCCGGCAGAGACCTCCCCGGGTGTGCCCTCGGACGTGCTGCTGCGCCGGCCCGATGTCCTCCAGGCGGAGAGCCAACTGCGTGCAGCCCACGCGGACATCGGCGCCGCCCGGGCGACCTTGTTCCCGCGCATCTCCCTGACCGGAACGGTTGGCACCGCCAGCCGCGAGCTGTCGGGCCTCTTCGATTCCGGCTCGGGCGCGTGGAGCTTTGCCCCACAGGGGACGATGCCGATCTTCGATACCCGCGCATGGCTGGCCCTGGGGGTGACGAAAGTCCAGCGGGAAATCGCGTTGACCCAGTACGAAAGCGCCATTCAGAATGCCTTCCGGGAAGTGGCCGACGCTTTGGCCGTCCGCGGGACGGTGGACCGGCAGGTGGCGGCGCAGGAATCTCTGGTCCACGCGGTGGCAGAGACCTACCGCCTGTCCCTGAGCCGTTACGACAAGGGTATCGACAGCTACCTGAGCGTCCTCGATGCCCAACGCTCGCTGTATGCCGCCGAGCAGGGGCTCGTGTCCCTCCGTCTGGCCCGGTTCGCCAACCAGGTCCGACTCTACGCGGTCCTGGGCGGGGGCGGCGACGTTGCCCCGGAGGAGGCCGAGAAGCCGCGATCGGCACAACGCGAAAGAGATTGAAACGGACGACACGATCCAGAATGTGCACGGGGTACTTCGTCCGGACCAGTCTGACGAGTTCCGGGTGGCATCGTCAAGGCCGGCAGGCCTTGGCGATGGTCCCTCGCCCAGAAAATCCGCCATCGCCAAGCTCCGCAGGCTCCGCTTGACAATGCCATCCAGAGGGCCGCTTGGCAGGACCTCTCGATTTCCTGCCTTCGCAGGGACGGCCTGTATTCTCCCGAATTTGGGCAGCGCCAACACCTTGCCTGGAGCCACGTCTATAGGAGAGAATAAGGCTTGGTGCATCAGGCCGACAATGGTTGGTCGGGGACGTGGAGACGCGCGTGCGCGATCGAGCCGAACGTCAGGTTCTCAAAGCCCTGCGCGAGGGCCGGCGCGAGGCGTACGAGGAGGTGATCGAGACGCACTACGCCTCCATCTACCGGCTGCTGCTGTTTTTGACGCGGGAAGCGGGCCGGGCTGAGGATATGACACAGGAGGTCTTCGCGTCTGCCTGGGCGGCGCTCCCGGGCTTCCGGGGTGAGGCGACGATCCCGACGTGGCTGCGCCGGATCGCGTATAACCTGTTTGTGGACTCCCGGCGCCGGCGGAGGCGCGAAGAGACGCTGGTGGGCCGGCTGGGGGAAGGCGTTCCGGGTACGGCGGCCGACCCTCTGTCCCGCATGATGACCGACGAGCATCTGAGTCGGATGTACGAGGCAATGGGTGGTCTGGACGACACCGAGCGTGCCGTCCTGCTGCTCCATTACCTGGACGGCCTGAGCTATCGCCAGATGGCCCGCGTTCTGCAACAGCCGGCGGGCACCCTCAAATGGATCACCCACCAGGCTTTGGAGAAACTCAGGACACAAGTCATCGGAAAGGCAGAGTCATGAGCGCGGATTCGAGACCGGAGCACAACGACATCCCCTTGGAGTGGGTACGGCAGCAGTTGCAGCGGTTCCATGCTGTGGAGCCGCCGGGGAAGCTGAAGGAGGCGCTGCTGGCCGCCATTCCGGACCAGGTGGGGACGGGCGCATCGTCGTGGCACGCCTGGCGCTGGTCGCGGGCGACAGGTTGGGTGGGAATCGCGGCGACGGTCATGGTACTGGGCGGCGCGATCTGGCTGCGGATGCCGGCCGGACCATCGGGGCAGCCTGCGCTCGAAGCCAACAGCGTCCCGGTTCGCGTGCTGGCGGATTACAACAGCGTCCGTCCCGCCGACATTAACGCCTGGGATAGCAACGAACATCGAACAAACCATTGACGAAATGTTGGGAAAGGCGTACGCTGGCCCCTTTCTGATGGTTGTGGCATGACACGAGGTCTTCCTATCGAGCCCAAGAACGCGGATCTTATGACAGATGTATCTCTCAGGCAGGGAGGCCGGGGGATCCTTTCCCGGGGGCCGGTGCTCATCGGCTGGCTCGCGATCCTGGTCTTCACGTTTTACGCCTGCACGCGCATGGTCGCCGCCGGGGATACCTGGGTGGCGATGGCCTGCGGGCGGCATTTCGTCAACCACGGCGTCGATACGGTCGAGCCGTTCAGCGCCAATTCCCACAAGGCGGGACCCACGGTCGAAGAGGTCAAGACCTGGCCCGGTTGGGCGCAGTGGATCACCGACAAGGTGGGCCTCGAAACCGTGCGGAAGTGGCATCCCACCGGCTGGGTCAACCAGAATTGGCTGACGCACGTGATCTTCTACAAGCTCACGACCACTCTGGGCTCCGACACCCAGCCGTACTATGACGCCCTGGTCTGGTGGAAATTCGGGATCTACATCCTGGCGGCGCTCGCCCTGTATGGAACGACGCGGCTGTACGGCGTCAACCTGCCGTTGGCGGCCATCTTCATCAGTTTCGCCATGGTCAACGGCCGGTCCTTTTTTGATATCCGCCCGGCCGGATTCTCGAACCTGCTCGTGGCGGTCTATGTGCTGATCCTGGCACTGGCGAGTTATCGGAACGTTCTGTACGTCTGGCTCCTGGTGCCGCTGGTCATCTTCTGGTCGAACGTGCACGGCGGCTACATCTATGCCTTCATCGTGCTGGTCCCGTTCGTCGGGTGGCACGCCCTCATGAATCTGCCCCGGCGCTGGACCATCGCCGGCTACGGCAGCCTGCTGTGGCTGGTGCTATGCGCCCTGGCCAATCGCTTTACGCATCACGAACATCTCAAGGCGGTCGGGCTGGGCCAGGATCCGTTCTTCTATCTGACCGTCCTCGCGGTCGCGGGGAGCATGGCCCTGTCGTACCACCGCCGGGTCCGGGACGATGCCCTGGTGGCATATCACATCGTGGTGTCCTGCGTGCTGCCCTTGCTGTTGCTGTCGCGCTTCTTCCCGGCACTGCCGGTGGGCCGACTGGGAATCGAGGAGCGGGCGGACCTCGAGGAATTCATCGCCATCTCGCGGCTCTCCTACCTCGGCATCCTCGCGTTCGCGCTGGCGCTGGGGGCCGTCGTACTGACCGCGAAGGAGAAGGTGGTCCGGGTGATGCCCTGGCGGGGTGTGCTGCACACGCTGGCCGCCGGGGCCGTGGCGTTCGTGGCGATGGTGTTCTTCAACCCCTTCCACTTGACCAACCTGACGCACACGTTCGTCATCTCCATCAGCAAGAACGCGGAGCAATGGCGTAACGTCCACGAGTGGCATCGGGCGTTCAACTGGACGAACCCGGTGGGCACCGGCGTGCCGTTCCTGGTCCTGTATGTCTTCGGCTGGCTCCTGCTGATCGCCTGGGTGGGCATTTTGATCTACACCTCCCGGGTGCTGGAACGTCCCGCCAAGAAGCGGACGAAGCCGGCGCTCGACATCGAGTGGCCGAAGATGGACGTGGGGCTGCTGATCGTCGCCGCGATGACGATCTACATGGCGATCCGCTCGCGGCGCTTCATCCCGATCGCCGGTTTCGCCGCCTGCCCCGTGCTGGCGCTGCTGATCCAGGAGATCGTCAGCCGCCTGCTGCTGGTGACGGGTTTCCGCCGCCAGGGCAAAGCCGACGCCGCGGCGCTGGGCCGAATGGTGCCGCAAGCCCTGGTTCTGGGGGTGGCGGTGGTGCTCGTCGTGTTGGGTCTGTCGTATCTGCTCCTGCAGCGCTGGCTGTTCATCCCGATCCCGGGATACCCGGGCTTTACGGAGCCGCGCGGTGCGCTGGTCCTGCCGCTGCTCCTTCTGGGTCCGCTGGCCGGACTGGCCGCGGTGGTGGCCTATGCCTCGTTCCAGGGGACGGGCGCCTCCGGCGGCACGACGCGGGACTACGGCGTCCACGTCGGGATGGCGGTCCGGACGGCGGCGGTTCTGCTGAGCGTAACGGTGCTGGTCTTCAGCCTGTGGTTCGGCGCGAAGTTCAAGCGGGTTTATCTCGACCCCTGGCCGCTGGACCCGGTGTTCAAGTCGGTGTTTATGCGCATGACCGCCTCCTACTCGAAACCGTTCGAGGCGTGCGAGTTCATCCGCCAGAATCGCCTGAGCGGCAACATGTACAATTACTGGACGGAGGGCGGCTTCGTCGCCTGGGGCCAGGACCCGGACCCCAACAGCGGTCGGACGCCCTTGCAGTTGTTCATGGACGGGCGCGCCCAGGCGGCGTACGCGGTCGCCACCTTCGACTTGTACATGGGCATCCTGTCCGGCGGCCCGGTACCGTACCAGGCGGCCCGCGCGGGTCGCCCCCTCAAGGACAACGACTATCTCGAGATCGGCGAGTGGATCAGCACGGAGTTGCGGAAATACAAGATCTGGACCGTTCTGATGCCCGCCTCGGAGTTCGAGAAGTCCTTCACCCGTGGCCTGGACTACAGCAATGACTGGCGCATCGTGTACACGGACGACAAGCAGAAGCTGTTCGTCGACGTGAAGTCGCCCCAGGGCTTTGCGCTCTACCAGGGCATCCGCAACGGCCAGACCCGCTATCCCTACGACTACGTGGCCAACCTGGCCCGCGGTCACAACCTGCTGCTGTACTACCCGGACCCGGCCGAGAAGCGGCAGGGGCTCGAGTGCCTGATCCAGGCGCTGAACGAGTATCCGTCCCCGGCGTCCATCAAGGACATGCTGTTCATCGGCCTGCACTTTCCGGACCTGCGTCCGCGGATCGACGAGGTCTGCCGGCAGTACGCCCAGGACTTCGAGGCGAACAAGGCGCAGTACGCGCGCCGGGATGGGTACAGCTTCCGCCTGCACGTGGCGCGCTGGGCTCTGGCGCGCATGGAACAGGTGGCCCGGGGCACCGACGAGCAAGCGGCCCGGACCTACAAGGAACGGATCGTGCAGTACGAAGCGGAGATCGACCAGTTGGGGCTGCAGCGAAAGTGGTAGGGTATGGTGGAAGTCCACGTGGAACCGGAGCGCCCCCAGGCCGGTGGAGTGCCACCGTCCCTGACGGTGTTCTTTCCCTGCTTCAACGAACAGGACAACGTCTCCCGGGTGGTGGAGCAGGCTCGGACGGTCCTGGAGGGTCTCCACGCGGACTACGAGATCATCGTCGTCGATGACGGCAGCGCCGACCGCACCGGCGTGATTGCCGATCGGCTGGCCGCGGATCATGAGCGGGTGCGCGTCATCCATCATCCGCGCAACCTCGGCTACGGCGCTGCCCTCCAATCCGGTTTCCGCGCCGCCGCGAAGGACCTGGTCTTCTTCAGTGACGGCGACGGTCAGTTCAACCTGGCCGAGTTGCCGCCCTTGCTGCCTTTGATGGAGGCCTGCGATATCGTCAGTTGTTACCGCTTGAACCGCCAGGACAACGCGGTGCGCCGGCTGAACGGCTGGCTCTGGACCAAGGTCACCGGTTTGCTCTTCTCTCTACCGCTGCGCGATATGGATTGTGCGTTCAAGCTGTTCCGGCGCTCGATCTTCGACGACCTGAAGATGGAGAGCACGGGAGCCCTGATCAGCACCGAGATCCTGGCCCGGGCGGCCCGCAAGGGATGCCGGATCACCCAGCGTGGGGTGCACCATTATCCGCGCACCGCCGGGAAACCGACGGGCGGCAACCCGAAGGTGATCCTCCGGGCGTTTCAGGAGTTATGGAGGCTGCGACGGCGGATTCTTTCCGACCGCTGACGTCTATGGAGAACCCGAAGTACAATCTCTTCATCTATGGCTCGCTCCGCGACCGCCGGATCTTCCAGTCGGTCAGCGGCCACGCGTTCACTCTCAAGCCGTCGCGGATCGACGACGGGACCCTCTTTGCCGAATTCGCGTTCCTGCCGCATTACCGGCGGGTGAGTCCGGACAACGTCTACTTCTACGCCGTGCCGGCCCCGCCGGCGCGCATTGAGGGCCTGGTGATCCATGATATCCCGGCGGCCGCCATGGAGGAGATCGATCGCTACGAGGGCAAACGCTACCAGCGGGAGACGGTCCGCGTCCACACCGGTCACGGCCTGGTCGAGGCCCAGGCTTATCTCGTGACCGCCGAGTCCATGCGCAAGCATTTCGGCGACCGCTTCCACGTGAACCTCATTCACGAGCTGTGGCTCCGCAAGCGCATCCGCCAGTTCCTGAAGAAACGCACCCGCCCGGGTGACGACACCGAGGACGCGGAGGTGGAACGCGAGGCCGACCGCGAGCTGCTCGCCACGACGGAGCGGGACCTCGTGATGAGCCACTATCATCGCGATGCCGTCAGCGATTACTACCTGGAGCACGAGCTGAATCGGCCCCGGCCGAGCATCAAGGCCGTCGTGAGCGATCCCCAGGTGCAGCCGTACCTCCGCAATTACCTGGCCTTGGTTCTGCGGCAGGTGCTCCTGAACCAATTCGACGAGCAGTTGCAGGCCCACTACCGCTTCGAGCTGGAGCACATGCGGTCCAGCCAGCGGTACTTCGCCCGCTCGGTCAGCCTGCTGGCCGCGCTGCGGATGATGAACGCCAACCAGAGCGTCGTCGAGCCGATCGTGGAAAACGGCCTCAAGACCCTCCCCAGCGGCAAGTCGGAGTTGATCGATTACGTCAAGTACGCGGTGCACGCGATCCAGCACATCTTCGATGCCCGCGTGGCCGAGGACCACCTGGCCCGGATTCGCGCCAGTCTGCAGCCGGGCCTGGTTCCGCTGGGGTGTGAGCTGGAGCTGAGCAACGTCGGCGCCGCCGCGGTCGAGCCTTTGCGCAGTGCCACGAAGGCCAGCGATCCCGCGTACGATGGGTTCAAATACTTCTACGACTTCCACCTGCACGTTCTGTGCTGGAAACTGGGTGGGTACATTGACGACCACAGCGGTTACACGGACCGGCCGCGCCGCCAGGGCTTCTTCGAGATCGCGCCCGGCCGGCTGAGCATCGCCGGCGAGCTGTCCCGGCCTGCGACCGCCGATCCGTGGCTCCTGAGCCAGTTGATCCATGAGATCGTCAGCTTCTACCGGATCCGGCCGCACAGCCTGCATCTCTCGTTCCAATTGCGCAAGAACCAGGTGAGCCGGCAGCGCATCCTGCCGGTGGGCTTTGTCCAGTGTCTCCTGGCGATGGGCGGGGGCCTGGAGCCCGGGCCCGACGGCGGGCTGTGGCTCTCCCGCATGGGGCGGCGCGAGATCGTGCAGAAGGGGCCTGCCGTGGCCGCGGGCGCCGGCTCGGCCGTCGGCAGAGAAGAGTTTGTCTTTGCCCGGACCAGCCGGCGCAACTGGTATCTGGGTGGGGACGAGATCGCGGATCGGCCGCCGGCCCAGGCAACCACCCACGTGCAGCAGTACAAATTCATCCGCTTGGATGCGCACGCGCCGTATGAGCCGCTGATCCTGTGCCTCAAGGGTCTGCAACTGGCCTACAATCCGGGCGACTATCTCTTTGCGGAACAGATGGCCCAGAACCCGCGTCTGGCCCGTCACTACCGCCAGCTGAAAGAGTGGGCGAATCATCCCACCCCGATCGGCGCGCGGACAATCGGCCGCTTCCTCGACACGGTCCGGCGGGGGCTCATGATCGAGAGGCATTATCGGCCGGCTCATCCGCTGCACTACATCGAGTGGGCTCTCAACGCCATTGACACCCAGTTGCGGAGCTTCAACCAACAGGTCGCAGACGCCGGAGACCGGCCGTGACAGGCCGCGCCGCCAAGCCGACAGCATGGGGGACCGGAGCAACGGCGCGCTCAACCATCCAGCACCGCCAACGGATGAAGATGGTGCGTATCACCAGCCCTGTAAAGGTGAGAAACAAGGGTGGCAGCGGCAAGCGGAGTCCTCGGAGCTTGCCGATGGCGCTGGCGACTGCCCCACGAGCCATCGGCAAGCTGCGCTGGCCGCTGCCACCCATCCCGGGCCTGGCATGCCAAGAAGTCTACGCCCCGCTGTCACAGGGCTGGCCGTGCATCACGCGTTGCTCCGCCGTACGTCTGGTCTCCCGGGCCTGTTCGGCCTCAGCACCCGGGGTTTCGGCGGGCGGGCGTCTGCTACAGGCGTTCGATCGCGCAGCGGGCGATCTCGTCGTGATCGAACGCCATCTCCGGGAGTTTGTCGAGATCGAACCAGCGCGCCTGGGCCGCATCGTCCGCGGCCGTGACCGGCGGCGCATCCTGCGGAACCACGCCAAAGTACGCGATGGTGATGGTCCGTCCGCGCGGGTCCCGCCCGGGCTTGCCGAACGTGTGCAGTTGTTCCAGGGGGATGTCCTTCAGGCCGGTCTCCTCGGCCAGCTCACGGGCCACCGCGGCGTCCAGGTCTTCGTCCATCTCGACAAAGCCGCCCGGGAGTGCCCAGCGGCCCTGGAAGGGCTCGTGCCGACGCTGAATCAACAGGAGCCGGACCCGGCCCTCGACGCACGCGAAAACCGCGGCATCCACCGTGACCATCGGCCGCGGCCAGTCGTATACGTATCTCCCCATCGTCATTGACGAACCAGGTTGGACAACTTACTATTGAACTCGTGCCTGCCAGCATAGATTGTGAATCCTGAATCGTAAATCATAAATCGTAAATCCGAAATGATTGCGCCCTGTGAGCGTATCCTTCTGATCAAGCCCAGCTCCCTGGGAGATGTCGTGATGGCCTTGCCGGCTCTGTCGGCGCTGCGCCGGAGCTTTCCCCAGGCGCGCCTCAGTTGGCTGATCCGGCCGGAGCTCGCGCCGTTGCTGGAGGGACATTCGCACCTCGATGAGATCATTCCGTTTGACCGCCAGTCCCTCGGCCGGGCGTGGCACAGCCCGCAGGCCTTGCGCGAGTTGGCTTCCCTGATCGCGCGGCTGCGGCGCAGCCGCTTCGATGTGGTGCTGGACCTGCAGGGGTTGTTCCGCAGCGCCGCGCTGGCCCGGCTGTCCGGCAGTCCGCGGCGTTTCGGCCCGCGCGGCAGAGAGTTGGCACACTGGTTCTACACGACGGCAATTCCGCCCCGGCGGGAATGGGTACACGTGGTCGATTACTGGCTCAGGCTGGTCGGAGCGCTGGGGGCCTCGGACCTGGAGGTACAGTTTGTGCTGCCCGAGAAGCCGGCGGCCCAAGGTACCGCGCAGAGCCTCCTGGCGCGTCACGGCGTGGACCGGGAGCGGTACGCCGTCATCATCCCGGGGTCCGCGCAGGTCAGCAAGTGCTGGCCGCCGGAGCGGTTCGCCGCGCTGGCGGACCGGCTCACGGCCGAGCACGGGCTGGCGATCGTCGCCACCGGCAGCAGATCCGAGAGCCGTGCCGTCCAGGAGATTGGAGGCCGGGCGCAGCACCCGGTGGCCGACCTCGCGGGCCAGACGTCTCTGCCGGAGTTGGTGGAGGTTCTGCGGGGCGCGCAGCTGGTTGTGAGCAATGACACCGGCCCCGGCCACATCGCCGCGGCCCTGGGCCGGCCGTTGGTGATGATGTTCAGTTGGTCCAATCCGCTGCGGGTAGGTCCCTACGGCCGCCCGCAGTGCGTGGTGGCACACGATCTGGAGGAAAGGGGACTGGCCATCAAGAGCCGCAACCCGCGTCACGCCATCAGCCACATCACGCTGGACGAGGTCTACGCCAAGGCTCTGGAGCAGTTGCAGACCACCGGCGACACGCGGTAGGGTCCATATCAAGTACCGTTGCCCCTGACGCGGTGAGAACCTTGTCATCCTTCGCTTTGCTCAGGATGACAAAGGGGACGCCGGAATTGACCTGCATCCGCACTACGGCGTGACCACCGCGGCGCAGCGGGCGCAGATGTCGGGGTGCTCGGGGTCGGTGCCGACGCTGGGCCAGTAGTTCCAGCAGCGCTGGCATTTGGCGTGCGGGCTCTTGCCGGCCGTGACGGTTGTCTGGGCGGCGCCTTCCGCCAGCTTGGCCTCGCTGACGATGCACAGGGCTGCGAATTGGCTCAGGCCGAACTCCTTCAGCGCTGCCGCGTCCTCGGGCGTGCACTGCATCGTGATCGAGGCCTCCTGGTTGCTGGCGATGATCTTGTCCCGGCGCAGGCCTTCCAGCACGCGCAGGGCCTCATCCCGCAGGCTCATCAGCTTCTGCCATTTGGCTTCCTGCCCGGCCTCCGCCAGGGTCGGGTTGACTTGGGGCATATGGGCCAGGTGAATGCTGGGGCAGTCTTCGGGCTTGTGGATCAGCGCCTCCCAGGCCTCTTCCATCGTGTGGACGAGGATCGGCGCCAGCAGACGCACGAGGGCGCTGAGGACGTGGTACATGGCGGTCTGGCCGCTGCGGCGCGAGGGGCTGTCCGCGGCGTCACAGTACATCCGGTCTTTCAGCACGTCCATGTAGATGCTGCTCATCTGGACGGTGCAGAAGTTGTACAGCAGCGAAAAGACCCGATGGAAGACGGACTCGTCGTAAGCCTCGGTCACCTCCGCGATCAGCTTCTGGAGCTCCTGCATCACCCACTGGTCAATCGCGAACATCTGCTCATAGGGCACCGCCTGCTGTTGCGGCTCGAAGTCGTTGATGTTGCTCAGCAGGTAGCGCAGCGTGTTGCGGATCTTGCGGTAGGCGTCCTGTGTCCGGCCGATCAGCTCATCCGTGCAGCGGACGTCTTCCTGGTAGTTGACGCTGGCGACCCACAGCCGCAGGATGTCCGCCCCATACTTGGTGACCTCGTCCTGGGCGCTGACGTAATTGCCCAGGGACTTGGATTGCTTCATGCCTTTTTCGTCCACGGTGAAGCCGTGAGTCAGGACGCTGCGGAAAGGGGCCGAGCCGATCGCGCCCAGCGCCGGCAACAGCGAGAGCTGGAACCACCCGCGATGCTGGTCCGAGCCTTCCAGGTACAAGTCCACCGGCACCGGCCAGTGCTCGCGCCGGGCGCAGACGCTGTACCAACTGCAGCCGGACTCGAACCACACGTCGAAGATGTTCTCTTCCTTCTGCAACTCGTCGAGGTTGAAGCCTTCGGGCAGCGCGAAGCCGTCGCCCAGGATCTGGCGGGGCGAGTGCGTGAACCAGCTATCCGAGCCGTGCTGGGCGACGTGCTTCGAGACGGCCAGCACGGATTCCTTCGTCAGCAGTGTGCGTCCATCCGGCGCCGTGAAGACCGGAATCGGCAGACCCCAGCTTCGCTGGCGGCTGATGCACCAGTCGGGCCGGGATTCGAGCATGCCGGCGATCCGCTTCTGGCCCCAGGCGGGAATCCAGCGGACCTGTTCTACGTTTTCCATCGCCATTTGGCGCAGGGTCTTGCCGGTGTCGGGCAACTCCTTGTCCACGCCGATGAACCACTGCTCCGTCGCCCGGAAGATCACGGGGTCCCGGCTGCGCCAGCAGTGGGGATAGCTGTGCTGGATCTGGCCCCGGGCGAAGAGCCAGCCATGCTCCTGAAGCCAGCCGTTCACGTCTTTTTCCACGTCGAGGACGCTCCGCCCGCGCAGCCACGTGGGCACCGTATCGTCGTAGGTGCCGTCGTCCTGGACCGGCGAATAGACGGCCAAGCCGTACTTCTGGCCCGAAAGGTAGTCTTCCAGGCCATGCCCGGGCGCCGTGTGCACCAGGCCGGTGCCGTCTTCCGTGGTCACGTAGTCGGCCAGGATCACCACGTAGGCGTCCTTGTCGGTCGGATTGTTCTCCACGAACGGATGCTGGTACCGCAACCCCTCGAGCTCGGTGCCGCGAACCGTCTTGTCGCCCACGACGTACTGGCCGGCCGGGAGCTTGCCGGCCTGCACGACCGCCTGGACGCGGTCGGTGGCGACGACGGAGACGTACGTGCGGCCGTTCTTCTCGTAGCGGACCGTCGTGTAGTCGAGATACGGATGCACCGCGAGAGCCAGGTTGGCGGCCAGGGTCCAGGGTGTGGTCGTCCAGATCATGAAGGAGACGACCGCCTGCCGGGCCCGCTCGTCCGGTACCAGACCCAGCTCGATCAGCCGCTGGACCGTCTCGTCCGTCGCGGGGAAGTTGACGAAGATGCTTGGCGAGGCCACGTCCTTGTACTCCAGCTCCGCTTCGGCCAGCGCCGTTTCGCAGCCGACACACCAGTGAATCGGCTTCAGCTGCTTGTAGACCAAACCCTTGCCCACGAGATGGGCGAAGACCTCCAGAATCCCCGCCTCGTAGGCGGGCTTGAACGTCAGGTAGGGATCGTCGAACGCGCCGAACACGCCCAGATCCTGGAACTGGCGGGCCTGGATCTTGACGTACTTGCCCGCGTACTTCATGCACTCCCGCCGGATTTGCTCCTTGGGCATCTCGCGGGCTTTCGGACCGAGGTCCGTCACGACCTTCGATTCGATGGGCAACCCGTGGCAATCCCAGCCGGGGATGTAGGGCGCATCGAACCCGGCCATCGTCCTGTACTTGACCACGAAGTCCTTGAGGACCTTGTTGATCACGTGCCCCATGTGAATGTCGCCGTTGGCGTAGGGCGGGCCGTCGTGGAGGATGTACAGCGGCGCGCCCGCGCGGGCCGCGCGAATCTGCGCGTAGATCTTCTCCTGGGCCCACTGCTTGCGCCGCTGGGGCTCGCGCTGGACCAGGTTCGCCTTCATGGCGAAGTTGGTCTCGGGCAGGTTCAACGTGTCACGATAACTGTGTTTGCCTTCATCCGCCATCACAGGGCCCTCAAGATCTATGACTCATGATTTACGATTTATGATTCAAGACCTGCGATTTGCTGTCTGCGGTCTGCCCTTCACCAGGTGACTGCATCTCCGTGCCGGGTGGAAACAGCAGGGCGAAAATCACAAGCACTGAAGTATACGTCCCAAATCCCAAATCATAAATCATAAATCAGAAATCGCCAATGCTTGCGGCAGCTCCAGGAACAGGGTCTGCAAATAGGGCTGGAAACCCATCTTCGGCCAGAACCGGGCGGCGATCTCGTTGCAGGTCGAGTGCCGCACCTCGACGCGGCGGATGCCTTCCCGCCGGAACCAGTCGCAGAGCTGCCGGAACAGTTGTTCGCCGATCCCGCGGCGGCGGTAGTCGGCGGTCACGCCGAAATCGAAGACCTGTCCGAAATCCGCGGCCGCCAACGCCGGCGGATGCCGGTCCAGCATCCCCTGGCAGTACCCCACGACCTGGTCGTCAACCACCGCGACCAGCACGCAGGCGTTGTCATTGCGGATGTTCTCTTCGAGAAACCCCGCGCAGATGTTGCGGCCATTGGGGGAACGGGTGAAGAACGGGTCCCGCACCTGGTGGAAATCCATCAGCTCTTCCCACAACGCGACAACCGCCGGGATATCCCGCCGGGTCGCCGGCCGAATGATCGCCTGGACCTGCATCGGTTACTCCTGAACCTACGAAAAAAGCCTTCCAGAACTGGCTGCTCTGGAAGGCTCTGTGTCGCACGGATTCATGCTTTCTCAGAGCAGCGTTCTCCCTTCGGCAATAATCGCGATCATCCCGCCGCTGGCACGGCTGCCGGGCGCCGACGGCATCACGCCCACTGCCTCGAACGATTTGTCTGCCCTGGTTCGCATACGCTTTCCCGGAAACGCCGGTTACGCGATACCTTCTGTACTGTACTTGTCGACGGGTGTCAAGGACGAGTTGACCGGACCGGTCAATTCACGTCGTTGCAGTCCAGGGCGTTGCACTTGAGCCAGTTGGACTGCAGGATGGCCAGATCCGCGTTGTTGACGATGCAGTCGCCATTGAGATCGCCGGGCAGCGGCTGGTAGCCGGGCACGGCTTTCGCGGCTTCGCAACTGTCTTTGTAGACGTTGATCGTGAGGGTGTCCGAGCCGGTGTACTCACCATCATTCGCTTCCAGCTTCAGGACATACTCGCCCGTGGCGTTCAGAGTTACGGCGGTATTGTTTACCTTCGCATTTGCCAGCACGGCCGTGGCCCCTGCGGGGGCGCTGACCACGCTCCAATTCACCGTGTACGGTTTCAGGAAGCCGTCGTCGGTCACGATGCCGTTGAGAGCCACCTGGGCGGTTCCGTTTTTGAGCCAGGAAATCACGTCCTCGCCCACGGTCACCGTCGGCACCAGGTTGTCGGCCACGAAGGAGAAGATCGGGCCGAACACCGGGTCGGTGACGTTGCCATAGTAGGTATCCACGGCCCAGTAGTAGCGCGTCTTGGGCAGGGTCTGCACGACCGTGGAGCTCACGCCTTTCTTGGAAATGATCTGCGGCGTCAGGAGGCTGCCGCCCACCGGGAAGTCGGGGCTGGTGCCGAAGTAGACATCCACCAGGACCGGTTTTCCGGGCTGGCACGGATCGGGCAGCGTCCACTGCAGCTCGACCGCGCCCGCGGATACCCGGCTGCTGTCCATGGGGACGGGCTGGAAGGGATGGAGCCCGGTCAGGACGATCCGCCCGGCCTTGCTCGTCGTGTCGACGATGACCTTGCCCGCGCCGTCGTAGGCGGTGATGATCCGGTCGGTAATCGCCCGGTTGATGTTGTCGCGGTTCTGGGAGGTGTTCGTGAACGTCAGGGTGCCGCCGCTGAAGTCGACGTGGGCTTTGCCGGTGTACAGGTTCAGGCTCGAGCCGCCCGCCCAGAGGTTCATGGTGCCGCCCTTGAGGTACAGGTTGCCGTTGCCGGTCTTTTCCTGGCCGATGCCGGCCGCCTGGTTGTAGACGTTGACGACGCCGTCATGGTCCACCGTCAGATCGCCTTCCCCCTGGAAGCCGAGGTACAGGCGTGCCTGGCAGTTCAGGGTGCCGCCTTCGACCACGAGATGGCCCGCCTGCTCCCCGGCGTTGCTCTGCGCGTAGCCGACGATGGTCCAGTCCACGACCGAGAGGGTACCGGCGGTCAGTCGCAGGCGGCCGCCGCTGTTGTCGCCGACGGCCAGTTGCTTGGCCTGGGCGCCGACGATGTCCAGGATGCACTCCGGGGCCGTGGCCGAGGCAAAGATCACCTTCTGATCGGCATTCGGCAGGCCATTGGACCAGTTGGCCGGATCACTCCACAGGTTGCTTTGCGTCCCGACCCAGCGTGTGTCGGCTTGGAGCCCGCCCGCCAGACACAGAATGACGACCAGACACGATACGATGCGATTCTTCATGGTCTCCTTCCTCCAACAAATGAGATGAACGAACAAACCCTCCGCACCCTCCACAAGAAGGCGGACGGGAATCGTCCCGGTAATCCGTACGTGATGCTTGCCGGCGCCACGCTCAGGGAAATCCTACTGAAAGAGTCACGATCCGTCAAGTGCGGGGACAATGCCCAAGCGAGGATAAACGAGGCGACGAAGCGGAGGGTGGTAGGCCTGAGGGCCGAGGGGGCGACAGGGTGGCAGCGGCAAGCGGAGTCCTCGGAGCTTGCCGATGGCGGTTGCGTCTGTCCCACGAGCCATCGGCAAGCTGGGCATGGGGACCCCAAACGCGATTCATCGCGTTGGGGACCCCTTGCCGCTGTTGCCCATCGCGCGATCTTCTTCGTAGGGCGAGTGTCCCCGCTCGCCTGATAAGACGTCGTGCGAGGACGCACGACCTACGAAGACCGGTCTGCGATGGCCTCGTATTGTCGAACTTGGGCGTCAGAACTCATCAGGGACACCGGTAGGGGCGAGGCGTGCCTCGTCCGTGCGCCGTGCAACGATGCTGCCCGCGGCCGCGGATGTCCCCTGTCTCTCAGAGGCCGGCGTGATCGGGGGTGCCGTCACCGTTCGCGTCGTAGTTGTCGTCCGCCTGGAATTCACCCGTGAAGGGGTCGAAACGCCAGCCGTCGGTATTCGCTCCGGCGGCCGGTCCCCCGACCCGGACCGTGGCGCGATTGTTGAACGGATTGGCAGGGAGCCGCTCCAGGTAGGGTCCGACCACGGTTCCCGGTGCTCCGTCGCGAGCCGTCTTCGTCATCAGGCGGCGGGCGAAATCCGTACCGGTCTCCCCCACTTGCGCGGGGAGACTGCCATGGTGATGAAGCTTGTACAGCTCGATCTGTTTACGGATGATGTGCAGATTGCCATGCAGGGAAGTGGCCTGGGCATCCTTCGTGCCGGAATTGAAATTAGGAATAGCGATCGCCGCGAGAACGCCCAGGACACCCACGACGACCAATACTTCTATCAGCGTAAAACCGCATCTGGTTTTCATGATACGATCCTTTTCTGAAACCGGGGACACAGCCGTCTCCTGGTGATCCAGCCGTCCAATAAAAGCATAAGAACCCCGGAACAGAGTGCCAACGTGGGCGCAGAAGCACGCCGTCACGTCAAGCTCATCCATGCGGTTCCTCCAACACGGCGGTCTTGGCAGCCTTCGCACCAACGCGGCCGTTTCCGCCGTTCTTGCACCGGGCCGGCGGCCGCGTTCCACGTGAGATGGCCGAGATGAACCCCTGAGATACATGGCCATCTCAGCCATCTCAGGGTGCCGGACCATGTGCTACCTCTCGTGCACCGGGGCGGCTTGGGGAGCGTATAGAGATCAGTGGTGAGTGCCCGATTACGCCACAGCGTGCGTGCTTGACAGGCAGATCCACAACGCATAGAGTGAGCAAAATGGCGAAGACCCTGTATATCATCGACGGCCATGCCCATATCTACGCGGCACATTTCGCCCCCATGCGACAGCAGCTTTCGAGCCCTTCCGGCGAGCCCACCAAGGCGACGTTCATCTTCACCAATGCTCTGCTGGGGCTGATCGAGAAGCAGAAGCCCGACCTGATTGCGGTGGCCATGGACTGCAAGGCGCCGACGTTCCGGACTGCGGTCTTTGCCGAGTACAAGGCGAACCGGCCGCCCATGCCGGAGGAGTTGCCGGTGCAGGTGGACCGGATCAAGGAGATCCTCGGGGCCCTCCGCATTCCGGTCCTGTGCTCGGACGGCTACGAGGCGGACGACATCATCGGCACGCTGGCCCGCAAGGCCGCCGGGGATGGCATCGACGTGTTGATCTGCTCCAAGGACAAGGATATTCTCCAACTGCTCGACGATAACATCCGCACGTACGACATCAAGACCGGCAAGATCACCGATAGCGACACGATGCGCCGGGAGATGGGAATCGCGCCGCCCCAGATCGTCGATTGCCTGGCCCTGGAAGGTGACGCGATCGACAACGTGCCGGGGGTGCCGCTGATCGGCGAGAAGACCGCCCGGGAGTTGATCCGCCAGTACGGCGACCTCGACAATCTCTATGCCCATGCGGACGAGATCAAGGGCAAGCGCGGGGAGAATCTCCGCCAGGCCCGGGAGCAGGCCTATCTGAGCCGCCATCTCGTCACCCTGGACTGCCACGTTCCTATCGAGATCGATTACGGGGCGCTGACGCTCAAGGAACCCGATACCGGCCGGCTCACCGAGGTCTTCACGGAACTCGGGTTCAACCGGCTCTTGAGTCAACTGGAGACGAAGCGGCATCCGGTGCCGACGTCCGCGTCCGGTGAGACAGACCAGCCATCTGCCCTCAGACCCGAGCGCGAGGATACACAGCCGGGGGCGGCTGTGGTGCCAGTGGAAGTACCGGCTCCGGGGCGCCGGGGCTCGGCGGCGACGCTGGCGCACACATATGCGCTCGTCGATACCTCCGAGAAGTTCGAGACCTTTGTGGCGGCCCTGCGAAAGCAGACGCTGATTGCTGTCGATACGGAGACAACGTCGCGCAGTGCCATGCGCGCGGAGCTTGTGGGTCTGAGCTTCAGTTGGCAGCCGGGCGAGGCATTCTACCTGGCGGTCCGCGGGCCGCTGGGCTGCCGGCATCTGGACGTGGCCGCGGTCCGGCGCGCGCTCGCGCCCATTCTGGCGGATGAGCGGGTCAAGAAGATCGGTCAGAATCTCAAGTACGATATGACCGTCCTGCGGAATGCCCAGATGCCCCTGGGCGGCGTGTACTTCGACACGATGGTGGCCTCGTACGTCCTGGACCCGGAGCGGATGTCCCATTCCCTGGACAATCTGGCGCTGGATTTCCTCAATTACGAGTCGATCCCCATCGTCAGCCTGATCGGCAAAGGCAAGAACCAGCTCACTTTCGATTTGGTGGACTTGGATGCTGCCTGCGAGTACTCGGGCGAGGATGCCGATATCACGTTCCGGATGTACCTGTATCTCAAGGACCGGCTCGAACAGGAGCCCCGGCTCGACAAGCTGTTTCACGAGGTCGAGATGCCGTTGGTTGGGGTCTTGACCGACATGGAGTACAACGGCGTCTCCATCGATACCGGCCTGCTGCGGCAGATGTCCGGCGAGCTGGACAAGGCGATCGAGCAGGTGGCCGAGGAGGTGTACCGCGCGGCCGGCGGGGTCTTCAATATCGACTCGCCCAAGCAACTGGCCGAGATCCTGTTCGACAAGCTCCAACTCCTGCCCGGCCGGCTGGGCAAGGCGAACCGCAGCACCGACGCCGAGGTGCTCGAGGGTCTCGCGGACCAGCACCCGATTGCGAACTGGATCCTCGAGTACCGCACGCTGGGCAAACTCAAGAATACGTACGTGGACAAGCTGGGCGCGATTCTCGATCCCAAGACCGGGCGGGTGCATACCTCGTTCAACCAGACCGTGACCGCGACCGGCCGGCTATCGTCGAGCAATCCGAATCTGCAGAACATCCCGATCCGCACGGAACTGGGGCGCAAGATCCGCGCCGCCTTCGTGCCGGAACACCAGGAAGACTGCATCCTCAGTGCCGATTACAGCCAGATCGAACTGCGGCTGCTGGCCCATTTCTCCCGGGATGAGGCGCTGCGGGCCGCGTTTGCCGCCGATCAGGACATCCATCGGTTCGTCGCATCCCAGATCTACAACGTGCCGCTCGAACAGGTGACCAGCGAGATGCGGTCGCGGTGCAAGACGGTCAACTTCGGCATCATTTACGGGCAGGGGGCCCTCGGTCTGGCCCGTACGATCGGCATGAGTCCGGCCGAGGCCAGGCAGTTCATCGCCCAATACTTCGCGCGTTACGGCTCGATTCGCGCCTTCATCGACGAGTGCATTGCCAAGGCCCAGCGCACCGGCTACGCGGAGACGATTCTCGGCCGCCGGCGGCGGATCGCGGACCTCCGGAGCAAGAACCAGGGCCGCCGCGCCCAGGCCGAGCGGCTGGCGGTCAACACGGTCATCCAGGGTTCCGCCGCCGATCTGATCAAGGTGGCCATGGTTGCCATCGATCGTCGGATCAAGGCCGGGAAGCTCCCGATTCGCATGATCCTGCAGGTTCACGACGAGCTGGTGTTCGAGGTGCCGGTCGCCGCGGCGCCGGAACATGCGCGCTGGATCGCCGAAGAAATGATCAACGCCATCCGTTTCGACGTGCCGCTCAAGGTCGACACGGCCTGGGGTCCTTCCTGGCTCGCGAAGAAGTGAAATGCAGCCGGACGCCAACATCGGTGTTTGGAAGGGCTCAAATGAGCGCTTCGCCGATGGTCCTCGCTGTATCGGCAGCGTATGATAAGAAGTTGTGAGTGGGGGTGTTGATGTCGCGGTCGTGATTCACGACTGTGACAGGCAACGCAATCTTGCTCATAGGCGTTAGGCGACACCGTCCGCCTGACGCCGCTTTCTTGTCCATACCGTGCGCGTGACTGGGTCCCGGCCTGGAAGGCGGAGGTGTTCCGATGCGGATTCTGCTTCGGTGTCGGCCCAGGAGTTGCTGGACTCACGCGGCAATCCGGCCGTGGAGGCGACCGTGTACCTGGAGAACCATATGACCGCCTTCGGCTCTGGGCCCTCCCGCGTCTCCACCGGCCGGTTCGAAGCCCTGGAGCTGCGCGGCAACGACCCGCAACGGTATCTCGGGCGGGGGCGGGCTGCACGCCGCGCAGAATGCCAACCGAGTCATCTCCCCGGCCCTGATCGGCCACGACGTGACGTACCAGCGGACCATCGACCGGACGATGATCGAGCTCGACGGAACCGATAGTAAGTCCTACTTGGGGGCCAACGCGATCCTGGCGGTTTCCATCGCGTGTCTGCGGGGCGGCGCGCAAGCCCGGCAGATCGCGGTCCCCGGGCACGTCGCCGCCTTGTGTGATCGGCCGTTGGAGGGGCCGTTCGTTTTGCCGATGCCCCTGGTCAATCTGATCAACGGCGGCCGGCATGCCTACGGGGCCTCGGATATCCAGGAGTATCTGGTTGTACCCGCGGGCGCGCCGGGCATGGTCGCGGCCGTCCGCTGGTCGGCCGAGATCCATCATCATCTGCAGATCCTGATTCAAGACCGGGGTTGGCCCACGACGGTAGGGGAGGAGGGCGGCTTCGCCCCACCCGTGGACTCCAACGAGGAGCCGCTGCAACTGTTCACGACGGCCATCCAGGAGGCGGGCTACACGCCCGGCGAGGAGGATTGGGATGGTTTCGACCTGCTGCGGCGGAAGACGGGCAACCAGATTGAAATTGTCGGCGACGATTTGTTTGCCACGAATCCCGCCCGCGTGCGGCTTGGCCTCGCCCGGCAGGCGACGAACTCCGTTCTGATCAAGCCTGACCAGATCGGGACCATCACGGAAACCCTGCGCCTTGACTGGCGGCCGCGGCGCGGATACACTCCCGGCGGTCGTGGAATGTCCCTGGGATGGTGGATGGCCGATCAAGGGGTACGGCCGGCGCCTGGAGGACCGGCGTTGTGGGCACACGGGCCAGGGTCATGCCACGCGTCCTGTCTCGCTTGGGGGCAAGGATCAGAAGAAACCATAGGATTGCAAAGGTAATCAGACCATGGCCGATTCGGGAGATATGCGTCGGAGTGACCCGCACCCGCGGGCAACAATCTTCGCCCTGCGTTGCCGGTTTCCGGATGATGGCGGCGTCACGCTGCGGGAGTTGAACGCCGCGGCCGGGCAGGTACGCGCGATGATGGGACCGGTGAGCAAGGTTCGAGCCCAAGGGCCCGGCCCGCAGCAGGAGACGACCGTCTACGTGTCCGGCCGGGGCGAGCTCGACCGTTTCCGGGCGGCCACAGCCGCGCTTCGGGGACTGGAAATCGTCGCCATCACCGATGAGTTGGCGCTGCATCAGCGAGGGGCGATCCGGATGGCCAGCCGGGTGACCATCAAGACGCTGGGCGATCTGCGCATGGTCTACACCCCCGGCGTGGCGTCCGTGTGCGAGGAGATCTACCGGGACCCGGCGCAGGCCTGGAACTTGACCGGTCTGTGCGATCGCATTGCCATTGCGACCAACGGCACCGCCGTCCTGGGCCTGGGAGACATCGGTATTCTGCCGTCGCTGCCGGTGATGGAGGGCAAGGCGGCGATCCTGGCCGAGCTCGTGGATATCAGCGGGGTCCCCCTCCTGATCGAGAGCAAGGACGTGGACACCTTCGTCGAGGCGGTGGTGAACGTTGCCCCGAGCTTCGGCGCGATCCAGATCGAGGACGTGGCGGCGCCCGCCTGCTTCGCGATCGAGGACCAGTTGCGGGCACGGCTGGATATTCCCGTGTTTCACGATGACCAGCACGGGACCTCCACCGTGGTCCTGGCCGCGCTGATCAACGCCCTGCGGCAGACGGGCCGCCAGGCCCGGGATTGCACCGCGCTGATGCTCGGCGCCGGCGCCGCCGGGACCGCGATCACGAAGGTCCTGCTGGGCTTCGGGATCGGCGACGTGGTGGTGTATGACTCCGCCGGCCCGCTCTATCGCGGGCGGACGGTCGGCATGAACCCCTACAAAGAGCAACTGGCCCAGATGACGAATCGCCACGGGTTCCGGGGAACGCTGGCGGAAGGTTTCGTCGGCAAGGACATCTTCATCGGGGTCTCCAAGCCGCACGTCGTGTCGAAAGAGATGATCCGGTCGATGGCGAAAGATGCCATCGTCTTTCCGCTGAGCAATCCGATCGGAGAAATCGACAAGGCCGATGCCGTGGAAGCCGGGGCGGCGGTCGTGGCGGACGGCCGGGACATCAACAATGCCCTGGCGTATCCCGGCATCTTCCGGGGCGCTCTCGACGCCCGCGCGCCCGACATCACGCCGCAGATGGAATTGGCCGCCGCCGAGACCCTGTCGCAGCTCGCGCCCGCCGGCCAGCTCCTGCCGCGCATCCTGGATCGCCGAATCCACCGGAAGGTGGCCGAGGCCGTGCTGGCGGCCGCGCGAGCGTGAACGGGTCGGTGAGAAGTTTGATGTGTGATGTTGGATGGTTGCTTGGGGCAGAGCATCGCCCTCCGGAAAGCAACGATCACGTATCAAGCATCAGACTTCCGCGTTCCGGGCCTACCGCGCCAGCAGGACGAGGAAGTACGCCACCATCAAGGCCAGTCCCAGGGGGACGCCGAAGGTGGCCCATTCGCGGCTCTTGATCCCCAGCTTGCCGGCGCAGATGATGTTCGGGATGTTGCCCGGGATCAACATGCCGCCGGCGATCAGCAGGCCCATCAGGACGCTCTGGATCTGCTTGAGCTGCATTTTGGGGGAGAGTTCCGCCGCCGTCAGGGTGGCGTTGTCCAGCACGGCGGAGATCATGTTGATCCAGTACAGGGCGGTCGTGGGGAGCTGGATGACGTATTTGTCGATCAGCGGCTGGAAACCGGTGCCCAGCAGCACGAGGGCCATCACGAACAGGTAGACCTTCGCGGCCCGGATGATGACGTCCGCGAGACTCTCCGGCTTGCTTTCGCTGATGGATTCGGCGTAGACGACCTCCTTGCCCCGCAGGAACATGGCCACGAGGCCCAGGGCCACCACGCCGGGGATGATGAAGATCGCCAGCTTCTGGAACAGGAATCCGAACCCGGCATGGTAAGGCGCGCCGGCCAGTTTGGTGATGGCAATCGTGGCCAGCGGTTCTCCCACGGGCGTGAGAACCGCGCCCAGACCGATGGAGAAACAGGTGATGATCACCAGCCGCGTCTCGATCTTCTTGTCCAGACGCAGGCCCGTGATGATCTCCGCCAGCACAAGCGAGGCAATGATGGCCGTGATGATGCTGGAAAGGAGCCCCAGGACCACGACCACCAGGAACAGAAAGAGCTTCTGGCCGACCTTCCGCTCCGCGCGCATCACGCCTTCACGGATGCGATCGCGGAAGAGGCGAAACAGCAACCCCGCGACCAGCACGGCTTCGACGATCGGGTGTTTGAGACGGATCGGATCCAGCAGGGCATCGATCACGAGGTGCTCACTCCAGAGACCGGAGACCGTCACGGCCGCGACGCCCATGACGAACAGAAAGGCCTCCAGTTGCTTCTCCACTTTGTGGATGAGGAAGGGCAGCGTCAGCACCAGCACGATGATTGTCGCCAGCCCGCCCGTGACAAGATGCTCGTTCATAGACACTCCTAGCCAACCGTGGAAACCCTGAAAGGGCGTGAGTCTACCACATTGAGGGCGTGTGTAAAGGGCTCTCTCGCAGCGCGAACGGGGCCGGGTTACTCCGGGAGATCCCGCCCGCGGAGCCGCCGCGTGCCGGAAGGTGCGCCGGCCGGCGCAGGGGTGGCACTCGGCTCGTTTACCTCGGAGGGTTTGGGCGCGAGCTCCGGACCGGCAACCTTTACATCCCGGAGCCTCTGGACCGCCCTGGCGGTCGCGCCGGTGTCCTCGTCCAAGCCGGCAAACGCATGGATCAGATCGCCGCACCGGGTGAGGCCGACGAGGTTGGCCTGCCGCGCTCCCGGGCCCAGGGCAAAGACCCCGGCGATCCTGTGGCCGGCCAGCGGCGTGGTCGTCACGATCAGTGCGGCGAAGCTGAGCACGAGGAACCCCGCGACAAAACCGAGCAGACCGGCCAGCACGACGTCGAAGACCCGCGGGAACGGGATGTGGAATTGGCCGGTCAGGAAGACATACGACAACCCCTCAAGAAGGGCGAAACAGGCCCCCGCCAGCACGATCATGCATAGCGCGACGTGATACGCCGCGGCCCCGCCCGGCGGGGGGACCGCCTCCGCCAGCAGCGGCGTCACGAAGATCGACACATAGATCGAGACCGCGATGTTGAAGAACAAGACCCAGGTATCATAGAAGCCCGCGCGGACGGCCAGCCAGACGAATAAGGTCCCTGCCAGGATTGCCAACCAGAACACCATAACGTTTACCCCACCACCCGCTTGATCTCCTCCAGGGTCGTGATTCCCGCGACGGCCTTCTTGAGGCCGTGCTTGCGCAAGCCGGCCTGGCTCTGCGTGCCTTCGATCCGCAGTTGATCGAGCAGGGCGTCGCTCGTGGCGATGCGGGCCTTGAAGGCGTCATCGATGAGCATCAGGTCGCAGATCGCCGTCCGGCCGGCGTAGCCGGTCTGGCTGCAATGCTTGCAGCCGACGGCCTCGAACAGGTGCGCGGTGTCGATATGCTTCCTCTGGAACTCCTCGATGCGGCTGTCACTCAGGTGCGCAGGCTCCCGACAGTGCTCGCACAGGCGGCGTACGAGCCGCTGCGTGAAGACCAGGTTCAAACCCGCCGACAGCAGCAACGGCGAGATCCCCAGGTCCAGGAGCCGGATCAGCGCAGTGGCACTGTTCTCCGCGTGGAGCGTGGCCAGGACGAGGTGACCAGTCTGGGCGGCCCGCAGGGCGATCTCCGCGGTCTCCTCGTCCCGGATCTCGCCGACGCAGATCACATCCGGGTCCTGCCGCAGCACGCTGCGCAGCGCCGCAGCGAAGGTGATTTCCGCCTTGGGATTGATCTCGATCTGGCTGGCCTGGGGCAGCACCGCCTCGATGGGGTCCTCCACGGTGATCACGTTGCGGGTGAAGCGGTCGATCTCGTTGAGCATGGCGTACATGGTCGTGGTCTTGCCGCTGCCGGTTGGTCCGCAGATCAGGATCATGCCGGCGGGCCGGGCGATCTGACCCTGGACCAGGGCATACTGCTTCTCGGTCAGTCCGACATGGGCCAGCGTGAAGGCCCCGGCGTCCTTGTTCAACACGCGGATCGAGAGCTTCTCGCCGTGCAGAGCGCCGGCGCTGGCCACGCGGAAAGAGGCGGTCATCGTCCCTTTCCGAGCCAGGAAGCCGCCGTCCTGGGGCCGGCGACGCTCCGAAATATCCATGCCGGCCACCGCCTTGAGGCTGTTGATGATGGACCGGCAAACGTCGCTGTGGACTTCGCGCGCGACCCGGAGGGTACCGTCCACGCGCAGCCGAATCGTGTAGGTGGACGCGTCCTTGGGGTCGATCAGGATGTCACTGGCCCGGCGGTCGAGAGCGTCGGCGATGGTCGTCTCGGTGAGGTCCAGGACGCGGGCGTCCTCATGTCCGGCGTCCGTATGGCCGCAGATCTCGTCGAGGCTGCGCCCGGATGTGTCGAGCAGACGCAGGGCGGAATCCTCCTCGGCCTCGGGCCGTTCCGCGTGGAGGGTGGCCAGGACCTGTCGCATCTGCCGGTGCAGAACGGCGAAGAAGCTCTCCTCCGTGCCGCGGGCCTTCCGGGCGGCATCGATCAGGAAGAGCGCCAGCAGCAGGAAGGGTCCCGTAAACAGGGTCACGACGTTGGCCGCCGGCTTGTACTTCTTGGGCACGAGCGGACTGAAGTAGGTCCGCTGGGCGAGGTAGACGCACAGGTACACCCAACCGATCAGGGCGGCCAGCCGGACGGGGTTGAAGGCCAGATCGGCCGCAGCCAGAAGGGAGGGCCGGCCCGTAAACGCGAGGGACGTGAGCGGGAACTCAAGCATCGTGATAGAGCCCAGCATCGGAACGTTACCTCTCTTGCCTCTCAGACTCGAAAACGACCATCCTGCGCAATACAGTACCTGATCGTCCGGGAA
>JALORE010000469.1 GCA_025459125.1 Planctomycetota bacterium | reverse complement strand
ACGGCCCCGACGCTCAATGCCCGCTATGGGATCACGGCCATCCCGACGTTCATCACGTTCCAGGCGGGCCAGATGAAGCAGAAACTGGTCGGCACCAGGGCCAAGAGCCAGTTGGCGGCGGTGCTTGCCCCGTTGCTTTGAGCCGGGAACAACTCGATCATCCTGCCGCAAATAGGGTGGGGCAAGATTGACGGGCCGCACAACGCCGACGCTCCCCGGGGGCCGGCAGTCCCTGAGACTGCCGGCCCGGGAGCCTTCGTGAGAGGAGGCGTACTACGGGCGGTACCGGTCTTTGGGGGTACGTCTCCCGGGCCGGGCTTTGTCATGCGGGAGGTGAAGAAATATGGAGAAGGAACGTATGTTCCAGGGAATCGTCGCTCTCGGTCTTCTCTTTCCGGTTGCGGTCGTTGCCGTGGCGGCTCCCTACGGCGGCGGCAACGGCAGCACCCGGGATCCGTACCAGATCTGGACGGCCGAGCAGATGAACGCGATCGGGGCCAATCCGCAGGATTGGGGTATGCATTTCAAGCTGATGGCGGACATCGATCTGGCCGGTTTCGACGGCAAGAACCGCAGACCTGCGTACAATATCATCGGGCCGGATACTCTGCCGGGGACATGGGAGTATGACGGTACTCCCTTCCAGGGCGTTTTTGACGGCAATGGCCACCGGATCTCCCATCTGACGATTGTCGGGGCGCGCTATCTGGGTCTGTTTGGCATGGTTGGGTCCGGGGGGGAGGTCAAGAACCTCGGGTTGGTGGCGGTGGATATCAGCGGCTCCTCTGACGATGTCGGCGCGGTGGCGGGGGGCAACGGGGATCTCCAGATGCGGTCGATCCAGCCTGGGACTCTGTCCGCCTGCTACAGCACCGGCAAGATCGCCGGTGCCAGTTGTGTGGGCGGTTTGGTGGGACGCAACTACGGCACGGTGACCGCGTGCTACAGCGCCGCGCAGGTGACGGGAACCGGTTGGGTCGGCGGCCTCGTCGGATCGAACGACGCTGGTCATGTGACCGACTCCTACAGTGTCGGTGCAGTCACCTGTCCCGGCGGATGGCTGGTCGGCGGGCTGGTGGGTTTCAGCCCCGGCGTCGTCTTACGCTGCGTTTGGGATATACAAACCTCCCGCCAACTGACGAGCGCGGGCGGCGTGGGCTTGACCACGACCGAAATGATGAACCCCTATACGCTGGGCGTGAACGGTTTTGCCGGCAATCCGAAGTGGGTCCTGAATGCCGGGCACGACTATCCTCGCCTGGTATGGGAGAATAGCCCGGGAGTCCCCATCCCGCAACCGGGAATCGACTGGCTCGAAGGGCAGGGTACGCCGGAGGCTCCCTATCGCCTCGACAAGGCCAGCCAACTGGTTCTCTTGGGCAAAACGAGCCTCCTCTGGGACAAGCATTTGGTCCTCACGGCGGACATCGATATGGGCGCGGACCCGCAGAATCGACCGAGCTTCCCGGGCGCCGTGATTCCTGTCTTTGCGGGGGTCGTCAACGGCAATGGTCACTCGATCTCACATCTGACGATCAAGGGCGGCGGTTACCTGGGCCTGGTCGGCCAGTTGCGCTCCGGGGCAACGATCAAGAACCTGTTGGTGACGGATGCCAGCATCACGGGTTCAGACGGGTATGTCGGCGCGCTGGTCGGATTCAGCAACGGAGCTGTGACCCGGTGCGGCAGCACCGGCGAGGTCCGCGGCAGAGACTCTGTCGGCGGAGTGGTAGGACGCAGCGATGCCAGTGTGAACCAGTGCTACAGCACTTGCACGGTCACGGGTGCCGGAGGGAGTGTCGGCGGGCTGGTCGGGGAGAGCATGCTGGGCCGCGTGACGCAATGCTACAGTACCGGGGCTGTCAACGGCCAGGCGCGTGTCGGCGGGCTGGCTGGCTTCATCCAGTACGGCGAGGTGGCCGAGTGCTACAGTGCTGGTGCCGTCCGGGGCCAGTCCCTCAGTGGCGGACTGATCGGGCACAACGAAAATGGCTCAATCGGCACCTCCTTCTGGGATATGCAGACCTCGGGTTACCGCGCGAGCGCCGGCGGCACAGGCAAGACGACAGCCCAGATGCAGACCATCACCACGTTCCGCGCGTGGGACTTTCAGGGTATCTGGAAGATGCGGGCGGGCCTGGACTACCCGAAACTGAAATGGGAGGTCAATCCTGTTCCGGTGGCGACGACCATCGAGAAAGTCTCCGGTGACAACCAACAGGCGATCATCGGCTCCAAACCGGCGCTGGCGCTGACCGTTTGCGTGAGGGACGAATATGGACAGGCGATGGCCAATGCCCAGGTCGCCTTCACCGTCACCGCGGGTGGCGGTATGGTGGAGCCGGCTTCCGCCGTGACCGATGCCGGCGGCCGCGCGTCCACGATCTTGACGCTGGGTCCGACCCCGGGTCTCACGCACGTCCAGGCCGCGGTGGGTAGTCTGTCGGTAGATTTCACGATTGAAGCGATGCCCTTGCCGGTGGCCACAGCGATCGAGAAGGTTTCCGGGGACAATCAACAGGCGATCGTGGGGTCCAGGCCGCCCCTGCCGCTGACCGTGCGGGTGAAGGACCAGTACGGCAAGGCCGTGGCCAAGGTCCAGGTTACGTTCACCATCACCGCAGGTGGCGGCGAGGTAGAGCCGGGTTCGGTTGTGACCGATGCTGCCGGTCTCGCCTCCACCATCCTAACGGTGGGTTCGACCCCGGGTACCACGCGCGTCCGGGCGGCGGCGGGCACTCTGTCGGTGGATTTCACCGTTGAGGCCACGCCTCTACCGACGCCGACGATCATGGAGAAGGTTTCGGGCGATAATCAACAGGCGATCGTGGGGGCCAAGCCACTGCTGCCCCTGACCGTACGTGTGAAGGACCAATACGGTATGGCCGTGGCCAACGTGCCAGTTACGTTCACGGTCACGGCAGGCGGTGGCAGCGTCGCACCTGCTTCGACAATGACCGATGCCGGGGGGCTTGCCTCTACCATCCTAACGGTGGGTTCGACGCCGGGTACCATTCGCGTCCGAGCGGCGGCGGGCAATCTGTCGGTGGATTTCACCGTTGAGGCCACGCCCCTGCCGACGCCGACGACCATGGAGAAGGTGTCGGGCGATAATCAACAGGCCGCTGTTGGCTCCCAACCGGCGCTTCCGCTGACCGTGCGTGTGAAGGACCAATACGGTAAGGCCATGGCCAGCATTCAGGTTACGTTCACCATCACCGCAGGTGGCGGTACCGTGGCACCTGCCTTGGCCCTGACCGACACCGGGGGCCTTGCTTCCACGGTCCTGACGCTGGGTCCGACCCCGGGTACCACCCGCGTTCGAGCGGCGGTGGGCAATCTGACGGTGGACTTCGCCATCACGGGCTTGGTGTCCGGCCCCGATGGGCCAGGCGGCGGTCTGTCGCTGCTGGCGTCCGCGTTCATCGATGCGACCGGCAAGGTCATGTCCGGCACTCCGAACGTCCTCTGCACGCTCACCAGTAGCTGGAAGTACGAGATCACGATCGTGGGCGAGACCTATACGGCG
>JALORE010000468.1 GCA_025459125.1 Planctomycetota bacterium | reverse complement strand
TCTTGACCATCAGGAGAATCTGGAGGCCTCCTTCTACAAGTTGATGCTGGATCTGTGGGAGTTGGTCAAGGAGTCCAACTACCGTTTTGTCTTATGCGGCCTTTCTCCCCACCTCCAACAGCAAATGCGGTGTGTACGTCTTTTCGACAAATTCGATATGTTTGTCAGCCGTGAGGCCGCCATCCTGGAGTTGGCACCGGAGGACGCGTACGCCTACTGATCCGGCCGATTTTATGGTTGTCCTCGGGCCGGTTTTGCCGTAGCATGAAGAAGCTGGCTGTCGCCCAGCGGTAGAATACCTCAAGAAGCTCGGAGGGATTATGGATCATGGAAATCAGTGACACCATCCAGATGCTCGCCAAGATCTGCCAGTCCATCGACACGTGGGCGCCACGAAAGACGACTCGTCCGGACGCGCTGATTGCTGACCTGAACGATTTGTATGTGGCATCCAGCAAGAACGGCAGCATGGAGGAGCTGTTCGAATATGATGATGTCGGAAGCCCCTCCATCACCCTCATTGTCCCCATCGACGTGGAATTCGATCTCCAAAGAGTCATGACACATCTGCGAACAAAGTTGCACATCCTGGGGCCTGGTCGGGCCGATGAGATCGGAAATGCCGGCATCGTATGGTCTTATGGGCGGTATGATTTTGTGTACGACAGTGACTCAGCCTCCCTGCGAATATCCCACAAGTACAGCCATAAACGCGTGGATACGAAGTCTGTATCCAGCATCGCCAAGCAGATGATCGATTATGCCATCGACTACCTGGAGGAAGTCAGGGCATCTGCGAAGGAGAGTGCCGATGCCTTGAAAACCGATGACATCCGACTCCCGCGTCAAAGCGAAGCCTGACAACCCCGGGACATTCTGCCTTATCCTCTCCGGCATGATCGCGATGCTTTGACCTCCTTATCCGCAATGGAATGCACGCCGTGCGACTATATCTGATTAACCCCTGCAATCCGCTCGTCAGTATCCTCAAAGTCAAAGAGAGCCGCTGGAACCGCTACCGCGTGTGGAAGCCGCTGAGCCTGATGGTTCTGGCGGGTCTGACGCCGGCGGAGTGGGAAACCTCGATCATGGACGAGAACCTCGGCGTGCCGGATTACTCGGCCTTGCCCCGGCCCGACCTGGTGGGCATTACCGCGTTCACCTCCCAGGCGAACCGTGCCTACGAGGTGGCGGACCACTTCCGGCGGCTGGGCGTGCGCGTCGTCATGGGTGGCATTCACGCCACCATGTGTCTGGACGAGGTCCTGGAGCGCGTGGACGCGGTCGTCACTCGGGAAGCCGATGGCATCTGGCCGCAGGTCCTGGAGGACGCCCGGCAGGGCCGCCTGCAGCGCCGGTATGACGGCGGGTTCGCCCAGATGACCGATGTCCCCCTCGCTCGTCACGATTTATTGTCCCGAGGTTACGCCTTCGGGGCCATCCAGACCACGCGCGGCTGTCCGTTGAATTGCAGCTTTTGCAGCGTGACGGCGTTCAACGGGGCCCACTACCGCCAGCGACCCATTCCGGATGTCGTGTGCGAGTTCCAGTCGATTCGCGAGAAACGGGTGCTGGTCGTGGACGACAACCTCATCGGCACGCGACCCGAGCACATCGCCCGCGCCAAGGACCTGTTCCGCGCCTTGGCCCGGGCGCACCTGCGCAAAGAATGGATTGCCCAGGCCACGATCAACTTCGCCGACGACGAGGAACTCCTGGCGCTGGCGGCGAAGGCCGGGTGCAGCGGCGTCTTCATCGGCTTTGAATCGCCCGCGCCGGAAGGGCTCCGAGAATACGGCGGGAAATTCAGCCTTCTGAAAGGGCGGGACATCCGCGCCTCCGTCCGGCGCATTCAGCGGCACAAGATCCTGGTGGCAGGTTCCTTCATCATGGGGTTGGACGCAGACGAACCGGGGATTGGTCACCGGATTGCCGAGACGGCCCGCCGGTACGGCGTGGACAATCTCAACGTGCTGTTTCTGACCCCCTTGCCCGGCACGCGTCTGTGGGACCAGATGAAATCCCAGGGCCGCATCCCCCTCGATACGCTCCCGCAGGACTGGAAATACTACACGCTGACCTACCCCGTGGCCCGGTACCAGCATCTGTCCCTGGACGATATCGTTCAGGAGATGGTCTCCTGCAGTGAGACCTTCTATTCCGTGCCGGGCATCTTCCGCCGGGTCCTCCGCAGCTTCTGGCATCGGCGCAAGCCGTGGATCAGCCTGGCGGGCAATCTCTCCTACCGAGGTAATCTCCGTCGGGACGCCGAGGCCTACGCGTGTTTCCAGCGTCAGTGGGGCAACAGAGTTGATGGTGGCAAGAAGTCCTGAAGCGGGGCGAACGACAGGTTGGGAACGGAAGCACGCTCGCTGGCGCAGTGTGATGGCTCCGCGAAGGTTGTGAATAGAGAAGCGGCCCGCCAACCGAGAGTGCAAGTAATTTGATATTTTGTAGATTTATTTTGTTGACATAATACGGCGGGTGAGTAAACTGTAGGTCTCATGAAGGTGTACACTTTCTTCCCTCGGAGTTTACCCCTTACCCATCAGCAGAGGGAAAGTGCGTTTGCAGGCCGGATTGGCCTCAGGAGAAGAACCCGTGGCAAAAGGTACCGTAAAATGGTTCAATGCAGGTAAGGGATTTGGCTTTATCAGCTCGGCGGATGGCGGTAAGGATTTGTTTGTCCACCATTCGGAGATCAAAACGGCGGGCTCCGCCTCTCTCAATGAGGGCCAGGCAGTCGATTTCGAAGTCGGACAGGGCCAAAAGGGCCCGTGTGCGACCAACGTGACGCCCAGCTAAGCCGAAGGAGGCCTGAGCGTAAAGAAGCCCCGCGCCACAAGGGCGGGGTTTTTTTCTGCCCTCGTCGAGCCGGCAAGGGCTCCGCAAAAGTGGAATCCCGAAAGTCCCACGGGATTGCCGTGGGGCCAGACCTGCGGGGATGGACGCTGCACCCTCATATTCTGTCGTGAACGTGGGCCGTCAGCAACCATCCCAGTCCCGAGTCTCCTGCATCCAGCGACGATCACGACCCAAACGCACTGCGTGGGCGTATAGTATAAGGTGAGATATTCGATAGACTGGTCGATTATCAGATCGAGGCGAAACTGTGGCAGGAACTTGGCTCGGTCACATTCGTACGGCATTGATCAAAAGGGGTGCCGGGCCTTCTCGGAAAGCTTCGTCAGTTGCGTACGAGGATGAAGGAAGGGCGTGGAACATGAAAACCAGTGACAAGACAGGACTCAAAGGACGCGAACTGGCCGCTCGTCTGATCGGCATCAGGACTCCGATTGGTGGAATCGATTGGGAACCGCCCGCCGGGGAACGGAAGGGAGCGAAGCGAGTGCTGAGATATCTTGCGGAGCAGCGGGCTCTGTGGGATCCGTATGACGTGGCCATCGGCGCCTTCGTGGCGCAATCCATCGTTGATCTGCGTGGCCAGCTTCAAAGCGATCTCGAAGGTCTTCCGACCGACTCCGTTCTCCAAGAAGCGCTGCGCGCCATGCACGCGGCCTGTCGCATGTTCCTGGAGG
>JALORE010000467.1 GCA_025459125.1 Planctomycetota bacterium | reverse complement strand
GGGGCCTGTCCCCCTGCAAAAGAGCCCCGCACTGTGGGCAAACACTTCCGGGCATGCCTGACCTCCAGATTCCCAATTTTAGATCGACCAGGGGCTCCGCCCCTGGACCCCGGGCCGGTGGCTGGCCTCGCTCTCTCCGAGCCAGAGGCTCTCCGAGCCGGAGGCCGCGGGCCGCCACACGGCCTAAAACCCTTTAAGGGTAGGACGGCGTTGTCCTCGCGAGGCGGAAGCCCAGGTAGCTGCCGCGGTCGTCGGGCGTGTCCCAGGCGCGAAACGCCGACCGGCAGTCCCTGGCGCCGTTGAGCCAACTGCCGCCCCGGGAGACGCGGTCGCCGCCCGAAGCAGGGCCAAGCGGGTCCGGCACCGACCCGCTTGCATACTCCCCATACCAGTCCTGGCACCACTCCCACACATTGCCGTGCATGTCATGCAGACCCCAGGCGTTCGGCCGCTTCTGGCCCACAGCGTGCGTCTGGTTGCCGCTATTGCTCTCATACCACGCGTACTCACCGAGGCTCGAATCACTATCCCCGAAGCCATACCGGCCGGTTGTTCCCGCCCGGCAGGCATACTCCCACTCCGCCTCCGTCGGCAAACGATATGCCACCCCCTCCTTCACGCTGAGCTTGCGGCAGAACTCCACCGCCTCCTCCCATGAGACCGTCTCCACCGGCAGGTCATCCCCCTGGAAGCCGCTCGGATTGCGTCCCATCACTGACAGCCACTGACGCTGTGTCACCTCATACACGCCCAGGTAGAAACCCCTCGTTAGCGTCACCCGATGCTGCGGACCTTCACCGTCAAAACGGCCTTCCTCACTCTGCGGACTGCCCATTAGGAACTCCCCTGGCGGAATCCACACCAGCTTCATCCCAATCGAATTCGTAATCTCTTGGCTTGGGCCAGCCTGGGTCCTGGAGGACCCAGACGAAGCACGCGTGCCACCTGCTCCCTGAATTGCCTCCAGCGGCTGAGGACGTGGTGCGCTGGCAGCAGGAGCAGCATCGCCCCTTTGAGGCGCCAGTCTGCCCCGCTTCTCCAGGCGCGAGACGGACACGCCGACGAGGACCGCTGCCAGCGTGATCGCTGCGAGCACCAGCGCAGCCTTCATGGCTCGCATCTGGTTCTTCCGCTCGCCCCGCAGCCGCCCCAGAACCTTCTCCACACGGGTTCGCTGGCGCCCGGCCGGATAGTCCCTCAGGTAGCGTTCACACAGCGGAATCGTCGGTCTACTCTGGATTTCGTCGAGGAGTTGCTCCTCCTCTCGACGCTTTCGCGCTTCCTCCGCCTCTCGGCGTTTGCGTTCCGCCTCTTCTGCCGCGCGACGGCGCTCCTCGGCCATCCGGGCCTCTTCGGCCTTGCGGGCCGCCTCCGCCTTGATCCAGGCCTTTCGCTCTTTCTCCCGGACCGTTTCCAGGTTCTTGTGCGCCAGACCCACGGCGCAGCCGTCATCGAAGAGGCCGATCACGAAGTCCTTCCACTCCTCCTGCGTCCATTCCCCCTTGCGATTCTCGACCCACTTGCGAATCCTCTCCGTCACCGCGTCCGCATCTGCCGCGTGCTGTGGAGCAAGCGCCTGGGGCAACTCCCGATCCAGCGGTGACGCGTTCTCGAGGCGGAGAACCAGGTCCGTTGCCGTGGCCGGGCGATCCGAAGCCTCCTTCGCTAACGCGCCCTGCAAGGCCTGGTTGACGTGCTCGGGCAGGTCCGTAATCTCGGGTGGCCTTTTGGTCAGGATCTGGTGCTTGAGGTCGCCTGTGTAGAACGGCGTATGGCCGGAGAGGCACTCGTACAGCGTCACGCCGAGTGAGTAGATGTCCATGGACGCGTTCGGCGTGTCGCCGTTGAGCTGCTGCGGACTCATATAAGGGATCGTGCCCGAGGTCTCCTGGCCCGTCACGCGAGTGAACGAGTCTTTCAATTCCCGGGCGATCCCGAAATCCAATAGTTTGACCTGTCCTTCCTTGTCCATCATCAGGGGGAGAACCTCCTCGACGCTCAGCCGGCCCCGCTCGCTCTGGAGAATCCGCTCTTCCAGGGTCTGGCCGTCGATGTACTCCATCACCAGGAACTTCAGATCGCCATCCGTATGAAAGCCGTAGAGGCGGATGATGTTCGGGTGCGTCAGGTTGATGGCAACCATGGCCTCCTTGCGGAGGTTCTCCACCGCCCGAAGGTTCCGCGCCAGCAAAGGCGGCAGCACTTTGACGGCCACCGGCCGGTTGCCCATCTCCTTGTCCTCCGCCAGGTAGACCACCCCCATGCCGCCTTCGCCCAGCTTGCGAACAACCCGGTACTGCCCGCCCAGAATCGTGGCCCCCCGGCCCTGGGTCACCGCCGCATCGAGCGTATCGTACCGCTCGGCCGATGCGTTCCCGAGGGTGGCCAACCGGTCGAGCGTATCGGAAGCACTAGGCTTTGATGGTGGAGTCATGTGCGTGAAATCGACCCCGCACCGCACACAGAAGCGACCGCCGTCAGGATTCTCTTTGCCACACTTCGGACAGAACATTGCACACCACAACCGTTGCCGGACAGGACCTTCGGCTCCATCCTACCAGCCCTGTCCGGCTTTGTCATGTTCGATCCCGGCCCCGCCGGGATACGGGTCCGTGCGGATGGGACAACACCGTCCTACCCTTTTCCACGGGCAAGATACCCGTGCCACTCTTGGCGTTGTGCTCGCGAGGCGGAAGCCCAGGTTGTTGTTGCGGTTGTCGGGCGTGTTCCTGTTGCGATTCGCCGACCGGCAGTTCCTGGCGTCGTTGTTCCAACTGCCGCCCCGGTTGACGCGGTTGTCGCCCGAAGCAGGGCCAAGCCTCTTCTCCGCCGACCACTCCGATCACTCACAAATCGACGCTGCTGCTGACCAGTCCTTTCAATCCAAGGAACGATAGAATCCCGGCCGCCGCCCGCAAGGAGCCCACGAACTGCTCCGGCGAGATCAGGGCCCGCTCCAGCTCCTTCTCTCGGCGCACGACCAGGCGCTTGAGCCGACGATACCGCTGCCGTTGCAGCCGCAAGGCCTGCGGGTACACCCTCAGACCCAGAAAGGGCAAGCCGTCCTTCGTGGGAGCCAGTCGTGTGGCCGTTTCTTTCAGTGTCACTCTCCGCCGGGTTTCAAGCCAGTTCTTGGTAGAGGCCAGGGCCCACCACAGATCCGCCTTGTCCTCGGCCCACAAGACAATGTCGTCCATGTAACGGACGTAGCCGGCGAATTGCCATTCCTCTTTGACCGTGTGGTCCAGGCCGTCCAAGTACAGGTTCGCGAACCACTGGCTGGTGAGGTTCCCGATGGGAAGACCTTTGCCAGCCACGGCGTGCGGCACAGGATGCCGGACCAGGATCTCCAGGAGACCGCCGAGGCGCGGCTCCCGAAAGAGCCCGCGCAGAAGCCCGAGCAGGATTTCGTGATCTACCGACTCGAAGAATTTGCGAACATCCATCTTAAGGTAGTATCGGAAGCGACGGCAGTACCGTTCCGCCTGCAGGACGGCACGGTGGGTTCCCTTGCCCTCCCGGCAGGCGTACGAATGGGAGATCATGCGGCGCTCCAACAACGGCCCGATCACATCGCAGACCGCATGGTGTACCACCCGATCCCGGAAGTCGGCACAACTGATCGTGCGAGGCTTCGGATCGCAGATTCGGAACTGCGTGTATGGCCTTGGCCGGTACGTCCGGGCCCGGAGCTCCTCCCGCAAGACGACCAGTTCTTTCTCCGCATTCCCGAGGAAGCGCTGCACGGGCGAACGATCCTGCTTGCCGCGAGCCGCCAGGCGCATCGCCCGTTCCAAGTTCTCGCAGGATGTGATCCACTCGAAAAGCCCGCCAAACGATTTCATTCGCCCCCTCCATCCGCACTCGCAAGCGGCTTCAAACCCTCCGGCATCAAGCCGACGATCTGTGTGCCGTACCGGGCACAGGTCTTTTCTCCGATGCCGGAAATCTCCCGCATGGCCGCGACGGTCCTGGGTACTCGGCGACAGATCTCCGCAATCAGCTCATTGCGCAGAATGACAAACGGGGGCACACCGTCCGCCTCGGCCCTCTCGTTTCGCCACTTCCGCAGCTCCACATAGAGGCCCTTGCGGTCATCGGGGAGGGTCTGATAGGGATCAGGTCCGCCCGGCCTGCGGATACCCCGTCCGGCTTCCTCGCCCAGACGGAGAACCAAGGTCAGTCGCGGCACGCCGGCATACTCATAGAAATGCTCGCTGACTTCGAGGACTTCGGCCCCCGTCACGGCCCGCCTGAGCGGTTCCTCCGGAAAGCCAGCTAATCGTTCATCGAACGTCAACGTCACGATCTTCACTCTCATGAATGCTCACACGGAACCTCTCTGATTTTTCAAACTCGACCAGGGGCTCCGCCCCTGGACCCCGGGCCGGTGACTGGCCTCGCTCCGCGGGCCGCCACACGGCCTAAAACCCTTTAAGGGTAGGACGCCGTTGTCCTCGCGAGGCGGAAGCCCAGGCTGATGTAGCGGTCGCCGGGCGGGATCCTGCTGCGATCCGCCGACCGGCAGAACCTGGCGTCGTGGAACCAACTGCCGCCCCGGCTGACGCGGTCGACGCCCGAAGCAGGGCCAAGCGGGTCCGGCACCGACCCGCTTGCATACTCCCCATACCAGTCCTGACACCACTCCCACACATTGCCGTGCATGTCATGCAATCCCCAGCCGTTCGGCCTCTTCTGACCCACCGGATGCGTCGTGGCGCCACTGTTGCGGTCGTACCATGCGTACTCCCCGAGACCAGAATCGCTATCTCCAAACCTGTACGCACTCGTACTGCCTGCACGACACGCATACTCCCACTGGGCCTCCGTCAGCAGGCGGTACGTCCCTTCCGCCACCCCCTCCATCTGGCAGAGCTTCTGGAGAAACGTCTGGCACTCCTCCCAAATGACGTTCTCCACTGGTGCGTCCCGCCCCGCGTTCTTGAAGTACGACGGATTGCTCCCGCACACCATCTCCCACTGCCCCTGCGTCACCTCGTACTTCCCACAGTAGAACGGCTTCGTCAACGTCACCTGATGCTGTGTCTCGTCCTCGACCACTTTGCGATCAACGCCCGCCTTCACGACCATATCCTGTTCGGCACGCGGGCTGCCCATCGTGAAGCTCCCGGCGGGAATGAGCCGAAACAGGATCCCGGTCCGCGCCGTCTTCACCTCTAACGGCAAGCCGAGTTCGGATACCGCCCGACGCTGGCGATCCTGGGCCTCGCGACTGCCCGTGGCCAACCCGTCCAGAGAGGCGTACTGGGCATTCGCCACCTCGACAAGATCAGGGGGAGTCCGCTGCTGCTCCAGCACCACCTGCCGGGTACCGGCGTCCAGCCCCGGCCGGTCGATCCGGACCGTCACCTCCGCCGGTTTGTGACGAGCCGCCTTGACCGTCAACTCATGAGCCATGAAGGGCGACAGGCTCAACGTGGCGCCGGTGGCGCCGAGCCTGGCACCCGAGGCATCGAATACCTCTGCCCCGGCGGCGTTGCTGGCGATCCGCACCGTCCCCTCCTCCGGGACCAGGCGGAAC
>JALORE010000466.1 GCA_025459125.1 Planctomycetota bacterium | reverse complement strand
TCTCGTCATGTCTCTTGGCGCCTATCGCCTCGCTCGGCCGCTCCTTTCAACGACGCTCAATAAGCGCATGACCCTCGCCGAGAACATCGCTGCGATTGTGGTGGTAACACTTCTCCTGACCGAAGACTGGCTTCCCCTGGGAAGGGGTAAAGGTATCCTCGTCAACCTCCTGTTCGTCGGTGTGCTGATCGCATCCGTGATGGGCGCCTTCAGCCTCTTCGAGTCGCTCTACCCCAGGCTCCTTCGCTGGATCCTGCGGCGCAAGCTGCTGTTTCTGCTCTTTCCTGCGGGGATCTTGCTCTTCGGCACCACGGCGTGGCTGGGGTTTGACAAAGTGTTCGGCTCCCTTCCCCAGAGCGTGCGCCTCAGTCGCCCCGTCTCGACGGTTGCCCACGCGTTCCCCGGTTTTGGACGGGAGTACATGCCGCCTTTCGACGAGGGGTCGTACCTCTACATGCCGACGACGATGCCGCATGCCTCGATCGGGGAAGTGCTCGGCATGCTCTCTGAAATGGACGCCGCGATCGCGCAGATCCCCGAAGTCGACCGCGTGGTAGGCAAACTCGGGCGAGCAGACAGCGCCCTGGACCCGGCCCCGGTGTCGATGATCGAAACGGTGATCACGTACAAGCCGGAGTATCGCATGGAAGTAAATGGTGAGCGCGTGCGACAATGGCGCGACCACATCCGCTCACCCCGGGATATCTGGAACGAGATTGTCCGTGCCGCAGAGCGTCCGGGTGTCACGGGAGCACCGTTGCTGATGCCCATCAATGCCCGCATCGTCATGCTCCAGAGCGGCATGCGGGCTCCCATGGGCATAAAGGTGCATGGCCCGAGCCTCGAGGCTATTGAAGCCTTTGGACTGCGTCTGGAGGAGATCCTCAGGACCGTTCCGTCAGTGCGGCCGGAGACCGTGTTTGCCGACCGTGTCGTGGGCAAGCCCTACCTCGAGATCGACCTGAATCGGGAGGCCATCGGTCGCTACGGGCTGACCATTGTCGACGTTCAGAACGTGCTTCAAGTTGCGCTTGGAGGCATGACGCTCACACGGACCGTGGAGGGGCGTGAGCGCTATCCGGTGCGTGTGCGGTACATGCGGGAAGAACGCGACAGCCTCGAAGCGTTGGGGCGCGTGTTCATTCCGACCCCGAGCGGGGAGCAGATCCCGCTGACGCAGCTTGGCGATATCCAATACGCCCGTGGCCCGCAGGTCATTAAGTCGGAGGACACCTTTCTGACCAGTTACGTACTTTTCGATCGCCGGCCGGATATTGCGGAAGTTGAAGCGGTTGTACAGGCCCGCAGTGTCATCCAGTCCAAGATCGATAGCGGCGAGATCATCGTGCCCGCTGGCGTCAGCTTCGCCTTCGCGGGCTCCTACGAAAACCAGGTGCGAAGCGAAAAGCGTCTCATGATGCTGATCCCGGTGGCGCTCGCGTTGATCTTCATCCTGCTCTACCTGCAGTTTCATCGGGTTGCAACGAGCGTCATCATCTACACGGGAGTAGCCGTCGCCGTGTCCGGCGGTTTTACACTTCTCTGGCTCTACGGGCAGCCGTGGTTTCTCGACTTCGAACTGCTCGGAACGCCGATGCGCGACCTTTTCCAGGTCGGCACCGTGAACCTGTCTGTGGCCGTCTGGATAGGCTTCATTGCGCTGGTCGGCATCGCGACGGACGACGGCGTGGTGATTTCGACGTACTTGAAGCAAAGATTTGAGCAGGAGCCCCCGCAGAGCGTCGAGGAAGTGCGCCAACGAACGCTGGAGGCAGGCACGCGAAGAGTGCGGCCGTGCTTGATGACCACGGCAACCACCATCCTGGCTCTCTTGCCGGTCATCACGTCCCAGGGGCGCGGGTCCGACATCATGGTGCCGATGGCGCTGCCCTCGGTGGGCGGAATGGCCATCGAGCTTCTGACGTTGTTTATAGTGCCCGTTCTCTACTGCGCGCTGGAGGAGCAAAGGCTGAGGCGGCAACTTTTGCATTCGACTCCGAACGGAGGTGAAAGCCGCTAGATCTACCACCTGGTCTGACTTCCGCGCCTCGCCGCGCTTCCTGTACGCAGTCACCTTCTATTGGCCCGTCGAGATCGTGTGGCTGCCGATCGTGTTCAGCAGCACCAAGGAAAAGGCCATTCGCTCTGCTCACGAAATGAAGAACGATGAAACAGGAGAGGTGGTCGCCAGAACGGTTCTCGTTGCTGTCCACATCGATAAAGCCACAAGAAAGTGTTGGTCGGATTTGTGCTGGCTTTGGGAAGCAACTCATGGGCAGGCGAGGGTAGAGACGATCATCGGCGGGGCGGAGAGAGTTACCATCAGAAGGGTTGGAATACCCCTCCTGGCAATCACTACGGTTGGGAAAAGGGCAGACGAAATCCTCACAGGCAAGTTCACCGGAATCAACCACCATGCCATCACAGGTGCCACCACCGGAGGCCTGTCGTAGTTGAAAGGCACGTCCATCATCACTACGAAGGCAGAGATCGTTATTCAGACGGGAGCTACAACATCGCTGCATCTCTGATAGATCATGCCTTCGCGATCTCGGTCGCAGTGAGTGGAATTCGCTGAGCCTGATAGCCAGCGCCAGATTTTGACCCACCCCCGGGGGGGGCGTACGCCCCCCCCCCGGGTACCCATCCGTTCCGGCACTCCACACCTTACCGATCCTATTCCGCGCACACAATTTTTCCGAAATTGTTGAGGGCCGTGCGCCGGCCAGATCTTTTCACCCGCGAAACCAGACCCAGACGGTCCCGTCACGGTACTCACCTTTCAGCCAACCCGCCCGAGTGTCCACCGGGAACGGACGTTCGCGCATCTCAGGCTTGCAGCAGCACCACATGTCGTTCTCGGCGGCGTCGAGGGTGGTGAAGTCCTGAAAATGTTCCATGCCGCACTCTTCCAGGTCCCGGAAGACATCTCCGATGTCCGATCCCATGTCGCAGTAAACCGTTATGCGGTCGTTTGACGGGGCCCTATAGCGGTTGATGAACGCTTCACGCCCTCCAGGATATTTCTCTTGCAGGGACTGGTTACGGATAACGATCGTGTAGAAGGCGCATCGAATTTTCGGGGACGAGGTGTAGGCCACGTGCATTGCTGTCATTGGGTTTTGCCTTTCTCCAGGACCAAGCCGCGCCGCCCCAGGGGCGAGCGGTGGCGCTCTGGCGCTTTAGCATCTTGGATTTACGTGGGATGCAAGCTGCCACTCAAATCAGCCCACGTTCTGCCTGCAGAAACAAAAAGACCTCCCAGATGGGAGGTCCACGTATTGCGCTCTGTCTCATGGTTCCCCAGTGGGACTGACGGTAGCACCGTGCCCTCTCGGGTCGGTTGCTGGGCGGTCACAGGGTCAGTTCCCTCGCGCCTCTCCTCATGAATATGTTCCGCAACAAATAGCTTATCGAGCCGGGATTGTCAATTGGGTAGGAGGTGACCCCCGGGGGGGCGTACCGCCCCCCCGGGGGTACCCCTTGGACGTTGAGAACGCTCTGTTCACATCTACCTGGGCCACAGAAATTTTCGGTATTTCTGGGGCCGCGTGTTTCAGGATGGACA
>JALORE010000217.1 GCA_025459125.1 Planctomycetota bacterium | reverse complement strand
CGGCACACGTAGTGGCCACCATCTTCGGCACGGTCATTCCAGAGGATCTCCTGCGAGCCCGGCCGCCACTGCAGACGGGCCCCCTGCTGCCAATTCCAGGCCGTGGTTTCCCCGATCCGGGTCCACTGGTATCCCCCCTGCAGGTCGATGAAGCCGATCTGGGCCCGGTCCGTCGGCCGAACATCACGATTCTGGCAGTGGACGCGCATGCCCAGCACGTACCGGTCCGTCGGATCGAACTGGAGACATTGGTAGAAGAAAAACCCGGTGTAGGCTGGGCTTTCCGGCGTCCCTGGTTCGGAGATACGGATGAGGCTCGGGTACTGAGCCCCCTGGGCGGTCATCAACTCGGCGAAACTCGCGTAGGTCGTATACGGTGGCTCGTCCTGTGCCCGCACCGGCGCCGCCGTAACCAACTGCCCCAACAACACGGCGAGAACCACCATACGCCAGGACGCATTCCCTCTTCCGCTCACCATGGCTCCTTTCGTCGCGTCCTGTCTGATCAGTGCTGTGACGTCGTTGCGGAAGAGGCGACGATCACCTGGGGCTCGCCCGCGATCTGCAGAGCGACGACCGTAGCGATGGCGTCGGGCGCGCGTGCCGGGAGTCGAATGCGCACCCCCTCGGATGATGCGGATACGGTCAGCGAGTCGCTCGGATGGGCCAGCAGCCGGGCACCGCCCACCTGATTCCGCAACGGGACCAGCAGCGTGCCATCCGTGGGCCAATTGAAGACATGCAGGTAGAGCGTCGCGCCCTTGCGCGTGCAGCGGCCCCAGTCGAGGCTCGCGAAGGGACTGGCGGTCGTGCCGTAGATGGCCTGGCCGTTCACCTTCATCCAGGCGCCGATGGCCTGCATCGATTTGACGGACTCGGGCGGGATGCTGCCGTCGCCTTTCGGGCCGATGTTGAGGAGATAGTTGCCGCCCTTGCTGGCGATGTCGATCAGGTTACGGATGAGCGTCTCATCGGATTTCCAGGCGTGGTCGTGGTCGCTGTAGCCCCAGGTCGTGTTCATGGTCATGCAGGTCTCCCAATCCACGCCGGGCATGCCGGTCGCGGGGATGTGCTGCTCCGGCGTGATGAAGTCGCCGTACTTCGGGTCAAGCTGCGGGATGTAACCTTCGGTACCCATGCTCTTCCAGCCGGCCTCGGGCGAGCGGTAGAGACGGTTGTTCATGATGACCGCGGGCAGCTTGGCGCGCACGAGCTGCATCAGGGCTGTCGCACGCCACGCCTCGTCACCCTGGAAATCCTGGGCGCTGTAGTCCCACCACAAGATGTCGATGGGACCGTAGTTCGAGACGAGCTCGTTCACCTCGGCGTGGAGATACTCGAGGTACTGGTTGTGGTCGCGCGTGCCGTTCGGATAGGGCCGCCCTTTCAGCGGGTGCGGGAGCTGCTTCGATTTCTCGTAGCAGTACTGATCGTGATGCCAGTCGATGACCGAGTGATAGAAGCCCACGCGCAAATCCTCCGCGCGGGCCGCGTCGACGATCTCGCGAACGAGATCGCGGTGGAGTTTCGAGCCGGCATCGTAATCGCTGGTCTGCGAGTCGTGCAACGCGAAGCCGTCGTGATGCTTCGTGGTAAAAACAATATAGCGGCAGCCCGCGGTCTTCGCGAGCCGTGCCCATTCCCGGGCGAAATCCGGCGTGGGCTTGAACAGCGGCAAGGCACGTTGCGCGTACGTGTCGGTGTCGGCTTTCACCCGCTGCTGAATCCACTCCATGCCCCCTTTGGTGGCAACGGGTTGGCCGTCCCAGGTGCCGGCCAGACCGGAGTAGAGTCCCCAATGCACGAACATCCCGAAGCGGGCCTCGCGCCACCAGGCCATCCGGGCATCCCGCTGGGCGGGCGACTCGCCGGCGCCGATCCGGGCCATCGAAGCCGCTGCGTCTGCGGCCCGGGTCTGGGGGAGAACAATCAGGATCAGAGCAAGGAACGTGAGAGGAAGAACGATGTGTTTCATGGTGAGAACCCTTTCATGGTTGCGGTATTATAGCCGCAGCGTCCGGCGAAATCGACCATTTTCACCGACCCTCGCCGTCGGGCTTGAACCACGATGATAAAGGTGTATGCTCAGCGACATGCCTACCATGAGGTCCGTTTCTGGCAAAGGTCGGTACCATTCACGGTGGATTACCCTGCTGGCGGTACTGAGTCTTGGCGCCGGCGCATCGGCGCTGACCGTGGACACCCCGGAAGTTGCCCTGCGTTTCGATGAAAGCCGGGGACATCTGGTTTGCCTGCTCGACAAGCACGCCGGCCATGACCACATTGCCGCTGACGCCCCCGGCAGTCTCTGGGTGTTGGAGTTGCCCGAACAGGCCGGAGGCGGGCTGCGTCCCGAGCACGCGCAACAATTCGAGTGCCGGCAGGAGGAGAACGATCCGCTGCGATTACGCCTGTCGTGGAGCAGGTTCGGCCGGGAGGCTATGCCTGCTCTGTCCGTGACTGTCCGCGTCCGCTTTGACCCGGTGGCTCAGGCCAGTCGTTTCTCGATCCGCGTGCAGGGCTTGAACGGCGCCGTTCCCCAGCGGGTGTGCTTCCCGCGTCTCGGTGCCGTCGCACCGCAAGAGGCCGAAGTGCTCGCCGTACCCTCCTGGATGGGCGAGAAGACGACGCAGGCGCGGCAACTCCTTTGTCCGGCGTCAGGACCCGTCCAGCGACGGGAGTTCTCCTACCCCGGGATCTTGTCCCTCCAGTGCCTGGCTTTCTATCGGGAAAACGGCCCCGGCTTGTATCTTGCCACCGATGACATCCAGGCACGCAGCAAGAGCTTCGCCGCCTTCGGCAACGGGCAAGGCGGCATGGGCCTGGAGGTCTGTCACTTCCCCGGTGCGGATGCGGCCACGGTGTACGAACCGGGGTATGAGGTGCTGATCGGCTTGTTCCAGGGCGATTGGATGACAGTGGCGGCGCGGTATCGCACGTGGGCCTTGCAGCAACCCTGGGCCCGGGAAAGCCGCCTGAAGCAGGGTCGCACGCCGGACTGGGTCCCCCGTACGGGCTTCTGGGTCTGGAACCGGGGAACATCCGATGACGTACTGCCCCCGGCCGCCGCCATGCAGGACTATCTCGACGTGCCGGTCGGCATATTCTGGCACTGGTGGCATGGCTGCGCCTATGATGTCAACTTCCCGGAGTATCTGCCGCCGCGCGAGGGCGCCGACGCCTTTCGGGAGGCGGTGCGCCAAGCCCGTCGGAGAGGATTGAATCCCCTGGTGTACATGAACCAGCGGCTCTGGGGTATGACCGCGAGAAGCTGGGTGTCGCAAGAGGCCCAACGCTACGCCGTCAAGAAAGCGGATGGTACGGTCCAGCCGGAGGTATACAATACCTTCACCCGGTCACCCATGGCTTCCATGTGCATGGGCACAGAGTTTTGGCGCCGCACCTACGCGAACCTGGCCGAAACCGTCTACGACGACCTGGGTGTCGGCGGCATCTACATGGACCAGGCCTGCTCGAGCTTGGTCTGTTACGATCCCAACCACGGACATCCGCCCGGAGGGGGCGCGTATTGGATGGAAGGATTTCGCGCCCTGGAATCGGACATCCGCCGGCGCTGTCGTGGCATCGCCTTGGCGGGTGAGGGTTGCGGCGAGGCCTGGCTGCCTCATCTCGACCTGATGTTGAGCCTGCAGGTCAGCTTGGAACGGTACGCGGCGCCCGGCCAGTGGGAACCGATCCCCTTCTTTCCTGCCGTCTATCACGGTTACGCGGTCCTCTACGGGAATTATGCGTCCCTGACACGGCCGCCATATGACCCGCTTTGGCCCCAGGAGGCGGCCCCGGAACACCCCCTGCAATTGCTCGACGAGAAGTTCCGGTACCAGTTCCGGCTGGAACAGGCGCGGACGTTCGTCTGGGGACAGCAGCCCTGCCTGGCGAATTTCCGGCCGGAACACCTCGTGGAACGGCGAACCGACCTGGCCTACATCCGGCAACTGATCCGGCTACGGCAGGCAGCCCTGCCCTACCTGCTGCACGGCACGTTCCTGCGCCCCCCGCGCATGAAGATTCCCGACCTGGAAATTGACATGTCGCGCCTATCCATCTATGCCGGCCAGCAGGGAACCGTCCAGGAATACCGCCGGCGCGTCCCCCAGTATGCGGTGGGCGCCTGGCGCGCCGCGGACGGCAATATCGCCGTGGCCGTAGCCAATATCGCCGACATGGACCAGCAGATACGTTTCGTTCTCAGCCGCGTGGAACACGGGTTACCCAACGAGGGACAGATCTACAAATGGCTTGCGGAAGGCCGCACGCCCGTAGGGCGGTTCGAGAACGGAGAGGCAATCGTCACGGACACGCTGGTCGCCGCGGGCGCGGTCATTTATGAAGCCGTGCCTGCTGGCCACGAATAGTGATTACTTCGCAGGACAGACTACCCGAAACCCTGTTCTCGATCCGTTCCGCACTGACGCGAAAGCCCGAGAGCTTTTCTATCTTTGATGCTTGAGTTTTGTCCGGCCATCCCCTATGATCTGTCTCAGGTGGCCGGTTGGTAGGCCGGGTTTGGGTCCCAAAGACAGGGTGGGGTTCGCCCAGATTAGGGGAAGAGTTCCATATGGCTGCGCTCCAAACATGGCACGATATAGGACGCTCCGCGGCATGTCTGTTGTTGATGCACTGGCTGCTCCTGACCAGCGGTTGCGTATCTGACAAGGTCAACGATCGAGGCAAGCTGGCGGCATACCAGCGGCGGTTGGCCGCACGGGGCCCGCAGGCACGCCAGGATGCGAACGATCCCAACGCGCCGCTGGGGCTGCTCACCCCGGTCGATACGGCCCGGAAGGCTGTTCCGGATCTGAAGATCGACGTGGACCCGAACACCGGCAGGAAGGTCGCCCCCCTGAGTCTCGACGAGGCCATCGCCCGATCGCTGTCGAACAGCCCGGAGATCCGGGTCGTGAGCTTCGATCCGGAGATTGCCCGGCACGAGGTGACCAAGGAGGTCGGGGGATTCGATCCCGCTGCGTTCAGCCGCATCAATTACGAAGACCAGGATGCGCCCCCGCAGAGTTCCTTTCAGGCGGGCCAGGCGGAGAATCGGCTGTTTGAATCCGGCGTGCGGCAGCGGACCGTGCTGGGCACCGAATGGTCGGCCAGCTACGCGCTGAGCCGCATCTGGGATGACCTGACGTTCTTTCGGTCGATTACGGGGACACGTTACGAGCCAATGGTGATCTTCCAACTGCGCCAGCCGTTGTTGCGGGATGCGGGGTGGGAAGTCAATTTGGCGGGCGTGAATATCGCCAAGCTCAATTACGAGGCGGCCCTGCAGGGCTTTCGCGAGCGGGCCGAGGCCGTCGCGGCCGGAGTGATCGCCGCCTACTGGCGGTTGGCCCAGGCCCAGCACGACCTTCAGATCCAGCGGGAACTGGTCGAGCAGACGGAGGAGACCCTCCACAAAGTGGCGGGGCGCCGGGACATCGACGCGACCGACGTGCAGATCAAACAGGCGGAGTCCTACGCCCTGTCGCGCAAGGCGACGTTGCTCGACTTGGAGAGACGGGTGACCGATGTGCAGGACGCGCTGGCACGTCTGCTGGCGGACCCACAGATCAACACGACGAGCGAGCTGGCGATCGTCCCGACGACGAACCTGGAGTCGCCGGTGAGTCTGCCGGAGCAGGCGGTACTGCTCGAACGCTCCCTGGCGACCGCCGTGGCAAGTCATCCGGTCATCCAGCAAGCGCAACTGGGCGTCAAGGTTGCCGAGATCAACGTCGAGGTTGCCGAGAACCAGAAGATGCCGCGTCTGGACCTGGTCGCGTCCGCGCGGGGCAGCGGGCTGTCCAAGGATCGCATCGAGGCACACGACCAGATCGGTGACTGGCAGTATGCGACCTACGGGATCGGCGTCACGTTCGAGTATCCGCTGGGCAACCGCGAGCGCCAGGCCGAGTGGCTCCGACGGAAAGTGGAGCGTCGCAAGGCCGTGTCCATTCTGCAGAACACGGCCGACCAGATCGCGGTGCGAGTCCGCGAAGCGATGCGGCGGGTCCAGACGAGCGAGGCGCAGGTCAAGGTCCAGGCCGAGGCCGCGGAGGCGGCGCGCGTTCACCTGAGGGCCCTGGAAGAATCCGAAGCGATCCGCGAACGGCTCACGCCGGAGTTCCTGCTCGTCAAGCTGCAAGCACAGGAAACCCATGCCCAGGCCCGACGCGCCCAGGTCGATGCGACCGCGGAGCTCAATGTCGCCTTGACCGAGTTGGCGCAGGCCACCGGGACCGTGCTCAATCTGCAGACCGTGGATGCGTCGGTGTCCACGATCGTCGACGAGACCGCGGCGAAGAAAGAGGGGGATGAACAGAAGACCCCCCTGATCAAGCCCTGGGAGATTTCGCCGTCGTTCTGAGCACCAGTGCCGCTTCTGTCCGGCAGATCGCCCGAGGATACGGAAACTTGTCGGTAGCGGGAATCCCCATCCCGGCGCTCAAGCCAGCGTTGGGATGGGCGGTGATCGTTTTATAACCACATTACTTTGCCGACTGCTCCTCGAAACCGTGAGTATCATACTCCCCGGCGCTCTCCATTCCCAAATTCCGGAATCAGGGCGGGGATTCTCTTGCCCAAAGTACCGCGATCTGCTATAGTAATCCGTGGTTCTCTTGAAGAGCCATGTATGTCCGCCTTCGTTGCGATGGGCACGCGAGAAGGCGAAGTACTGTCCATGGGCGACTATCCCCTGCACAGGAGTATCCCTGCCGCAGTGGTAAACGCGTAGCCCGGTGAGATCAAAGGAGGTCGGAGATGCGTAATCGAGACAAGTCCCTTGTTCGTGTCCTTCTGTGTGTTCTGGCCGTGGCCTGCCAGTCCCTCCTGCATGCCGACACCCGCGAGGAGGTATCGGTAACGGCAGGGGACGAGTTCAAGATCGGCCTGGAGTCCAATCCCAGCACGGGCTATGGCTGGTCCCTGGCGGAGCACCTGCCGGTGTGGCTGGAGTTGGTCGGCACAACCTACGTCCCCACCAATCCCGGCGTGATCGGCGGCGGCGGAACCGAAACCTGGACGTTCCGGGCCACCGCTCCGGGCAGCGCGACCCTGACCTTCGAATACAAGCGTCCCGGGGACGATGCGCCACTCCAAGTGCATGTGTGCCAAGTCACCGTCCTGGACGCGGCCGAGGTTGAGCAGATCGACGTGCTCGTGGGCGAGGAGTTCAAAATCGGCCTGGAGTCCAATCCCAGCACGGGTTATAGCTGGTCCCTGGTGAAGCACCTGCCCCAGTGGCTGGAGTTGGTCGGCACGCTGTACGTCGCCGCCAATCCTGAGGTGGTCGGCGGGGGTGGAACCGAAACCTGGACATTCCGAGCCATCGCTCCGGGCAGCGCGACCTTGACTTTCGAGTACAAGCGTCCCTGGGAAGACAAGCCGCTCCAGACGCACGCGTGCCAGGTCACCGCCCGCACCGCCGAGACCGACGGCCCGGCCGGCCTGGTCTTCGTGAGAATTCCGGCCGGGACGTTCGAGATGGGAGACCTTGACGGATCCGGCTCGCCCCAGGAGCGGCCGGTCCACACGGTGACGTTGAGTGCGTTCGAGATGAGCAAGTACGAGACCACCAATGCCCAGTACGCGGCCTATCTCAATGAGTCCCTGGCGCGCGGCGGAATTCAGGTCCGTCACGGCATCGTCTATGCCGCCGACGACTGGGCGCACGCGCGTCCGTATTTCGATACCGCCGGCGCCTTCAATTCCTTCAGCCTGATCGTATACAGCCAGGGTCAGTTCTCGGTCCTGAACCGAGGCGGCCAGTCCATGGCCGATCACCCCGTGGTTGAGGTGAGCTGGCACGGGGCTCAGGCGTTCTGCGACCACTACGGCTACCGCCTGCCCACCGAGGCCGAGTGGGAGTATGCGGCCCGGGGCGGGTACGACAGCCGCTATCCCTGGGGCGGCAATACCCTCAACTGCAGCAAGGCGAACTGCAACACCATCACGTACTGCAATCCGCTGGGCCTGGTGCTGTATCCCTATACCTCTGGCGTGGGGTACTATGGTCCCCAGGGGGCCTATGGCCTGTGCGACATGTGCGGCAACGCCTGGGAGTTCTGCGCGGACTGGTACCATGCGGACTACTACAGTGTCAGTCCGACCAGTAATCCGCGGGGGCCTGTTGCCGGCAAGTACCGCGTCAAACGGGGCGGTTCCTGGGACAAGGGCGAGTACCGCGTGTCCAGTCGTTCTACGGGAATCCCGACCAGCCGCGACTGGGACAGCGGCTTCCGCGTGTGCCGGTGAGGCTCGCGCGCGAAGCCCTAGTACGGCAGGGTTTCGTTTACGCTCTCGGCGACCTTCTTCGCTGCCTTGAGTATTTCCATAACTGACGGAGTGTCTGCCTGCGGAATCGCTTGGCTTCCCTCTCCCTCCCCAGCGCGGGGGTCTCCTTTTGACGCGAAATGTTCCGCCGTCACGCGGGCCAGAGAACTGCGGCCGGACGTCATGGTCCGGGATATCAACGTGCCGAATCTGAACGGCATCGAAGCCACTCGGGAGATCCGGCGCGAGGCGCCGAGCGTCCGGGTGATCGCTCTTTCGATGCGCTCGGCGAAGGCCTGCGCGCAGGAGGTCTTCCGGGCCGGAGCGTCCGCCTACGTGCTCAAGAACAGTGAGTTCGGCGAATTGACGCGGGCCGTACGCGCTGTAGTCGCCGGCAGGACCTACCTGAGTCCCTCCCTCCGCAGTGCCTCCGCTGAGGAATTCGCGCGCCCGACGGAGAAAGGTGCACCACCGACGGCGTTCTCCCTGCTCACCCCGCGCGAGCGGGAAATCCTGCGGCGTCTGGCCGAAGGCGGGACCACCAGGCACATCACGCTGCGCCTGCAGATCAGCCCCAAGACGGTCGAGGCGCATCGGCTGCGGATCATGGCCAAGTTGAAGAACGACACGGTCGCCCAACTCACCGGGTACGCCATCGGGGAAGGCCTGATCGCCGCGGAGTTCTGAAACACGGGCGAGACCGTGTGGCGTGCCGGCCCACGCCGGATGCCCGGACAGTTCTCAACCGCCATCCCGCGCCAAGCTCGCCTGCGGACCGCGAATAGCGGTCAGCAGTTGCTCCGACGTCGCCGTCTTTACCAGGTAGGCCTCGGCACCGGCCTGGCGCATCATCTCGGAGATCCGTGCTTCGTCGCGCATCGAGAGAGCCACGATCCGCGTGCGAGGCTGCCGTCGCTTGATTTGCCGCGTGGCTTCGTCTCCGGCGATCCCCGGCAGGGTAACATCCATGACCACCACGTCCGGCTCCAACCGCAAGGCCAGATCCACGGCTTCCTGTCCGTCGCCGGCCTGGCCCACAATCTCGATATCCTCCTGCCCCTGCAGCAGGGTCGCCAGTCCCTCGCGCACAGGCTGGTGATCGTCCACCAGCAGAACACGCAGGGCCCGCGCGCCCACGTGGGGGGCGTGTTCGCGCGGCGCCGTACCGGTGGGCCCGCCCCACACGGCGCCGGCGACCGGGGTGGCGACCGGCATCCCGGCATCCGGGATCGTGACGAGAAACGTACTGCCCCGGCCCCTGGCACTGCGGATTCTCATGCGGCCGCCCAGCAGCTCAACGCGCTCGCGGATGCTCAGCAGGCCGACCCCGGCGGCCTTGTCGAGCGACTTCGGGTCGAACCCCTGTCCCCGATCGCTGATCGTCAACCACAGTCGGTCCCGCCGGCGTTGCAGCCGCAGCCGGGCCTCCCTCACGCCGGCGTGTTTGACGATGTTGAACAGAATCTCCTGGGCGGTGCGGAACAGGAACGCCTTGTGCCCCTCCGAAGGCGACTCCACGCGGCCGCGGATCTCGACGTGAACCCTCAGGCCGTGCTTGGCCTCCACCTGCTGCGCCAACCACTCGAACGTCGTGCCGAGCTCGTTCCGGTAGAGCATGACCGGGCTGAGCTCGTGCGACAGGCCGCGGGACTTGTCGATGGCCTCCTTGAGCAACTGACCGACGCGTTCGGCGATGTCCTGCAGGCCCGGGTTGTCCTTGAGCCGGCTTCTCAGGATGTGCAGGTGAAACGTCGAGGCCGCCAGGATCTGCTGCAAGTCATCGTGCAGGACTTCGGCCAGACGTTTGCGTTCGCGCTCTTCCGCCCGGGACAACTCGAGCGTCAGCCTCTGCAGCTGGCGGGTCCGATGCTCCAACTCCGCGGTCCGCTCCGCGACGCGGCTCTCCAGCGTGGCGTTCAACTCCCGCAGCGCTTCCTCCGCCTGCTTGTGCTCGATGGCATAGCGTGCGGCCCGGCCAACCGCGCCCCCCTGAACCTGACCCTTGACCAGGTAGTCCTCAACTCCCGTGCGCAGCGCCTGCAGTGCCATCGCCTCATCGTCCACGCCGGTCAGGACGATGATCGGCACGCGGGGCGCGGCTCGGCGCATCCGCGCGCAGGTGTCCAGGCCGGTGCTGTCGGGCAGCGTCAGGTCCAGAAAGACCACGTCAAACGTCCGGGCCGCCACCCGCCGGATCGCCTCGTCCAACCGCTGGGCCCGCTCCATCACGAACCGCTGCGGCGCGTAATCCTGGAGAAGTTCGCAGAACAACTGCGCATCGGAGGGACTGTCCTCCACCAGCAGAACCCGGATCCGATCCTTGTTCGTCGCCATGTCACCTCTCTCCCGGCAAGGTCACGACGGTCAGCCAGAAATGCTCGATAGTCTTCACCACTTCCAGGAATTGCGTGAAATCCACCGGTTTGGTGATATAGCAGTTGGCGTGCAACTGATAGGACCGCAGCACATCCTGCTCGGAGCGGGAGGTGGTCAGCACCACGACCGGGATCACCTTCAGACTCGAATCGCGTTTGAGCTCTTCGAGTACCTCACGCCCATCTTTGCGCGGCAGGTTCAAATCCAGCAGGATCAGGTCGGGACGGGGCGCGTCCGCATATGGGCCCTCCCGCCGCAGAAACCGCAGGGCTTCGACGCCGTCCTCGACGTGGCTCAGGCGGTTGGCGACCTTGGCCGCCTGCAGCGCTTCGACCGTCAACTGCGCATCGCTCGGACTGTCCTCGACTATCAGAATTTCAATAGACCTCTGTCGAGAGGGCTTGCTCACAGGTTTTCTCCTTCGCCGGGCAGCATGAAATAGAACGTCGAGCCCTGGCCCGGCTCGGACTCGACCCAGATATGACCGCCGTGACGTTCGACGATCCGCTTGCAGATTGCCAGGCCGATGCCGGTGCCGGGGTATTGCGTACGTGTATGAAGGCGCTGGAAAATCAGGAAGATCCGTTCGCGGTATTGCGGCTCGATCCCGATCCCATTGTCGCGCACCCAGAAGAGCCAGGTCCCTTGCTCGTGCCGGGCGCCGATGTGGATCTCGGGCGGTCGGTCGCTGCGGAACTTGATAGCGTTGGCAATGAGATTCTGGTAGAGCTGGGTGAGCTGAACGGCGTCGGCCTGGACGGTCGGCAGTGGATCGACCTGGAGGACCGCGCCGGATTCCGCCACGCTGGTCTGCAAATTCAGCAAGGCATCTCGCACGCAAGCCCCGCTGTCGGTGGGCTCCATCGCGCTGCCCTTCGTGCCAACCCGGGAGTAGCTCAGCAGGTCGCCGATCAGCATCTGCATGCGCGTCGCGCCGTCGATGGCTTGGGCGATATAGCCGTCGGCCTTTTGGTCCAACTGGCCCCGGTAGCGCTGCTGCAGTAGGCTGACAAAGCCCACCACCGCGCGCAGGGGCTCCTGCAGGTCATGGGACGCCACGTACGCGAACTGCTCCAGGTCCCGGTTGGAGCGGGCCAGATCCTCCGTGCGCTGGAGCACCAGTTCCTCCAGGTGCTCCCGGTGCCGGGCCAACTCCGCTTCGACGCGCTTGCGCTCGGTGATGTCGCGGGCCGCGGCAAAGACCCCCTGGACGTGACCGACGGCATCGCGATAGACCGTGGCGTTGTACAGGACGTCCGTCGTCCGGCCGGAGGCGTGGCGAATCGTCAGCGGATAATCCCGTACATAGCCGGCACAGATCACCTTCTGATAACCCTCCCGTGCCTGGTCCGGCTCCGTAAAGTAGTCGCAGAAGTCGCTACCCACCAACCTCAGACGGGGCACGCCGGTGACCCCGACCGTGGCTTCGTTGAATACAAGGACGCGGACTGCAGGGCCTTCTGCGCTTGCTTGTGGGCGGTCACATCGAGACCGATCTCCATGATCAGGGGCGAGCCATCGGCATCGGCGAAGGGATAATCGTAGATGTCGTAGTCGCGGCCGTTCGAGGCCGTCCATTCCCAGAAATGAGGTTGGCCCGTCCGCAGGACCGTCGAGGTTTCGCAGGTCTCAGACGGTTGCGCGCGCTGGAGCAGAAACTCGTAGCAGGTCCGGCTCCGATGGTCACCGAACCACTCGCGGAAGGTGCGGTTGGCATAGGCGACGCGATGATCCGGCGTCAGCAAGATCGCATACGCCGGCATCATTTCGAGGACGTCCTCCAGCCGTTTCCGTTCGGCGCGCAGCAGGTCCGTGGTTCTCCGGAGCGCGGCCGTTCGTTCCTTGACGCGCGACTCCAGCTCATCATGGGCTCGTTGCAGCGATTCCTGCACCTGGATGCGCTCCATCGCGGTGCTGACCTGGTCGGTGACGGTCTTCATCAGAGCGAGGTCATCCTCGCTGTAGGTCGGGCGGGACCGAGTGCCGAAAGACAACGTCCCGATGACATGGTTCTGTGCGATGATCGGGTGGCAGGCGCAGGCTCGGATGCCGAAGGAGCGTACGAGGTCCGCGCGGGCATCGCAGGATTCCTGGATATGCTCCGCCACGATGCGCTTCCCCTCCCGGGCGACGCGGCCACAAATGGCCTGCCCGAGATCAAGCCATTCGAGGGCCTTCACCGTCCGGTCGGGTAACCCGCCGCAGGCGTTGAGGTGCAGGCGGTGGACCTGCTCGTCAACGAGGTAATTGATGAAGATGTGGCAATCCAGATGCTCCATCACTCGCTGGCACAGAGCCTTCACAATCTGCTGGGGGTTCCTGCTCTCCAACAGTTTCGAAGCGGTATCCGACAGGATCTCGAATCGGGTAGCCATTCTGGAGAGCGCCTCGTCCCCCTTCACGCGCTCGGTGATGTCATGCACCATTCCGGCCGAGCCAATGATGTTCCCGGCTGGATCACGGAAGTGTTCGCATTTCTCGTGCACATAGCGGACTTCCCCGGTGTCCCGGCGGACCACCCGGTGCTCAATCTCATACGTGTCTCGTCCCTCCCGCAGGGAACTCGAATAGACCGCATCCACGGCGGCCCGGTCCTCCGGATGCACCTGCTCCAGGAACGCCTCATAGGTGGCGCCGAACTCCTGAGGCTTCAACCCGAAAATGCGGTACACCTCATCGGACCACGTCAGCTCGTTCCGGCGCAGGTCCAGCTCCCAACTGCCCAGATGCGCGATCGCCTGGGCGCGCTTGAGCCGCTCTTCGTTCTCCCGCAGGGATTCCGTCAACCGGTCGTGCTCGCTCAGCAGCCGCGCCAACTGGATATTGCGGTGGCTCAGTTGCGAGAGCATGTGCGCGAGTCTCTTGAAGAAGGCCATGCCGGTATCGACCGCCTCCCGGGTCAACCGCGGCACCGCCTCCAACGCGGCGAGGTACGAGGTCTCGTCGAAACCGTACCGCTGGGCCTGGGCCCGGAACCGCTCATAGTCGATCGGTTCCCCTTCAAAGAGAAACTGCCCGGAGAAGACATTCCCGACATGCTGGCCGCCGATGAAGATCGGCGTCGCGGTGTCCCACATGTGGTTCTTGCATTTGTAGAGCTTGACTTCGCCCGGCGCCAAACCCGCGGAAAGCTGCGTGTCGCTCTCAACGCAGTACCGGCAGGTCTCCGGATGGACGCGGTGGAACTTCGTGCAGATCGTCTGCCATCCGACCCCGACCAGGATCCGGCCCTGCAGATCGATAATGGCCATGGGCATCCGGGCCAGCTGGTAGAAGTCGTCCATCAGCGCCTGGATACCCGCCGCATCAATCATGTCCGCCAGATCCCAGGGTCCAACATCCCCTTCGGGCGTGAGAATTGAATCGAGCTTGGCGCGGACACGCTGCTCGCTGGCCCGCAGCGCCTCCTCCGCCTGCTTGCGGTCGGTGATGTCGGAGACGGCACCGATCATCTGGTAGGGTTCTCCGCCACTGTCCCGTTGGACGGTGCCGCAGTCCAGCCAATAGGAAACGGCTCCATCCTTGCGCCGCACCCGATACTCTTCGCGATACGGCCGGTCGTGCTGCAAATGCTCCTCGCGAGCAGTTAGCACCCGGTCGCGATCGTCGGGATGAATCGCTCCTTCCCAGGCCTCGATCGTGCGGGGAAACTCCCCCGCATCGTAGCCCAGCAGTTCATCGATGCGGCCGTGCCAGCTCAGCGTGCCCGTCCGTACATCCCATTGCCAGATGACATCGCTGACGCTCTGGGCCGCCAGTTTGAATCGCTCCTCGCTGGTACGGAGGGCCTGCTCCTGCTCGCGCAGCTCTTCGTTGCCAGCCGTCAGTTCTTCCGTCTGGGCCTGCAATTCGGCGCCCTGGCGGCGGAGTTCCTCGGCCTGCGCCGCCAGCTTCTGCGCCTGGTTCTGGAGCCGCACGTTCGCTTCCCGTACCGCCTGCTCCGTCGCCTTGCGCTCGGTAATATCGCTGAAGGTCACGGCAAAAAAGCCCCGGTGCGGGCTGAACGCGGCAACCGCGTACCATTTCCGCAGTCCCTGCGAGTAGCTCTCGAACTGGGCGGGCAAGCCGGTCAGCGCGACCTGTCCATATCGCCCGATCCAGTCGGCGGGGTCGTTCTCCAGGCCCGGAAGGACCTGGGTGGCGCGGCGACCGATGAGATTCTCCCGCCGCAAGCCCGTCAGCCGCTCGAAGGCGCCGTTGACCTCCAGAAAAACGTAATCGTGGGGGAGGCCGCCGGGGTCCAGCACAATCCGGTGATAGGCGAAACCTTCCGACATGTTGGCGAAAACTGAATGCAGTGTCGCTTCGCTCCGGCGGAAGGCATCTTTCCATCCCTGGGCTTCCGAGCTCTCGATGACTTCCCATCGGCCGGCATTCTTGACCAGCGCGAGGCGGTGGTTCTTCACGACCGCCATGAGTCCGACGGCATCGAATTGGTCGCGCGGATAGGCAAAAGCCGCGATCATGTTGTAGCGGAAGATGGCCTCGGCAAGCTCGCGGGCGCCCTGTCCGCGGGTGCCCGGCACCGCCGCGCTGCACGCCAGCCGCAAGCCGTCGAAGCCCCGGGAGACGGCTTTGTCGAGCCCGGCTACGAGGGCCAAAGCGAGTCCCCCGGCGCCGGTGCCCCACTGAGCGGGGGAGATGACTTCCACCTGTCCTCGGCGGGCATATTCGTCGAAGCGCGGCAAGGCCTGTTGTAGGGCCTGGCAGGCATTCGCGGTGGTCAGAGGATCCTCCGTGACCCACAGGCCGAACTCATTGTTCTCCAGCCCCGCCTGCAGGTACGGCACGAAGATCTCCAGCAAGTCCTCGCGGCTCTCGTAAAACTGACAGAAATGGCTGCCCCAGGGCAGATCGCCGATCAGGGAAAGACCGGAGGCTCGTTTGTCGAAATAGGTTGCATCTCTGTCGTGCATCGGTTACGCGAGATGGCGGTGACCCAGGGGCGCCATACTGATCAGTTGCCAGGCACCGTGGCTCAGAGCCAGGGCGAATTCATGGTTCTTGACGACATCCATGATCTCCACGACGCCGCACTTCTGCAGCAAATAGGTGCACAGCACTAGCAGCTTGGTACCGCCGATCACGCCATTGATCTCGGCCTCGTAGCAGGCAAAGTCGTCCCAGTCCTTCTTGTTGTCGATCCAGTAGGGGTTGCCGCTCACCCGCAGGCCCGCAAATCCCCGGGACAGGGCCGCGTCATGCTTTTCCTTCCACATGGCCAGCGTCCTCTTAAGGTCGAAATGGCCGCCCTTGAGGTACCAATCCGTGTGGGGGAATACCTCGATCTGCCCGCGCGCCTGGTACTGTGAGAAGCCCGGCACATCTTGGCTCAAGGCGTGCACAGCCTCCGCCGTACTGAGGAAGTCCGAGGTTACCCAGACGCAGAGCTCGTTGTTCTCCAACCCGGCTCGAAAATAGGGAACCAGGGTATCCAGCAAATCCTCCTGCGTCCGGTAGAACTGACAAAAGTGGCTTCCCCAGGGCAGATCGCCAACCACCGCGATTCCCGACGGGCGTCTCACTGCGTCAGATCCCATCTCATGCCTCACAAATGATCGTCACCTTCAAGACCTCCCAATGCACGAGCGTATCCAGTACTTGACTATACCATACCCTGTCCGGGAGGCTCTGGTTCTGCATTTTAACAGAAACGGCACATCTTGGTCAACCGCACCGCCGGGCCTCCCGGGCGTATAATGGGGTCAAGCCGTGTTGGAGTGTGCTGTCTGGAGGACTCGGGATGAATGGTTCGCGACTCTCATCGGTGTGCGCCGGTATTGCTTTGTGGCTCGTTGCAGGACTCTCTGGCTCCGCGCGCGGACCTTATCGGGGTGGTAGCGTCAAGGATGTTTCGCACATTCTCTGATGGGTGTCACTCCAGTCGATGGGGCAAGGTCAAGACTCTGTCTCCCAGCCCCCTTAAGGGGGCTGCACGTTATCGGAACCTCAGGCGACCGCCACCGTGGCCGCCTGCTGTTCCTGCTTGAGTTCCTTCAATCGCTCCATATTCATGTACTGCCGCGTGCCCCAGCGGCTGCCCGCGATGTACCTCAGTCGCGCCGCGGCCAGCATCAAAGCACTCTGCCCATCGGGGAAGTTGCCCACTACCCGACTCCGCCGCCGGATCTCCCGCATGACCGCTCCAACGGATTGTTCGTGCGGATCTGCCGATGGTGCGTGTTCGGAAAGGCGTAGTAGGTCAGCGTCTCGGCAATGCCTTCGCGGACCTCCTTGGCCGCCGCACGGAGACCCCCGCCAGGTACATTTCGATCAGAGCCTCTTCGATCGACGATTCACGCTGCCGATACCGCTCGATGATGGCGGTCTCAAAGGGCGCCTGCCGCAGCTTGGGGATCTTCAGCTCGACTTCTCCCGCCTTCGTTTGCAGCTTCCGCTTGTAATGCCCGGCCCGCTGGTCGGTTCGGGCCTCGGTGTGCTCGTAGCGCCGCGCGTTACACAACTGATCCGCCTCCGCATCGAGCATCCCGTTGAGGGTCTGTTCCACGGTCGAACGCACCATCTCGCCCAGATGTTGCTGAATCCGGGCCTCGTCGATCTTGATCACCTGACTCAAGTCCTTCTCCGTCGCTGCCGAAGTACTGTTCTGCATAACCATGTCCTTTCTCTGCTTGAATGGTTTCCCTGTGACCCATCCACCATCGACCAGAGAAAGGTCTGCTTTGACGTCCCAGTATGATGTGCGAAAGATATCCTACGTTATCTGCGAAAGATATCCTACGTTATCAAATGCCGACACGTGGCCGAGGCGGCAGACCGCGGCAAATCAGTCACACGCCCCCCAAATGCAAAAAGGCAGCCGCACCCCGGTGGTTGCGACTGCCTTCGTCGGCTCAGCAGCAAATGTATCCTGGCTATCCGTACCGCAAGGCATACCAGATGATGCCAAGCCATTCGTGCAATGCGACCGTGCTCTCCTCCAAGGCCCATACGGAGGGGATGAAGCTCTTCAGCTCCCAGACCATCGGGTCGTATATGTAGTCGACTGGAACTGGTATGATCGTGTCCCCCGGGAGTTGTTTCCGGAAGATCTTCTCGGCGCGGAGCATGTGTGCAGCGGATGTAACCAACCCGATGCGTCTGGCCTTCCCGGCCGGGAGCAAATCCGCCAGGCAGGCAGCGTTCTCCTGGGTCGTGCGCGAGCGAGTCTCTACCAGGATCTTGCCTTCGGCAACACCCATACCGACGGCCATTGCTTTCATCACATTGGCCTCGCTCTCGGAGTTCTCTCGGGGACGACCACCGCAGAAGGCGATCAATTCCGCCCCGCCGTCCTTGAAGGCTTGTACGCCATGGTACCAGCGGGAGTAGGCACGTCCCTGGAGCTCATTCTCAGTGCGGAGTCCACCCGAGAGGTACATGCCGCCCCCCAGAACCACCACGAAATCGACGCCCTGGAGTGATTCCTGCGAGGCAGGATGATATCTCGACTCCAAAGAGTAGGCGAGCAAATCCCCCACCGGTCTGAGACCCAGTGCCGCCAGCATCAGTGTACCCATCAGGACCGCCCACCAACTCGCCCGCCGACGTCCGGTCCGTTCTCTGCCTCTGGACAGAACCAGCCCCAGTACGAGAAGAACCAGAATCCAGATGACCGGCGTCGCCAGAGACTTCAGCATGACCGATACCACTCGATCGTTTGGCGGAGTCCTTCATCGAACGAGGTCCCGGCCGTGAAGCCGAAGTACTCCTTGGCCCGGGAGACATCCAGGCAGCGCCGCAGCTGACCATCCGGCTGGGAGGAGTCCCAGCGAATCTGGCCCGTAAAGCCGGTCAACGCCGCGATCTTCTCGGCCAGGTCCTTGATGCGAATCTCGCAGCCGGCCCCGAGATTGACCGGCTCAGCGCCGTTGTAGTGCTCGGTCGCCAGCAGGATCCCTTCGGCGGCATCGGCCACGTAGAGGAACTCGCGAGAGACCGTGCCGGTGCCCCAGCAGGTGATGTGAGCGGCGCCGGTCTCGACGGCATCGACGCACTTCTTGATCAGGGCGGGAATCACATGGCTGGTCTGGGGATCGAAGTTGTCGTATGGACCATAGAGATTCACCGGCAACAGGAAGATCGAATTGAAGCCGTACTGCTGGCGGTAGGCCTGAGATTGCACTAACAGCATCTTTTTCGCCAGGCCGTAGGGGGCGTTGGTCTCCTCCGGGTAGCCATCCCACAGATGCTCCTCGCGGAAGGGTACCGGCGTGAACTTGGGGTAGGCACAGACCGTCCCGATGGCGACGAACTTCTCGATCCCGCGGCGGCGGGCCTGCTCGAGCAACTGCACCCCCATCATGAGGTTCTGATAGAAGAACTCCCCGGGTCTGGCGCGGTTGGCGCCGATGCCGCC
>JALORE010000465.1 GCA_025459125.1 Planctomycetota bacterium | reverse complement strand
CCGAGCCCACGCGCGCCATCTGCCTCGCCTGCAACCGCCGGCCCAGCCTGTACGTTCGTGTCAATCCCTTGCGAACGACGACAGCCGCACTGCTCCAGCGATTCGAGCAAGCCAATGTGCACGCGGAGCTTGTACCTCCGGGTGGCATCGTCAAGACTGCAGGTCTTGGCGATGGTCTCACTGTGCCGGACGTGATTCGCATCGCCGGACCGCACGCCGTGACGCAACTGCCCGGCTTTGCCGAGGGCCTGTTCACGATCCAGGACCTGTCCGCCTCCCGGGCCGTGCAGATCCTGGACCCGCAGCCGGGCTGGTCCATCCTCGACCTGTGCTCCGCCCCGGGCACCAAGACGACCCAGCTCGCCGAAGCCACACGCGACGCGGCGCCCATCCTCGCCACGGACATCAATCCCGAGCGGCTGGATCGAGTGCGGGAAAACCTGACACGACTGGGGCTCCGCAGCGTAACGATCCTGCCGTACGCGCAACTGGAACTGGGACAGACGGGGCCGTTCGACGCCATCCTGCTCGACGCTCCGTGTTCGAACACCGGCGTTCTGGCCCGACGGGTCGAGGCGCGGTTTCGCGTCCGCCGCAAGGCGGTGCAAGAGATCGCCGCGATCCAGAAGGCCCTGCTGGCGAAGGCCGCCGGCCTGGTGAAACCGGGCGGGCGGATCTGCTACAGCACCTGCAGCATCCAGCGCCAGGAGAACCAGGACGTCCGGGAGTTTCTTACGGCCAGCCGCCAGTTCGAGCTGGTGCGCGAGGAACTCACCCTGCCTTCCGCGGAGCCGTTCGACCACGACGGCGCCTATGTCGCCCTGCTGCTGCGCAAGTCGTAGCACTGCGAGGAAGATGGGAAGGGAGGTCGGGGAACCATGCCGATCACGGCCCTATTCAGTTGTTGTGCCCTCTTTGGGGTGCTCTTGCTCATACCGCTGGCGCCGGCTTCCGTGACCCTGCTGCTCATGAAGAAGAAACGGGCCGCGCTGGCAGCCTTGTGCGTTCCTGTGGGCATGATCGCCCTGTCGGTGCTCGTGACCGTCCTGGTCTTCGCGGCGGCGCAGCGGCACAGCCGAATCATGTCGGGAGACCCGCAGCGCCTCTTTGAGGTGACGTTCGGTTTCTCGACACCCCCGGGAACCTCCGTGGTCGAAGCCCATCATGAGTCGATCATGGACTACGGCACGACCGTGCTGAGATTCCGGACGACCCAGGAGGTCATCAACCTGATTGCGTCCCACAACTTCGCTCGGATTGACAAAGAGACCTTTCTGCGAGCCTATCAGAGTAACGACCACAACCTTCCGGACGACGTGCGCTCGTGGTTTCTGCCGGCGGGAGAAGCCGACCAGTTCTACCTGGCCACCGAGTTCGACACGTCCTTTGGGACCAGCGAAGCGGCCCTCTGCTATTGTGAGATGACACAAACCGCCTACTTCCATTGGGTGGGCGTGGACTGACGTGGTGCTTGTCCAGAACCTGCTGCACCGTGGGCACGCGGGCGAACAGGTCTGCGATCACCCGGGTCTGTCGTCGGATGCATCTTCTCGATCCAGACATGGTATACCTCCTTTTCAATGAATCCGGGATGGAGGGTGAAGATGCGTGTTTTGCCGATTGCCGGCGCGGTCGGCCGCGGATAGCCTGGGATGATCCTGACGTTGATGAGAACGAGAACAGGTGAGAAGGGAAGGGGTCGAAAATGAAGATGCGAGGGTTCTTGATCGCAGGTCTGTTCCTCGCGGCGTCCGCGGGTCTGACCGGCTCCGCCGCGGGGTCCGTGATCGAGTTCGGGATGTTCGCGTCCTACCTGGATTCCGACGATCTGAACGCCGGCTACGGCGGCGGCGTGAAGCTGGAATTGCAGCCCCTGCAGTGGCTCAGCATCGACGGCCGGGCCAGTTGGATTCGCTTCGACGACGTCGATATCGACATGATCCCGCTGGAGGCGGCCCTGCGGCTGAACATCCCCCTGTTCGGCGAGCGGATCGTGCCCTATGTCGGTGTCGGGGTGGGGATCAACGTAGGGTTGCTGTTTCGCTTCTGACCGGGTATCGTGGCGGCATGAACCCGAAAGCGGCCGAGGCCTGGAATTTCGCGCTGGCGAAGCTGGCGTCGGCCCAGCGATACATCGAGCAAGACCAGGACGAGCAGGCCAAGACGGAAATCGCCAAAGCGGTCTACGTCGGGGCCGGTGCCCTCTACTACCTGCTCGGCCCGGGCCCGGCGGAGCAGGCCGCCCACCAGGCGGCCCAGAGTTTCCTCGGCGACCTGGTCGAAGGCGATAGCTCCGGCGCCGAAGCCTATCTGGCCGCCCGTAAGATCCTCGGCTACATCGCCGATCTCTCCCCCGAGGAAGACAAGCTTCCTCCGCCGTGAAGGTCCGTGTTCGTCTGCGGGAAGTGCACCGCACCCCGCCTTTTCCGGAACGTATCTGAAGAGGCGCCGGAATCCGGCCTGGCTCCGACGATCCGTAGTGCGCCGGAAAGGAGGAATCATGGCACATTACCAATATCTCATCATTGGCGGTGGTATGGCGGCTGATGCAGCCGCCCAGGGCATCCGGGAACGGGATGCCCGGGGCACCATCGGCCTGATCAGTGCGGAGCACGACCCGCCCTATAATCGGCCCCCTCTGACGAAGGGCCTCTGGAAAGACAAGCCGCTCGCAGCGATCTGGCGCCACACGCCGGAGCGCCACGTGGATCTGCATCTCGGGCACCGCGTGGAAACGGTCGATGTGCCGCACAAGCAGGTTACGGACGATCACGGCCAGAGCTATACCTATGACAAGCTGCTCCTGGCCACCGGCGGCCAGCCGCGCCGCCTGCCCTTCGGCGGCGATCTGATCATCTACTACCGCACCCTGGAGGATTTCCGGCGGCTCTATGCCACGGCGGAGCAACGCCGCAAGTTCGCGGTGATCGGCGGCGGTTTCATCGGTTCGGAGATTGCCGCGGCCCTGGCCATGAACGAGAAAGAAGTGACGATGTTCTTTCCCGACAGTGCCATCTGTGAGCGAATGTTCCCGCGCGATCTGGCCGGATTCCTGAACGATTTCTACCGACAGAAAGGGGTCGAGCTCCGAGCCGGCGAATCGGTCACCGGCCTGGAGCAGCGCGGCGAGCAACTGGCCCTGTTCACCTCCGGCAAGCACGTGGTTACCGTGGATTGCGTGGTGGCCGGGATCGGTATCGAGCCGGCCGTCGAGTTGGCGAAACAGGCCCGCCTGGACGTGGAGAACGGCATTCTGGTGAACGAGTTCTGCGGCACCCGCCAGCCGGACATCTACGCCGCCGGGGATGTGGCGATCTTCTTCAACCCCGCCCTGGGCAAATACACCCGTGTAGAGCACGAGGACAACGCTCTGACCATGGGCCGGGTGGCCGGCCGCAACATGGCGGGCGACGCTCAACCCTATCACCACCTGCCCTACTTCTACTCCGACCTGTTCGAGCTGGGCTACGAGCTTGACGCCCGCCTGCAGATGGTGGTCGACTGGCAGGAGCCCTACCAGAAGGGCGTCATCTATTACCTCAAGCAAAACCGCGTGCGGGGCGTGCTCCTGTGGAATGTCTGGAATCAGGTCGAGGCCGCCCGCGTGCTTATCGCGGCCCGCCAGGAATTCCAGCCCCGGGACCTCATGGGCCGCCTGCCCGCCGCGAAGGTCCGCGTCGGCGCCGGCCAGGAATGAACGGTAGCACCGCGGCCCAGGCAGCCGCAGCGAAGACACGTAGGGGCGAAGGATCGTTCGCCCCCACCGCCAGGACGCACACCGTGCTCGATCT
>JALORE010000464.1 GCA_025459125.1 Planctomycetota bacterium | reverse complement strand
CATTCCTCCGGCATGACGAGATACTCGCAGAGGCAGCCGCCCCCCTGGCCGGGGGTACCGAGAAAACGCAGGTGGAAGCACGTGTTCTCCCGGCCGCGCCGGCACTGGTCGCAACTGTGACACGGGACGGCGGGCTCCACGACCACCGGCTCGCCGACCTTGACATGCCGGACGGCCTTTCCCACCGCCACGACCGTTGCGGCACACTCATGACCCACGATGAACGGGTATTGGACGACCTGGGACCCGATCCTCCCGGTCTCGAAATAGTGAACGTCCGACCCGCACACTCCCACTTTCTCGATCTTCAGCAGGACATCCGTATCGTGTCCGATCTTCGGGTCGGGAACCTGCCTGATCTCCATCTGACGGAGGCCCGTCAGCACTGCGGCTTTCATTTGCCAGAGACTCCTACACATTGAACCGGAAGTTGATGATGTCACCGTCATTCACGACGTATTCCTTGCCCTCGAGCCGCATCTTGCCGGCGGCCTTGACGGCCTTCTCATCGCTCAGGGCTTTGAGGTCGTCATAAGCCATGGTCTCGGCGCGGATAAAGCCCCGCTTGATGTCCGAGTGCACCTTTCCCGCCGCATCCACCGCGATGGTCCCCTTGTGGATCGGCCAGGCCCGCACCTCGTCCGAGCCGACCGTCAGGAAGCTGATCAGTCCCAACGCCGCGTAGCAGATCTGCACGAACTTCTCCGCCGCGGATTCCTTGATTCCCAGGTCCGCCTTGAAGGTGACGCGGCTTTCCTCATCCAGTTGGGCCAGCTCGTGCTCCAGTTTCGCGCACATCGTGACCATGGGCGCTGTGCCGCCCATCACGTCACCCAGGTCGAACGACTTGTCCAGATCGTTCTCGCCGACGTTGATCACGACCGCCATGGGCTTGAGCGTCAGGAAGCCAAGCGACTTGATGACCACCAGCTCGTCCTCGGTCTGAATCGCCGAGCTGATGGGCTTCTCGGCCTCGATGGCCTCCGCCAGCCGCTTCTGCAGGGCCAGCTCGGCCTTGTCCTGGGCCTGGGTCTTTGTTGGCCGGGTAACCTGTTTCTCCAGCTTCTCGATGCGCGTCGTCACGAGCTCCAGGTCGGCCAGGAGCAGCTCGGTCTGCAGCTCCGAGAGGTCCCGCTTCGGATTGACGCTATTGCGATACGGCGGGACCGACGGGTCCTCGAAAGCCCGGACCACGAGGACCAGCATGTCCACGGTCCGGATCTGATTGATCAGCCGCCGGGCCGCAGCCCGGCCGTGATCGTCGGTGAAGCTGAAGCCCGGCAGGTCCAGGACGTCGGTCGTCGCGTGCACCCGCTTCTCGGGCCGGTACAGCTTCTCCAGCCACAACAGCCGCTCATCGGGCACCGGCACGATCGCCTCTTCGATGACGTTGAGGCCCGGAGGCGGAATGGCCTTGCCGCTCAGGGCAGCGAAAATAGTGCTCTTGCCGGACTGCGAGAGTCCGAGCAGTGCCGTTTTCATGTCAGGCTCCAGATAATCACGTTACCTGTCGGAAGGAGGGAAGGATGGACGGTTGGGAAGTCAGCGAAGCGTTCCCCACCCTGGCCATACTCCCCATCCGTTCACGCTTGCGGCCGGTCGCGTACGGAGCGTTCGATGCTGTCATACACACTGCCGCCGTGGGTATCATACGCGACCATGGCCGGGAAATCAACCACCTCCAGCCGGCGAATGGCTTCGGTCCCCAGATCCTCATAGGCCACGACCTCGGCACAAACGATGTGCCGGCTCAGCAGGGCGCCGGCGCCGCCCAGAGTGGACAGGTGCACGGCGCCAGACTGCCGCAGCGCCCGGCGGACCTGGGCACTGCGGTAGCCCTTGCCGATCATTGCCCGCAGGCCGTGGGCAATGAGGGTCGGGCTGAACGGGTCCATGCGGGCCGAGGTTGTCGGCCCGGCCGCCCCGATCACCCGGCCGGGACGCGCCGGCGTCGGTCCCACAAAATAGACGATCGCCCCGTCCAAATCAATCGGCAGATTTTCACCCCGCTCGATCGCCTGGCACAGCCGTTTGTGGGCCATGTCGCGGGCCGTGAAGACGGTCCCCTCGATCCATACCTCATCTCCCGCCCGCAATTGACGCACCTGTGCCTCCGTCAGCGGCGCACGCAGCCTGATCATGCCATCGTTCTCCGAGAAGCCATCCACCCACCGACCATCTCAATCCGGGGCGAGTGTACCTCATCGCGGTCATTACCTCAAAGCATTTCGGCAGATTCCTGTCGCTGGGCGGTACGCGGGTCTGCTATAATACCTCTTATGGCGAAGTACCCGATATTCCTCGAACTGGGCGGCCGGCGGGTGGTTGTCGTCGGCGGGGGCGCCGTGGCGGTGCGTAAGGCCACATCTCTGCTGGAGGCCGGTGCCCGGCTGGTCGTCGTAGCCTATCAGGCCAGCGATGCCATCGCCGATCTATGCACCCGTCACGGGGCGGAGCTGATCCGGGCACGCTACGCCAAACAATACATCGCGGAGGCCGTTCTCGTCATCGCGGCAACGGACGATCGCAAAGTCAACGAGCAGGTCTACCGCGACTGCCAGGAATTGGAGATTCCCTGCAACGTGGTGGATGTGCCGGAACTGTGCGACTTTTTCGTGCCGGCGGTGGTGAAACGAGGCGACCTGCAAGTCGCCATCGGGACGGAAGGCTACGCCCCGGCCTACGCCGGCCACCTCCGCAAGAAACTGGAGGCGATCATCACGGAAGAGCATGGCCGGTTCCTGGCCGAACTCGAACGGCTGCGGCGGGAAGTCATCGAGCAGATCCCCTCCGCCGCAGACCGCAAGGTGCTGATGGGTCAGTTCGTGGACGACGAGTCGTTCGAGTACTTCCGGACAAACGGTCCGGACGCCTGGCGGCAGAGAGCCCAGGCGCTGGTCACCGCGCGGGCCGCGAAAACCTGATTTCCCCGGCCTTGAACCAAGCCGATTTCCCGCTTCCTGCAAGTCGTGCACCATCACCCGCTGAAAGCAGTATAATCCTCGTGGATGAACGTCGGCATTGAACTACTAGCCCCGGCGAAGGACGGCCCGACCGCCCGTGCGGCCATTGAATGCGGTGCGGATGCGGTCTACCTGGGCGCACCGCGGTTCAGTGCCCGGGAGGCCGCCGGCAACGCGATCTCGACCATTCGGGAGGTCACGGATTTTGCCCACCAGTATTATGCCCGGGTCTACGTGGCCCTGAACACCCTGCTGCGGGATGAGGAGCTGCCGGCGGCGGAGAAGATGATCCGCCGCCTTTATGAGGCCGGGATCGATGCCCTGATCATCCAGGATACCGGCCTGCTGGAGCTTGACCTGCCGCCGGTGCCGCTGATCGCCAGCACGCAGATACACAACGCCACCGCCGAGAAGGTGCAATTCTGGGAAGAAATCGGCTTTTCGCGCGTGATCCTGGCCCGGGAGCTGACGCTTGACGAGATCCGGCACATCCGCAGCCGGACCCGGATCGAGCTGGAATGCTTCATTCACGGCGCCCTGTGCGTGGGGGCCAGCGGCCAGTGCTGCCTGAGCCATGCCCTGGGCGGACGCAGCGGCAACCGCGGCCAGTGCGCCCAGCCCTGCCGA
>JALORE010000216.1 GCA_025459125.1 Planctomycetota bacterium | reverse complement strand
TTTGTGCTCAGATTCGGCCGATTCATCTTCTCGTTCTCCAAACGCCTTGTTTTCAAGCTTCAAATCATCTTCCTGCTTGACTGTCTATAGCAGGTCTTTGGTGGGGGTTGCTGCTGTTCCTCTGCAGGCTCGGTCGGCTGCGGCAGTTGGATTCGGAGCTGCGAGACGAGCAGACCCAGGTTCTGGCCAATGTCAATGCCCTGGCCGAGACGCAGCAAACGACCCTGCCGGTCTACGGCACGCTATGCCACTATCTCCTGCACCTCGGACCGACCCCGTTGGCGACCCTGCGCACCCGGATGATCCGCACCCGGATTCGCGGCAAGGTCTTGGACGCCTACCGGCTGCAAGGCGCGTTCGTGCTCGCGGTCGATGGCACCGGGCCTGTCAGCTTCTCCCGCCGGCATTGCGACCACGGTCTCACCCAGACGCACGGGGAGAGAATCCATTATTATCACCAGGTCCTGGAGGCCAAGCTGGTCACCTGGTCCGGGCTGGCCCTGTCGGTGGCCAGTGAGTTCATCGACAACCGCCACCTGTCGCAAGCCACCGCCGCCAGCGCCGAGGCCCGCAAGCAGGACTGTGAGCTCAAGGCCTTTGTCCGCCTGGCCGCGTACCTGAAGAAGCAGTATCCCCAGACGCCCCTGTGCATCGCGGGCGATGCCTTGAACGCCTGCGGGCCGGTGCTCCAGATCTGCACGCAGAATCACTGGCACTTCGTGTTGACCTTCAAGGAAGGCCGACTCCCGGCCGTCTGGCGCGAATTCCAGACGCGGCTGACCGCCTGTCCCGAACAGGTGCATGTGATCCAACCGCAGGAGGGCCTGACCGTGGAGTACCGCTGGGTCAACGACCTCTCCTACCAAGACGACCAACGGCGTCGGCATCGCTTCCATGCCGTGCAGTGCCAGATCCACCAAGGCGACAATCATCAATTCTTTGCCTGGATTACCGACTGCCGGCTCACGCCGCAGAACGTCGAACGCCTCACCCAACAAGGAGGACGCCAACGATGGACCATTGAGAATGCCGGATTCAACACCCAGAAGAACGGCGGTTACGAGTTGGAGCACGTCTACGGCCACGACGAAAACCTGCTCCAGAGTTTCTGCCTGTTGCTGCAAATCGCCCACCTGATATGGCAGTTGGTCGAACACGGCAGCTTGTTGCGGCGGGTGGCCCGCCAAGCCGGCCAGTCGCTGCTCGGTTGGTACGGCAGTATCCGCAACCTGGCCCGGCGGTTGTTGGAGTGCCTGCGGTTCTACCGGCTTCCAGCCGAAGCCTTTGAAGCGGTCCGCCTCCAGATCCGTCTGGACTCCTCCTGAGCATCCCCCTGGGCTGTCGTCTGCCACCGGCGTGACCAATTGCTCTTCTGGGACTCCTGCGGACAAGAAGCACGCCACCAGTCTCACGGACTGGCCGCCTCTTCCCTGCGCCAACGGCCCCACCCTCTTGCCTTTCCTGTCTACTACCCCGTCTCTTGCCGCCTCGTTTATCATCGCTGCGCGGCCCCCAGGGGAGTTGCATTTGCGAAACCGAACGGTTATGATGGGAAAAAGCCCGATGGGTCTGTGCGGGGAGCACGTGCTCCCCCCCGGAAGGCGATGGGTTGCCTTCGGGGAGCAACCGGTTGTGCTAAAGGTTCCTGGAAACGCAGGGTTCGACGACCGTGCCCTGGAGTCGGCGACCCGGATTCTCAACGAATACGGCGGCTTCATCCGCGCCGTCATCCATTTCCAGGCCCACAATCGGCCGGAGGAGGAGGACCTGTTCCAGGAGTTCTTCCTGGCCCTGATCTGCACGCCGGTGCCCGCCGACGTGCGGTCCATGAAAGCGTACCTGTACCGGGCCATCGTCCACCACCTCGTCGATTCCACGCGGGCGCAGCAGAACTACCGCCGGATCATCCAGGAATATGTGAAAGAAAACCGGATTCATGTCAACACTCGCAGCCCGACAGACGCCTTCATTGACGATGAGGAACAGAAGGAGGCTATGATCGCCTGCTGTGCCCGGCATATGCAGGAACGGGAAGCGCAGGCCTTTGTTTTGCGGTATCGCGACCGGTGCAGTAACGAAGAGATCGCCGTCAGGATGGGCATCAACCGGCGGAGCGTCAGCCGGTACCTGTCCGCGGGTCTCAAGAAGCTCCGTAAAATGCTGGCCAGGTGACGAAGGATCTGTATGAGCATGAGTGAGGACAGATGCCTGTGCCGGGAGGCTGCGGATTACTATTACGACCTCCTGAGCCAGGACCGGGCTGCGGTTCCACCGCACGTGGTGGACCACGTGGAAGCCTGTCTACTCTGCCAGGAGCAGATCGGCCGCCTGCGCGACGTTCTGCGGGAGGCCGAGCGTCATCCCGACCCGGGTGAGAGGGGCGGCACCGAGATGGTGGCGGCGCTGACCCGCCAGTTCCGGCTGCTCGATGAGAACGTGATGTGCGCCGACGTCAAACCGTTCCTGCCCGAGTTGCTGCTGGCCGTGCCGTCTATCCGGATTCCCACGCCGGTGACCGTGCACGTGGACCATTGTCCGCCCTGCGCCCAGGATCTGGCGACCCTGGGCGGTATGGCCTTGCGGGCCGAGCAGTTGCAGCGGCTCGGCCAGGTCCTGCGGGCCGTGCCCAATTGCGACGCGAAGGCGTGCCGCCGGGCCCACGCCACCGTGGCGGCTCTGGGTGACCTGTCGCTCGACACGGAAGACGCCCGGAGCCGCGAGCACGTGAGTACATGCCCGCGCTGCCGGGCGGAGGTGTACCGGCGCCGGGAGCGCTGCCGGGGCAACGTCGGTGAGGGCCGGACCGACCCCGCGGCCGTGGTGTGCCGCAACGTCGGCGCCGCGGAGATCTTCGATTATGTCGTCCCGTACGGCCTGCCCCCGGGCCCAAGGCCCAGCGCCCTGGCGACGCACCTGCGCGGCTGCCCCATGTGTCGGGCGAAGGTGCAGGTGCTGCACCGCCTGATCTATGGCATCGTTCAGCGCCCCGACTCCGAAACCACCACCCTGTACCAGATGGAGAACGTCACCCCGGAATCCGAGAGCCGGCCACCGGAGGTCACCTATCGCTATCCGGTCAGCGTCCAGGTCCTGCAGGGCGAGCCAAACCCGACCGCAGAGCCGGCCCCCGAGCCGGTCCTCCAGCCGGCCTGGATGCGCGTGCTGCGGGGTCCGGCCGGATCGGTGGGGAGAGCCGCCGCGGTGGTCGTGACCGGCCTGCTCCTGATCGGATTGTTGTGGCCCAGCGCCCCCACCGCCTCGGGCACCAGCGTCGGCGACGTGCTCCGGGTCCTCGCCAAGGCGGAGAACGTCCACATCGCCAGGATACGCTACCACGAAACCGAGCCGTTCGAGGAGTTGTGGATCGCGCGTCGCGCCGGTGTCTTCGTGCGAAAGCTCCCCTGGGAGTACAAGCTGTCCGATCTCAACCGGCATCGCAACATCTTCATCGACCGCCAAACCGGGACCACCCGGACAGCCCAGATGGACCGGAACGAATGCAATAACGCCCGGCAATTCATCACCGATAGCCTGGCAGATGCGCTGGCCGCGGTCGCACCGGGCACCAAGCTCCATGCCGCCCGGGACGATAGCGCCGGCGAAATCCTGCAGGAGGTCGACGTGTATGAAGTGCCCGTCCGCCGGGACAAAGATCCCCGCGCGCCGGTGCTGCGGGCCTATATCGACCGCCGGACGGGATTGCCACGCAGGACGGAGTACTTCCAACACCATCCGTCCAGCCATGAGCGCCGTCTGCAAATGACGACGGTGTTCACCTATCTCAGCGAGCCGGACATGAACGACGCCATCCGAGCGATGTTTCCCACGCCGTAGTGCCCCGGTCGCTCACGCGAAGCCATGACAATGGATGTGGACCACGCGCTTCGTCAGGGCATCAAACACGACCACCACGATGCCGCAGCCACCGTCGCAGACCCAGGGAAGGCCCTGGTCCAAGTGGGCAAGATCGTCGAAACCGTCCAAGCAGCAGAGAACGTACCGGGCGTCGTCCTCAATGAAACCGGAGTAGCGCCGTACGTAGTCATTGAAGGAGGCCAGGATACCGCGGGAATCGAGCCAGGCGCCTCCGGGGCCTTGCGTATTCTGTGCCAGGTACTGCTTGAGGCTGGCCTCGAAGCCGGCGAAATCGACCTGCTCCGGAATCCAGATGTCATCGAATTCCACCATCTCCCGTTGCAGGAAGAACCACGTCTGGCGCGCATCTTCGACCAGGATGCAGCGCGACGTGCTGCCCAGGGCCAAGTCGTTGGGATCGCCGCCGAGCAGTACAACAATCTCGACGAAACCTATGGCCACCGCCCGCTGCAGGGCCGTCTCCCCCAGGGTGGTCTTGACACTCGCATCCGCGCCGTCCGCGAGGAGGCGCTGCACGACGGCGGTACGGCCGTAGAAGACGGCCTCGTGGAGGGGCGCATGGCCGTGAGGATCGCGGGCGTTCACGTCGGCCCCCACCTTCGCCGTCAGATCGGCGCCGTGGTCAATCAGCAGCCGCACCATCTCGGCGTTGCCCCGGAGTGCTGCCCTCCTCTCCGACCGGACGGCGGGAGGGAACATCAGTCCCCCGGCTGGCGGTGAAGGGCGGATGAAGGAACAGGAGGATCGACGTCTGTAGTCGATCCCCAGCCGCAGTCGAGACGGCGGTGCGGCAAAACGTCCGCAGGCTCCTGCTTCCCGGCGATCCGGCAGAGCATCCACGAGCTGTGCCTTGTTGTCGGGCAGTCCACCGTCCCCGTCAGCCCGTAGCCGCCTCCAACACGACCCTCGCCAAGGCCTTCGGCCTTGACGATGCCACCCGGGCGCATCTCGCCTACCCGCGCCGGTCACGTGCGGAGAGGGTCGGCCCGCGTAAATCGCGCTTTCGTGCTTGAGACGGCCGGGGTCGGCGGTACAATAGGCCCGATGTGCGGCCGAGGGGATGTGATTGTGCATAACATAAGGAGAATCGGATGGTTCGACGTTTGACAAGCGGCATGGTGTTGTTGTCCACTCTGATCGTGTTGACCTTGCTGAGCCGCCCGGCCCGGGCCGCCGACTGGCCCAACTACCGGGGGCCCACCCACGACGGCATCAGCACCGAAACCGACTGGAGCTCCGACTGGGGCGCCTCGGGCCCGAAGATCCTGTGGCGCAAGTCCATCGGCGTCGGTTTCGCCACGACCGCCGTCGCCGAGGGACGCGTCTACAACATGGGCAACGGCGACAAGAAGACCGACACGGTCTACTGCTTCGACGCCAAGACCGGCCAGGAGCTCTGGCAGCACTCCTATCCCTGCCCCCTGCTGCCCAATTCCTACGAAGGCGGTACCCTCTCGACCCCGACGGTCGACGCCGGCAAAGTCTACACCCTCAGCAAGATCGGCGACCTGTTCTGCCTCGATGCCGCCTCCGGCAAAGTGCTCTGGCACAAACAGTTGAACAAGGAGTTGGGCTTCGCACTGCCGACGTGGCACTTCTCCAGCTCCGCCCTGATCGCGGGCGACCTGCTGCTGCTCAACATGGGCACGGCCGGCGCCGCCCTGAACAAGACGACCGGCGAGCTCATCTGGCACAACGGCAAGGACAAGTGCGGCTACGCCACGCCGGTGCCGTTCGCGCTCGACGGGCAGCCGTGCCTGGCGATCATGAGCGAGGTCACGCTCTTCGTGGTTCGCCAGACCGACGGCAAGCGGCTCTGGCAGTACCCCTGGAAGACCAGCTACGAGATCAATGCCGCCGATCCGGTGGTCCTCGGCAACCGGATGCTCATCACGTCCGGGTACAAGCATGGCTGCGCCCTGCTGGAGTTCACGGGCGCCGGCGCCAAGCTCCGGTGGGAGACCAAGGCGATGTCGATGCAGATCAACAGTCCCGTCGTCCGCGACGGCTACGTCTACGGCTTCGATGAGAATATCGTCAAATGCGTCCGGCTTGAGGACGGCGCCGAGCAGTGGGCCGACCGCAGCCTGGGCAAAGGCGCCCTCATGATGAGCGCCGACGGTCGGCTGATCCTCACGAGCGACAAAGGCGAGTTGGTGGTGGCCAAGGCCGACCCGGCGAAATTCGACGTCCTGGCCCGCACCCAGATCCTGCCCAAGACCAAGTGCTGGACGTCGCCGGTCCTGGCGAACGGCCGGATCTACGTCCGCAACGCCGCCGGGGACTTCGCCTGCGTCGATGTCGGTAAGTAAGGAACCAAGTTGGAAGTGTCAAGTTTGAAGTGTAGGATGGGCTTTAGCCCATGCGGACGTTCCACTTCCGCGGGCCAAAGCAGCATGGGCTGAAGCCCATCCTACGAGTTTCACTTCAAACTGCTTTTCTTATGAAGACCTACGAACAAATCAATGACCGGATCGCGTCGGGCAAAGCGGTCGTGCTGACCGCCGACGAGATCATGGACTACGTCGACAAGAAAGGCGTCGCCGCCGCGGCCCGGGAGGTGGACGTCGTCACGACCGCCACGTTCGGGCCCATGTGCTCGTCCGGGTGCTTCCTGAACTTCGGGCACTCCCAGCCCCGGATTCGCATGTCCGAGGCCTGGATCGAGGATGTCCTCGTCTACGCGGGCATCGCCGCGGTGGATGTCTACTTGGGTGCCACGCAACTGCGCCACGCGGACCCGGCGAACATGTACTACCCCGGCGAGTTCCGCTACGGCGGCGGCCACGTCATCGAAGACCTCGTCGCCGGCAAGACCCTCCAGCTCTTCGCCCTCTCCTACGGGACGGACGAGTATCCGCGCCGCGAAATCCGCACCTACTTCACGATCCACGACCTGAACCAGGCGATCATGGTCAACCCGCGGAACTGCTACCAGAACTACAACGTGGCCATCAACGATTCGGAGCGGACGATCTACACGTACCTGGGCATGCTGGAGCCCCGGCGCAAGAATGCAACGTACTGTTCCGCCGGTCAGTTGTCGCCACTGCTCAACGACCCGTACTACGAGACCATCGGCGTCGGGACGCGGGTGTGGCTGGCGGGCGCCCACGGCCACGTCTACGCTGAAGGGACCCAGCACGCCGGCGCCTGCGAGCGAACGCCGAACGGCGTGCCGAAAGAGGGCGCGGGTACCCTGGCCCTGACCGGCGATATGAAACAGATGCGGCCCGAGTTCGTGCGCGGCGTCAGCCTGCGCGGTTACGGCGTGTCCCTGGCCCTCGGGGTGGGAGTGCCTATCCCCATCCTGAACGAGGAGATCCTGCAACGAACCTGCGTCCGCGACCGGGACATTCTGGCGCCCGTGACCGATTACAGCCACGACTACCCGGAAAAGACCGGCCGGGTGATCCGCCACGTCAGTTACGAGGAGCTGCGCCGCGGCGAGATCGAAATCGAGGGCAAGAAGGTCGCCGTCGGCTCCATGTCGTCCTACCACAAGGCCCTGGAGATCGCCCACCTGCTGGCGGACGAGATCCGCCGGGGCGAGTTCCTGGTGAGCCGGCCGATCGCCCCGCTGCCGCGGGATGCGAAGATGAAACCGCTGGTGATACGAGAGAAGTAGGAAGTGAGAAGTGTGGTTTGTGATTTGTGAATCTGAAAATCAACCATCAAACATCGCACTTCAAACTTGGGGTCTCCTATGAGTCAGATGATCACGCAGAAGCTGATGCTGTTCTTCCCGAAGTGCGAGTGCGAGAAGCCGATCATTTACCACCTGGTGAAGGACCACAATCTCATCGTGAATGTCTTTCGCGCGAAGGTGACGCCGGAGGAAGAGGGCTACCTGGTGCTGGACGTGACCGGCACGGAAGAGGACATTCAGGGGGCGATGGATTTCCTGCGCACGTTCAACGTCACGATCAATCACACCGGCAAGGGCGTTTCCTGGGACGAGCACCGGTGCACCCACTGCGGCCAGTGCGTCCCCCACTGCCCGACCGGGGCCCTGCACTTCGCCGACCCGGCCACCCGCCAGGTGGCGTTCGACGACGGCGAGTGCATCGAGTGCCTGGCCTGCATCCGCGTCTGCCCCTTCAACGCCTGCGCCTCGACATTTTGATATCATACGTCGTGTCCGTTCCATAGGTCCCAACGGTCCTGTTCTTTTATGCCCGAGCCCCGCCGACGTATCTATCGCACCTTCACCCACCACGAGGCGGTCCTGCGCATCTGTTGCGACCAGTTTGACGCGGTCGCCGGCGAGATCGTCCGCCAACGGCGGATTCTCGAGGAGTACCTCGCCCGCCACCCGCAGTTTCAGAGCACCCTGGAGCCCATCGAACTGCTGACCGAGGCCCCGGAAATTGCCCGGCACATGGCCTGGGCCGCCCGGCGGGCCGGGGTCGGACCTATGGCGGCGGTCGCCGGCGCCATGGCGCAGCGCGCCGCCGAGGCGGCGCTGGCCGCCGGCGCCCCGGAGGCCATCGTGGACAACGGCGGCGACATCTACCTCAAGGCGGCGGCACCGGTGGTCGTCGCTCTCGGTACCGGCACCGCCGACTTGGCGGATCGGCTGGCGTTCTCCATCGGGCCGGAGGAAACGCCGCTGGCGATCTGCTCCTCCTCCGGCAAAATGGGCCACTCGATGAGCTTCGGCCAGTGCGATCTGGCGACGATTGTCGCGAAAGACGCCGCCCTCGCCGACGCCGCCGCCACGCAGGCCGCGAACTTCGTCAAGACGGTTGACGATGTAGACGCCGCCCTCGAACGCATCCTCGGCATCGAAGGCATCACCGGCGTCCTGCTCGTCAAGGACGACCGCATCGGCCTCGCCGGCCACCTGCCCCAGTTGATCAAAACCCAGCCCTAACCGATCCCAGAGTAGCGCGGGCTGAATGGGGTGTTCGCACGGATGGCGAATCGAGTAGGGTGTGCTGTGTTCACCGTTGGCGTCCTTCCTGCAGAGGCGAGAATCCGGGTCTTCTAACCACGACTGACACGAGTGCCACGAATACTCGGGTGATCGGTCTGGTTCATTGGCCCCCTCCTCACTCTCTGCCCGTCACTCGTCCCTTCCCGCCTTTTTCACTTGCTTTCTCCGCACCCCTGCCGTAGTATTCCTCTGAAAGACACCTCCGGATGAAGCTGCGACAAGTTGGTTTGAGGCCCCTTGCAGGCCGGACACATGGGGCGAGGTTGGCATGAGCGGGAGCGGCATCAAAGACGAGACGTAGAACAAGACGGGATGGGGACACACTTGATGACCGTCCCTGTCGACTTATGGAGTATCCCATGGCCTGGATAGATGAAGGCAATGGACTTCAGTTTGAAGGCGAATGGCCCCCTGGTTTTCGCTTGCGACTTGACAAGCTGCTGAATCAACTGCAAGGAACCGGAAGGAACGGTCCCGAACGGGTCTGTAGCGAACTGAACGATGCGGTAGAGAATCGCTTTGTTTCCAAGGAGACGATCTGGCGATTATCGAAATGGTGTGACTGGAGCAGCGAAGAGGCCCAAGCTATTGCGAGAGATATTGGTAACCACCTATTTGGAAGATATCCGCAGCCTCGTCTCTGGGATGAGCACAACAAGCCAAAGCCTGACCGGCAAACTGCAGAAGCTCGATATGCAGAATGGGTGAAGAGTGTTGTGGGCGGAAGTCCGCCGGTGTCAAAAGGAAAGCAGGAGCAGAATATGGCTCATGATCTTCTTGACCTACTCACGTGCTTCCGCCAGGTCATCATTTACGGGCCGCCCGGCACAGGAAAGACTCGGTTGGCTCGGCAAATCGCGTTGAAGATGCTCAATCGCGAAACCCCGCCGGAACAGACCAGAGACATTGGAGAACAGACGGAACCGCCTTCTCCCGAACGAGACGCGGATGCGGAGAGGAAATTGGACGCGTTTCGACGGGAGAATCGCTTCGATCTTGTCGTCTTCCACCCCTCCTATGAATACGAGCAGTTCATCGGTGGGATTGAACCCGTTATTACCGGAGGAATCCTCTGCTTCCAGGCGAAAACGGGACCTCTTCTTCGTTTGTGCCGTGCTGCCGAACAACACCCGGGGAACCCGGTGATCCTGCTTATCGATGAGATCAATCGCGGCAACTTGCCGAAATTGCTTGGAGAACTTGTGTATGCTCTGGAGTACCGCGGGAGCAGCGTCACGCTGCCCTTTACCTTCGAGAATCGCTCTGACCTTGTGATTCCGGACAACCTGTACGTGATCGGCACGATGAATTCGGCCGACCGCTCTATCGGCCACATCGACGTTGCCATTCGCCGACGGTTTGCGCTATATCACCTCCCCCCAAGCTCTGAGGTCGTTAAGAATGAATGGAAGAACGCTGGGGATGCTGATTACGGCGAGCAACTTGCGCAGCTGATGGAAAGGGTCAATTCCGACCTCGGGCAAGAAGGAGAGTGGGACGCCGAACTCGGTGTGGGTCAGTCCTACTTCATTCCCACACCGCCGCTCTCGTCTCTGGAAGAGAATAAGCGGCAGGTCGAAATGAAGTGGGAAAACCAGGTGCGTCCTTTGCTCCGTGAATACGCCCAACTGCTCAATTTGGGTCCCGAATTCCTTGGTAGGTTCCCAGAGACACTGGGCGAAGCACTCGCCAGCGGGTGAGAGGGATGGCAATTGCAGACCCCTCCTGACAACTTGCCGCAAGAGATAGTGCTGACTGAGTACCAGGCGTGCGCTGAGCCAGTATCCGGACCAATTCTATTCGGGTCGTCTGAGCTGGCCCCATATCTGCAACGTAAATGGCTGACAAGGGCTTTTGAGGGTGCTCAGCCTTGCATCAAAGCTTCCCACCATGTCGGTTTACTGCCCTACGTGCATGAAAGCAAGCCACATCTCCTATTGATCGTTCCCAAAGGGTCTGGCGCAAACCCGGATCTCGGCTTGTTACGATTCCTCGAATTGATGGCTCTTACATCTGGCGATGAGGATTTCGCAGTTCCGGTTGGTCTGGAAGGCAGGAGGGGTGCATCACGTTTCGCGCTATTCCTTGCTGGTTACTACGGGCAGTTGCTGCAACAGCTCTGCCGGCGCGACTTCCGGTCGTATTATCGTCCCGAGGAAGGGGAGCTGCAAAGCCGGCTGCGTGGGCACCTGCATCTGCAGGGCTATGCGCGAAATTGCCTGAAAGGTCGATCCCACCGATTTCCCTGCCGGTGGGAGGAATTTACCCCCGACAACTGGGACAACAGAATACTATGGGCGGCAGTGCGTGGCTTGGAGCGTGCTGCACGGTCCCTGGACACGGATGCGTTCAGTTCGGTTCGCCAGCATTTCAACCCCATCGCGTCTTGGTTCGGCCCCGTCTCCGAAGAGCCCATCACCTCCAGCGATTTCCAGAAAGCTCGACTTGGCCGTACCTCTCGATATTACCGGCGTGCTCTTTCATGGGCGCGAATCATTGTTCAGGGCATGGATTTGCCTGCCACCGGGGGTATAGCCCCGCCGCTGGCTTTCGATGCCGAGGACGTCTTTGAGCGTTTTGCCAGGGTTGTGGTACGATCGGCGTTACCGACCTCTGCCCACAGACTCATGCCACCCGAAAGGGAATATCCTTTTCTGCAAGGAGCCCAGGATCAGAACCGTAAACCGGACATTGTTGTATCAAATTCAAAGGGTGTTCATGCCGTGGGCGATGCGAAGTACAAGGAAGTCGTAGAGAGCCCTTCCGATGAGCAAGCCTCCAATGTGATAGATATGGATGTAGTCCGTTCGAGAATCAACTCCTCTGATTGGAATCAGCTTTACGTGTATATGAGGTTGACGCAAGCATCACGCGGATTCTTCATCGTACCGTTCTGGGAAGAAGGCGGAGATGCCAGTGCGCTCATCGACCGATACGAATTCTCAACGAACCCTGTTGACGGGCCAGTCCGCGTGGCGGTGCTTGGCCTTAATCTGATGCAACCCATTCGCCACGTGAAGCAACACGCCGCGAGCCGTCTTAGGGATTGGCTCTTAGTCCCACTTTCATAGGGCCAAAGCCATGCCCTGCGTGAGTCTGTCCTCTGTACTCCAACCACCTCTTCGGCTCTTTCGTCTCAGCGGACTCGCTCTTGGTAACGTCGTGAGGCGTTATGCTCCATGCCCTTTGTCTTACGAGCACACCACAAACCCTTATGCCCTTACGGGTACGCTACGAACAGGGCCGTCGCTTCTCAATCGTAAATCATCAATTCAAAGCGTCCAGCCCCGGCGGTACTCGCGCCGCAGGAAGGCGTCGGCCGCGGGACAGCCGGGCGCTTTGAGGCTCTTCGGGTCCCAGGTGAGCTTCTGGCCGGTGCGCAGCGCGACGTTGCACAGCAGCGCCGCTTCC
>JALORE010000215.1 GCA_025459125.1 Planctomycetota bacterium | reverse complement strand
CTCCCACGGGAAGTCGTGCCTGGGCTGCTTGGGCTTGTCGTAAGTGATCTCTATTCGGACACATACGTCCTCCTTGAACGGGGTGCGCAGCTGCGTGTGGGCCATCAGCTTCACTAAGTCCTCGTATTTCTGGGTCTTGCGTGGCGTGTAGATGTTGCCGTTCGCCCCCTTCCGAGGGCGCTCCTTGGGCTGTGGCTTGCCGGCGATGAACAGGACCAGCTTCCCGTCCTTGAACCAAGCTCGTGAAACAGCCATCCCAGACCTCCTACCAGTTAGGGCCAGAGTCATCAGCAGTTATCGGAGGCGAACGATCTACCGGCGGACATGCGACGGTAGCCATTGGCCTTGGCGGGGCCTCCTGGGGCAATTCTGATGGGTTTGGCGGCCTCTTCGTGTTGTTGGGCGTGGGCCAGTACCCGAACATCTCGACCGATGTGTGCTCAAGCTCCCTCATCCGGTCGCTTGGGTCCTGCCCGGTCAGCCGGCACTCGCCCATGAACCCGTCGAACCATGCGTGGTACGTCGCCAGGACGGCCGGGTTGTACCCGGCGTCGATGGCAATCTTCCTGCCCTTGGAGCACTTGCACGGCGCCGCCACCCGGTAGAGCCTGGAGTTGTTACCGATGCTACCCACCTTGTACCGGGACTCGTCGTAGAACTCCTTGGTGGAATCTATCCATCCTAACACGGTGAGGTACCCGGTGTCGTTGCACAACCCGCAGCCCTGGACGTGGATGGGGGTGACCGGCTGGTCCATGTCTGCCAGGGCCGCCCGGAAGTCCCGGATGCGGGGCTTCTTGATCGACTTGCCCATGGTCACCGAGATGCGCTCGATCAGGGTGTCGAGCCGGTCCGGCCGGATGGCGTCGACCAACACGCCCCACTCCTTGAGCTGGACCTTGTCGGCCATGTCCGCCGGCAGCGGACCGAAGTGGACGGCGTACTTGGAAACGAATTCCTCGAACTGCATCGGTCACCCCATGGCCTGGCGCATGGCGTCGGCCATCACCCGGGCCGATGCCGACCAGGTGTTCTCCGGTTGCCTGGATGCGGACTTGATCCAGTTGTTCAGGAATCTGCTCAGGTTCTTCTTGCGGCGTCGGGGGTTCGATATCAGCCAGGAGTGGGCCTTCCGGATTTCAGCCTCGACGTTCACGTTCGGATATGCGTCTTTCCAGTTCTTCAGCAAAGCGTCGCCTCGTTCCTGAATCGTTTTGTCGTCCTCGAATAGCATCAAGCCAACGAAGGGGCCAGACTCGGCGACGAACATCCTTGCCTGAATCATCGCGTCCTCCAAAGACGACGGCGACCAGCCAGCCGGCGACAATGCCACCAAGCAATGCCTTCAGCACCGGCACCCTACACCACCATCGTCGCTCTGACGTTCTGGATCGTCTTTCGGTCGAAGCCCAGGATATGCTGCACGTCGGTCGTCGAGTACCCCTTCATGAACAGGTCCAATATGGCCTTCTGCCGTGGCCGTGAGTTTCGTTCGATGGTCTCCCGGGTATATACCCCCGTAAAGTCGGACAGCTCCTCGGTTTTCACGTTCATCCGCTCCTTCTTCACCCCGGATCGGACGCGGTTGTTGCGGAGCATCGACAGGATTCTGCGGTTCATCAGGATTTCGAGGCTGGCCCGGACGGATTTGGGTTCGCGTTGCTCTATCCAGCGGTACACCGTCTCCAGAAAGTACAGCTGGCACTCCTGGGCCAGGTCTTCCTGGAGGTGCTTGTCGGCGGTGTACCATGTGACCAGCTTCTTCAGCCACCTGTCGACCTGCTCGGCGCACAACTCGGCCCGGCCCAGCCTTCTGCTTTGCAGGATGGCCTCGATGGTCTCGTCCGGTATTCTTGCTGGCACGGCTACAGTCTACTCTTCCTCGCCGTCCTGGTCAATGGTTTGCCCGCTCTTTTTTGGTTTCAGCAGTGTCGGTTTCGGCGACGGGATTACCCGGTACGACGCATGTGCCGAGAAATTGGAGCGATGGCGATCAATGGCCTTGTGGACCAGCCGCCCATGGGTCTCCGGCGACGTCACGATCTTGTCGATCACCCGGTCGCACCCCAGGCAGATCACCCACTCCTCCATCCGAAGTCCGGTGGTTATCATTCTTCGACTCCCCCTCTACAGACGTAGAAGAACTGGCAGCATCTGGGTGTGCAGACGCTCCTGTACATGGGACAGACGTGGAAGGCCTCCTTGGCGATGGAGTCGGCGACGAGCCGCACCATCCGCTCGAACCATTGCAGTTTGTTGGGGTGGAAGAATATGTTGTATCGCCGGGGGTAGAACCCGGCCCGCAGGATCAGCTGGAGCAGCACGGTGTTGGCGCACCCGGTTATCATCGAGGCCATCAGCAGTCCGTTGTCGTTGTAGATGACCCGCCGGGCCAGTTTGTAGAAGTGGAACGCGTACATGTACATCTCGTTGTTGGACACGGCGTCCACCCTGCACTCCAGCTCCAGGTTCTCGTCGAGCTTCCTGGAGACGATCACGTCAACCTGCTCCGGGTGCAGCAGCGGGGCCTCCTGGATCAGGTACTGCCCCAGCATCCGGACGGCGTGGCCCCGGAACCCGCTGATGGCACCGGGCTTGATGACGAACTCACACTGGAGCAGCAGCTCGTTGCGCAGCCGGTCGTAATGGTCCAGCATCTGGGCCAGCTGCAATCCGGCGCCCCCGTTCATCCGAGCCCGCAGGTCCGCATGGAGCGCGGCCTTCAGGCAGCGCCCCTGTATGTAGCGCCACGTCGGCACCTCGTCGATGCCGTCGATGTAGCGCCGCTTGAACATCTGCGGGCACTCCTCGTAGGCGTTCAGCATGTCGAGACTGAGTTTCACTCTCGCACCTCCACCACCAGCACCAGAAAGCGGCTGGGCGCTATGAACACGTTGGCCATGGTTCTGATCGGGACCGGCACCTCGATCTTATGGACCGTTTCGCCCTTCTGCTGGAACTGGACGACCACCCTGCCTGGGTTTCGCATACTGCTGGGCACGTACTTCTGCACCGGCAGGAAGTCCACCCCTTGCAGGTTAGGCACCAGCACCGGCTATGGCCTCCTTGAGCTCCTTGATCGCCTTCTGCATGGCAGCCACGTCCTCGCACCGGTCGACGCTGTCGATGCCGGAGCCGAACATGATGCCATCCATGTCCACCGCCAGACCGTCGTCGGCGATGCTCTTGAGTAGGTTGCGCAGCTCGTTGCGGGCGTCGGCGATCTGCTGGGCCGTGGACTTGGCCTCCTTCTTGGTCTTGGTCGGGGCCACGCTGGGGTGGGTGTGCTCCTCGGTCTTGCCGGCCTTCAGCGCCGAGGCCGGGATGGTTGCCCTGATGGGGGCCTGCCTGCCGAACGTCTCCTCGATGGTCACCTGGTCGTCCCGGATGGCGTTGGCGATGCCCCTCAAGATGGTGGCGTCCTCCAGGGAGATGTCCTCCAGGCCCTTGTGGGGCTTGTCGGTCATCCTGGTCAGGAGCTCGCACAGCTGCTCGATGGTCACGCCGATCTTCTTGAAGTGCTCGACGATGGCCTGCCGGGTGGCCTCGATGGTGCGCCCGTCGCCCATGCCGATGGTCTTGACCTCGTCCAGGACCTTCTTGTAGATGGCCTTGGGCACGATGCGGAAGACGGCGTTGCGCAGGGCGATGGACACGGCGGCGTTGGTGGTCATCAGGATCATGTCGTCCGAGTATCGCTTGCCGTACTTGTCCTTGATCCGCCGCTTGTTCTCGATCTGGACGCCGACGTTCTTCTCCAGGTCCATGCAGATGGCCTGGGCAGTGACGCTGTCCTCGTCCACCGAGCTGGGCCGGGTGGCTGCCCTCAGGTTGCCGTAGCAGGACAGGACGATTTCAGCGAACCGGACCGACGGCCCCTGGATTGGCTTGCCGTCCCGGTCCGTCCTGGGCAGGACGTACCAGCAGCTCTCGGCCGTCTCCTGGTCGAGGGTCGCCATCTCCAGCACCTGGCGTCTGAACACAGCCAAGGACCTCGGATATCTCCGCGCAGTAGCGATCTGGATGTCGATCTCCGCTCTGGTCTGGGCTTCCACCAGCGGCACGGCCTCCACCGCCAGGACTTCCGGCTGCTTCACGGGCAGGTTCTCTTTCTCCATCGGACCTCTCCTTCAGGGGCAACAGCATCTGCGACGGGTCGGCACATACCAACCTCGTCCAGGCTGGGCACACGGTGCACCATGCGGTGTTGCACAGGCGCTGGTCGGTGCATGGCTGGCGCTGCCGGGTCTGGTGGGTCCGGCACCACGTCAGCTTAGCGCAGTTTATGCAGCATGTATCCGCTCCGGATCGCATGTAGCTTCCCTCCGTTCGGCCCCACCACTCCGTCGATGTAGTCGAGCCATCGGCTGCGCTTGAAGGCGGGGTTCCTATTGTAGCAGAAATCAGCCAGACAGGCCAGTGCGCCGTCGCCGAAATCCTTACGGTGTTCACGTATGGCGTCGGCCAGGGCGATGAAATCCTTCTTGGTCATCCGGGCGTACCCTCCTTAATCTGGGCCAGGAATTCCTTGATGCGGACCAGTTCTTCCGCGATGTCGGTCGACACCTTGGACATGTCGCGGATCAGCGCGTACATCTCGGTGTTTTTCCTGAACAGCTCATCGTTCCGGAGGTGGGCCTGCCTGAGGTGTTCGCGAAAGGCGTCACGCTCCTTGATGAGCTGGCTTACGGTTTCGAGGCTCACGCCCTCACCTCCTTCACCCGCTTGCCGCAGTAGTGGCAGTAGTGGACGTGGTTCTCCTTGATGCCACCGGATTCAAACTGCCACTCCTGGCCGCAGGATGTTTCCCAAACGCCGTCGGCGTCCTCGCGCCAGCGGCAGACGCCATTCTGGCGACGCAGGCGGCCGATCATCCGCAGCGCGGCCTTAGCGATTCGCACCGTCTGCGGGTTGAACCCACCATACTCGTATGCCGGCGCCTCGGCGATGTAGCGGAGGCCGCTTTCTGCGATGCTCACGGCTTCACCTCCCTAATCTCGACGCGGCGGCAGTTGCCATCACACTTTGCCTTCTTGCACTCAGACAGTTTCTTTCGGGACTTTATCCGCCAGCACTGGTCGGAAGCCTCTCTTGTCACCGTAGCCGCGTAGCAACCGCGCCAGTATAGGTAACACGGCCGGGTGTATCCCTCCGCCACCACCTTCCCCTTAGGGGCGAGGGCGCGGACCACCCTGATAGGCAGGAGCAGTCGATGCGCCACGCATGCAAAATCGGGGCAACTCACCCATGATTTTGGTGGCCGGTTATTTTGCAGCATTGGAGTATTGCAGACTGGGCAATTTGGCAGTTTCTTGGTCTTCATGGCTTCCCTCCCATCATCTCTGCGGCCACGCGGGCGCTCTCGCTAATCATGTGAAGCCTCCTTGTGGGCGGGACATGATGGGCCGGGGCGCATGTGAGGCTCGGGTTCCTTCCGGATCTCACATAGGAAGATTGAGCACGAGTATCCTTCTTCCTCGTCATTGCCGTAGAAGGGGCACTGATTGGCACAGATTTCAAACAGATGGAGATGCGGGATGTCGCGTGTCGCCGGAATCATCGCCGCCACCGCAGCGCGGCCGATGGCCTCATGTCGAGCCGTGACTGCTTCCTCGGTGCAAAGCGGTTTTCCGTTGGTAGCGCAGTGGTGGGCGTAATCAGCTTTGGTCGCCGCCTCCCCGATCTTCTTGAAGTCCATCATCTCCCTCTCCCTTCCGGCGCTGGACGGCCGCCACACTTCTCGCAAGCGTCTATTTCTTCGTCGTGGACGCCGTGAATTGTGCGCGTTATTCCTGTGCCACCACAATCGGGGCACTTCTCCGCAGGGGGCGGCGCGGGGCGGAGAGCGGCATCAACCAACTTGCAGATACGATGATGCCCCCATTGCTCGTGGGTGCCTTTGACGCTAGGGCAGAGCGCAGAACAGATGTGAGGAAGTGTTTCAATCAGCGCCCCCCGCAGCCTCTCCACCTCCGCGCGCAGCTTGGCGATGCAGTCTGCAGCCTCGTCCCCGATGCTCAGGTCATCATGCTCCGCCCTTGCCATCGAGCGCAGACGGGAGATCAGGTCGTCCGCTTCGCTAATCACGCTTCACCTTCTTGTTCCTGTTCCGGGCGATGTCAAGGTGTCCCGGCCCGTTGCCTTCGGGGTCCTGCATAATCCAGGCGATGGTCCCGTCCTTGAACATCAGGCCGTAGATCGTGCCGATGTCCTCCGTGGATTTGACCAGGGTGGTCACGGTTTTGCCAATTAGCTGAGCCAGATGCTTGTCCATGCTATTCCCCTCCTGTGTAGCCGAAGACCTTGCTCTTGGGCCATCTAGCACCAAGAATTTTGGGGTGATGCCTTTTTGTGTGAGCGCCCCTGGTCTCGACAACGAGGTTTTCCGGCCTGTTGTCGCTCCTGATTTCGTTGGCGTGGTGTACCACCTCGTTTGACTTAAGTGGCCGTCCAAGCTTTTCCTCGGCAATCATGATGTGCTCTGGTACGTACCCGGTGCAGTGCGCCCTGGGGTGCTCGGGGTAGAAGATGTGAACGTATCCGGCGTAGCTGACCAACTTCATGGCCACATGCCTGGGCTTTCCGGCCCTTTTCATGGCGATGCAGCGGCACTTCCAGCAATAACGCCGCTTATTGTTAGCGAACCTTCCCGCCCCAATTCCGACCAGCTCCTTCCCGCAGTTGGCGCATCGCCGCTCTCTGCACCTTGGGCAAAGTGTCCGGCGGGGATGGTCTATGGTAAACGACTCTCCGCACCGAACACAGGTGTGCACCTTGAAGTACCGCGCGTAGATGCCGCTCATGGTATCGACCCTCCTTCTGCGCATATCATACGTATCTGTCCATATCAGTCAACTGCCTTTTGGTCCCCCGCCCACCCGAACGTCTTTATGCCCCTAACATAGGGGCATGTGGGCGCGTACCCACAAAAACGGCGCGAGCACCACCAGTTGTCCGGGTTGGTGGGCATGAACACCCCCTTCTTCAGGCACTCCATGAAGTTGGCCACCCGCAGCAGCATGGCCTCCAGCTCCTCCGGGGAGCGCGTGGACGACAGGGTCAGGGCGTGGGTGTTCACCTTGCCCGGGGTTTTCAGCTGGCTGTCCACCAGCACGTTGAGCTTGACCTTCGGGGGCATGACCTTGTCGATGTAGAACTTGAACAGGGTGTACATGGTGAGCTGGATGGACTTGTCGGCCTCGTCCTTGGGCGGGGCCTTGGCCTTGGTCTTGAGGTCGTTGATGGAGTCGTCCTGCTCCTCCAGGTCGATCTCCCCGGCCAGGTCGTACTCGAAACCCTCGACCTCCAGTACGCACTTGCGGGCCACGGCTTTGGGGTTTATCTGGGGCACCAGCACGTTGCGGCGGACGGTGTTCAGCCGGACGGCCCGTTCCACGGCTAGGCCACGGAGTTTGGGCTCCGGTGTTTGGCGTTCGTCCTCGGACAGGAACACGCCCTCTCCCCACAGGGAGTTTGTGACCGTGGCCACCAGCTCGTTGGACGCGCCCAGTTCCGTGAGGGGTTCGCCCTTGAGCTTGGCGGTCATGTCCTGCTCGTCCGCCTTGTGGTTGGCCGTGCCCACGATGGCGGCGATGCCCGGCGGGATTCTCTCTCCGGCAAGGAACCGGCGGAGTTGTTCTCCGCAACGCGCACCCATGGAAATATGCGAGACGTGAAGCTTGGGCTTGGGCATCAGACCTCCTTGACCGTGACCGTGGTCTCCCTCACAACCTCGACCGGGGTGGCCTTGTACACGTCGAACTTGGTCATGTCCGCCGCCATGTCGCCCAGGTCGGCCAGCAACTCTGCCGGTGTGGGGCTCACATGATATTCGCGGTCGCCGCCCTTGGCAATGGCGATGTAGCAGCCCGGGGTGACGGGCGTGGCCGGCTGCGCCCGTCGTAGTATCCGGTAGTACATGCTCTCCAGAGCCCGGGGCTTGCGCCGGAACTTGTAGCGCAGCGTTTTGCAGGCAACGTGTACGCTCTTGTCCATGTCCCGAAGGAATTTGACCTCACGACGCAGGTCTTCCAGCTCCTGCGCGGACCACTCGGCCCGATGGTTCTTCGGTTTTCCTGGCACGTGGTGACCTCCTTCTCTTTGCCGAAAGCGGAACCATTTCCGTCGGCGTCTGCCCCGCCTTTGCCAGCCTCCACAGGCTGGTCATGAGCGAGCTTGTTTCGGTGACCATCCGGACCATGCCGCACCGACAGCACCACGCAACGGCGTTCAGTTTCTCGGTGCCGATGCGCCCCCACAAATGCTCGCAGGCCACGGAATCCATCCGTCCGAATTGCCGGGCAACCAGCGCGGGCTTGGGCCGGAAGTAGGGGCACGGCGTTTCTCGTTTTCCATCGTTCGTTGAGAGGTAGCAGTGCGGGCACGGTCTGGGGAAGCGATTGGGTGCCCGTCGCGGGTCCATGTAGCCCAGGCAGTGTGAATGGCCCCGTCCGGTGCGCCGCCATGCGCAGTCCAGGCAGCACTGGCTGCACCCGTCGTGCCACTTAGGCGTTGCCATTGGCGGGTCCTCCGAGGGGCGGGATGGGCGTAACGTTCTCCATCCAGCGCATCCGCGCTATGAATTCTTCTCGCGCCCGCTGTTGTTCCATGCGCATCTGCTCCTGTTGCCGGGCGGCGACCTCCGTGGCGGTGATCGTCTCCGGGTCGGGGACGTACTGGTAGGTGATATTGCGCATCGTCCCTATGTTGGCGCCAGTGGTGGCCCACATATTCACGTTGTCGTCGATGATCGTCGCCTCGATACGTCGGCCACGGGGCGCGTACCTCTTCAGCAGCTCCGGCCATCGGGTGTAGAGCCAGCGGCTGTCCGTGGGGCCACGGTCACGGGCGCACTCCTGGCAGCCGCTGGAGCACCCGGTGCATATCTTCCGGGCGATGTAGCCGATGGTCTCCAGGCGGTACTTGCCGGAGTGGCCCAGGCCGAATAGCGGGCGCCGCATGATCTGCTCGTCGAGATTGTCGCGGCGCTGGCTGTACTTCGGGAAGAACTGCGCCAGGTACTCCAGATGCAGGTCGCTTCGGTCCCGGGCCAGATCGTCGTACATCTGGTAGGCCCTTTGGCAATTCTCGCTACAGCCGTCGCTTTCATCGCAGTCGGTGCATAGACGTTCTCTGATGTCGTCCCAGATTCCATCTGAGTCGGCCAGCTCGACCTCGTCCCGCCAATCGCGGAAATGGTCCAGCAGTATGCTCCGCAGGACGGAGCCGTTGAAGCTGTCGGAGAAATTCATTACGTCCAGCCGTTCCCCGGTCATTTCGGCCCATCGCGCCAGTTCGGATTCGGCGTTGAAGTCGGAGAGGGTCGCCAGGAAGCGCGTCTCGATGGACGGACGTCTTGCTCTTAGCGTGACATACCCTCGACGGAGGCGCTGTATGGCGGCGTCGTCCGTGGTATGGGTGGCGTGGGGCACGTAGGCCACGGCCAGCATGTTATTCCTCCTCGATGGTGCGCTGGGTGCCCTTGATGCAGTCGAAGTACGTCACGATGGGCGGCTCTTTGGTGGCGTTGGTCAGCAGGGTGACGGCGTGTTGGAACATGATGGCGGCACACATGAAGTTGGCCACCATGGTCTGCTCCCCGCCGGGTAGCGCAGCCAGCTCGGCACAGGACATCTCGGCCCGGTCGCCGTCGTCGGCGGCCTCGATTTCCGGGAAGCGTTCCCGTATCTGTTCCACGGCGCCGAGCGACCCGAAGTACAGCACTGTCCCGTCGCTCTTCTCGTTACCGCCGATGACAGCGGAGTTTCCGCCGTCAACTGCCACCCAGTTCAGGATGTTGTCGCGGCACTTGTGGTTGTCGGGGCCGGCCAGCACCAGCGAGTTCTCAAACTCCCTCATGTGGGCCGCTCCGCAGTAACGGAGCTGGCAGTCGACGTCCAGGTTGTCGTAGATGTCGCCGGTCGCCCTGGCCAGAAGCTCGGCCTTGTGGGCGCCCACGTCGGAGGGGTAGAAGTTCTGGCGGACGCAGTTGTGCTCCTCGACCCTGTCGCCGTCCCAGAGCACGAGCTTGGGGCGCTCGGCGGAGTCCAGGGAGTCCAGGAACTTGGCCAGTGGCGGCAGGAGCCAGGAGCCGATGCCGCCGCAGCCGATGACGTGGATGGTCTCGAATCTCATTGACAGTCACCTCCTGTCCGTTCGGCGTATTCCTCGTAGCAGGCCTTCATGTACTCGTCGTCGCTCATCTCGTGGAGCCGCTTATCGGCGCCGCCCTTGTTGGCCTCCCACCAGTTCTTGGCGCTCTCGCGGGCCAGCGCCTTGCCGGCCTTCTTGGCGACCTTGGCCAGGTTGCACTTGTCCGACATGGTGGTGAGCAGCAGCCGGAATTGGTTCTTGTTCTCGTACTTGTCGACGATGTCCTCGCGCCGCCACTTCTGGAGGTCGTTCCAGGCCTTCCAGAGCTTGCCCCGGTCGGGCTTGCAGAGCAGTCGCCAGGCGCCCTTCTTGCGGCCGATCTTGATGAAGTACTCGCCGGCCCACCAGCAACCCTCGCCCATGTAGTCGTACTCGGAGTCGGTGGCGTCCATTGGCGAGATGCGCTTGCCGTCGCGGAACACCCCGTTCATGTACTCCGCGGTGGGCGGCTCCTCGTCCTCCGGGGGAATGATGCTCTTGAACCACTTCTCCGGGTCCTCCGGGGTGGAGTACCGGGAGTAGTCGCTGCCCCCGTAGGTGGTCACTGTCCGGGGCTTGACCCGGTCGAGAAGTTCCTGTTTCACGTCGATCTTGGGCTCCGGGGGCTTCTCCAGCAGGCAGCTCTCGTCCTTGACGGTCCAGCCGGCCCCGGCGATGCAGAGCCGGACGTGGACGCTGACGTTGGTCTCCAGATTGCCGATGGTGATGTGGACGCCGTCGAAGTTGAGCTCGTCGTTCTGGTCGGTGCCGGACTGGAAAGCGGCGGCGTTGCCGTGGCTGTGGCAGGAGCCCAGCATCTTATAGCCCTCGGGGGGCGGCGGGGGCTGCTTGTAGTCCACGGACAGGCCGCCCACGGAGGTCTCCTGCTCGGGCACGTCCCATTTCCAGGTGCCATCGGTCTTGTTGTAGTACATGATCATGGCCGCTTCGCCCTTGTGGATGCGGTAGACCTCCTTGGCGAAGGCGACCATCTCGTTGAGCATCGTGACCGGGACGGGCTTGAAGTTGATCTGGCAGAACTCCTTGACCTCGCCCAGGAACGGGATGCCATCGGCCTCCTGGACGGAGTGGTACAGGTCGTTGCAGTGGCGCAGGTAGACGCCGCCCTTGGCGATCAGGTGGTAGACGGTATTGCCGTCCTTGAGGGCCTCGGCGTCCATGTCCTCGGGGGTCTTGCCGGGTGGCAGCAGCACAAAGGGCACCATCTAGAGCCTCCTTCTGGGGGCCGGGGCCGCCTCGCCGGCATTGGCGGGGTTGTTGACCCGACTGGCCCGGACACGGCGGAACGCCTCGATCATGGGGGCCTCGATTGGCCCCTCGGGGCTCTCGTCTCTCTCGGAATCCCGGGGGATGGCCTCCCGTAGGTTGTAGTTGGCCTTCAGGAACATCACGGCCTGGGCCACGATGAGCTGGCCGATGTTGCCCTCCAGCTCCTGGAGCTGCTGGATGGACATCCGGAAGTAACGCTTGCCGATGGCATCCACCAGCGGGATGTAGTTGGTGTGTTGCAGCCCGAGAATTGCGTTCATTGCCGGTGTCATGGCGCCCCCCTTCAGCGGTGCCGCTCAAGGTACCAGTCGACCAGGGCCGACATGGTGCCATTGGCGGGGCCGGTGATCGGCCGGAACATCTTGCAGTCGGCAGTCCGGCCGGTCCAGAGCTCGTCCGGTTTCTCGGTGGAGAGTTTGGCCAGGTAGGCCAGGCCCTGGGCTTTGAGGAAGGCGGCGTCGTCGCCAGCGGATTGGGCGGCGCGGGCGGCGGCAGTGTCCATCATTCCCAGCGCCCGCCAGTCGGGTTGCAGGTCGGAGTTCCACTCGGAGGACAGCACGGCGTCGACGGATTTGGACATGCGAGTCCAGCAGTCGGCGTCGGTGGCGAATGACACCTCGCCCATGCAGATGGTATTGCGGTCGGTGAAGATGTTGGGGAGCGGCGGGAGGCGCACTTGGGCGTCGGTCCGGGTGATGGGCTCGGTGGTGGCGGTCACGCCGATGGCCTTGAAGGAGCCGGCCACAAAGATGCCGTACCACTGGAGCCAGGGCAGCTTGACGATACACTCCTGGCGACGCTGGCTGGGGTGGGGCTTCCAGAGCAGGCGGTACTCACGGGGCTTGATCTGCTGGATGATGAGGCGGGTGCGGTTCTTGCAGGCCACCATGAGCGCCCCTTCCGGCAGGATACCGGTCTCGATGGGCGCCGATGCCGCCAGGGCCTTGGTGTAGTCCTCCTCGGAGACCTCTTTCTCCACGATGCGCCGTACCAGACGCACCACGCCGTTGTCAACCTCGATGAGCTTTGTGTCGGTGGGCACTCAGGCCTCCTTTCAAGGGCCGGGCTTGCAACCGGCCAGCCGCATTAACCCCCAGGTGTCCCTGGGGGCTGCTCTGCGTGGCGTGTTACCCCTTGGAGCCGGCGACCTTGACGAACTCGATGGCCTCACCCTCGGAGACCACCTTGTCGTCGGAGACCTCCTGGCCGTTGACCCTGGCGGCCTCGTTGCCGCTCAGGCCCAGCAGGTTCTCGGCATCCTCGCGGATGTCGCCGACGGTGCGCCCGGCCTGGCCCTCCAGGGACAGGGTGTTGGCGCCGAAGCTGATGCGGACGGACATGTGATTACTCCTTCCGGGGCTGAGCCCCAAAGCGGTTGTAAGCCGTAGTAACTCCGGGCTACATACGGCTATCTCCGGCCTGGAGGGGACAATCCCCGTCCAGATGGCCGACAAAGGTAACTCCCGGGCAGTAAGCGCACCCCACGGAGGCCGGTCGATGAGGGTAACTGCCCGGGAGGTTACAGTCAATGGTTATCATGGCGAAACTCACTCCATCAGCGTGGCAGTTACCAGAAATCCGACGGCGAACCCCATGGAGAACATGAGGGCAAGCGCAGCCAGCAGCTCCAGGTTCATCAGAACACCGTCTTTCCGATCTGGGCCAGCTTATTGGCGCGACGGACGAACGCAGCATGGACAGCTTGAATCTCGTCCCACTCAGTGCGGTTGAGCGTGTCGATGGCAGCTTTCCACTCGGGCTGCTCGAACACCCCATACCCCGTCAGCAGCTTGCTCTCAGCGTACATGGATGGCGGCTTGGCTTTGAAGCGGGAGCGGTGTGGCATGGTGCGCCGGTCATCCAGCCGGATGCTCCTGGGCGCTTTGATGACGTGCTGTAGGGCGTCGCCATACTGCTCATGGGCAAGAACGTCGGCCTGTTCAATGCCCTCGGCGTGTATGGCAACGCCCAGCGGCGCGTCGTCATGGCCCAGCGGCAGGTAAAGGGGCACGTTAGAAGTCCTCCGGCAGGGGCTGTGCATACTCCGGCAGGACGATGGGCATGTATGCCCCGTCCTCGGAGTAGCCGCCCAAGTCAAGCCGGCGGCGTATCTTGGCCACCATGTAGCTGTGCCGGTCCAGCCCGTTATGCTCTACAATCTCACGGGCAAACAAGCAGGCCACTTCCACGCACCCAGCACGGCTGAGAATGGCGGGGATTGCCGTGTCCATCATGGCCCTATTCCCCCGTCGCTATGTTGTCGGCAAAGAACTTCTCGAACTGTTCGTCCAGGAGCTGGAAATGGTCGCGGATGGCTCTCTTGTCATCGTCGTCCAGATCGCTCGTCTGGAATGACTGTGATAAGTCCTGGAGGGCTCGTAGTTCGCGCTCTACGTCCTGAATGGTCGCTGGTTTCGCAGTCATTATCGGCCTCCTAGCTATGCACAATGGGGTGACAGTCGGTGTCACTGTGTCCAAAGTGTATGGTGTAACGCGGGGTTGCGACGACTGCTCTGCGGCGGAGGAAGGGAAAGGGGAGGGGAGACTTCCCCCTCCCCGTCCCTATCTGGCCTACTTGAGCTGCTTAGCCTCGACAGAGCGCATGGACATGTCGAACCGCAGCGGGACGGTGAACCCCTCTGCCAGCTCCACGGGGATGCTCCCGAAGCCAGTGCTGGCAAAGACGCCCTTGACCATGTGCTTGCCGCTGTTCTTGCCGCTCTTGGGGGTGTACTCCTCCGGGAGCAGCTCCGCTCCCTGGAGCACGATGACCACGTCCGTCGGCTCCAGCTCTTCGGTGGGCACCTTGCCCACTCCCACACCCTTGAGCCCCCTGACGCCGCTTACCTGAGCCTGCTTGGCCACTGCCAAGTACTTCTCCAGATTAAACCCAGCCATGTTCGGCCTCCTGCGTGCTCAGCACGCTCTGCACTCCCTGGGCCGGTTCGCCGACCCTCGCCGAAGCCGGGCCGGCGGAAATCGGCAATGAGCGGAAGTCGTGCTCACACCCCAGATATTTCTTCAAGCTCAGCAAACTAACAGTCCCCGAACTAGATACCTACCAGGGTAGTTCGGAAATCCCCGAAGGGTCCCATTAGTACTTATCCGGGTCCCCTCCCGCGCCCCAGGAGTCCAAAATTCTTGGCGGGGTCCTTCCTGGAAAAGGGTGGTAGGAAACCGGGCCGGATGGGACCCAGATAGGGACCGGAAGCAAGTACGCTCCCTCCCCTCCCCTTACTATTCCCCTCCCCTCCCTCAAGACAGGGTTCCGGGGGCCTTAAATTCGCAAGAGCGATTGATTTGGTGCTTTACGTCCTACTCAAATTCGCACGACCGGATCGTTTGGTCACTTACGTCTTGGTTCCACGTGAAACCCTCCCCGCGTCGAAAGCCGTCTCCATCAAGAGGGCGGTGTCCAACCCATGTTGGCGGTCCCGACAGAACACCTTGTCTACGCCGGGGCCTCTGAGCAGCACGATCTCCCGCCATGGGCCGCGCTTATTCTCGTCGGTGTACGACACGAAAACGGAGTACGGGCCGTACTCGCCGATCTTAAGCTCAAGTCCCTTGGGCATTTGCGTCCTCCTTCAGCATGTCGAAGAACGGCATCTTCAGCTCCGACAGCTCTATGACGTGGTACTTGACCGTCTTGATCCACAGCTTCAGCAGCTTCCGTTTCATCCGGCGGGCGCGGCTCATAGGCATCCCCCTAGAAGAGCGACAGTTGCGACTTTGCGTTCGCCTTCTTGTCTCGGCGCCGAATTAAGTGCTTATCTTTCAAGTAGATGAACTCCTCGATCTCGTCCTGGGTGCACATCCGGCCAAGAACCTTGTCCTTCCAGCCCTTGAATGGGGTCTGGTGCTCGTCGTCCCACTCAACCCCCAGCAGTTCAAGCTGGTCCCGGCTCCAACCGCCTCTCCTTGACATCCCAGCCCCAAGGACGTCTTCCGTAACTTCGATCAGCTTCTTCCAAGTCATCCGTACCTCCAACTTCCAAAGCGGTGAGTCCCAGGAACACCCCCCCTCCCCCCAAGCCAATGGCTTAGGTAAGAGAGAGGGAAAATGTGGAAATCTGGACGTTCCCACTTCCTGAAGGGAGCCTGCCCGAGGTTTCCCCTCCCCGCCATTGCTTTTTCGTCGCGGCGGAGCCTAGCCCCTACGACGTACTACCTTGCGGTCAGGGAGTTCCCGCCTGGGTACCGCTCGCCCTGAAAAGATCGTCGGCCCGCCAGCCGTGGCAATCTCCGTGCCTGGTCAGTCCGCGCCGGATGGTGGACATTGAGTTCGGCCGGAGTTCCCTCACGGATGTCGTTCTGACGGGCCGGTCTTGACTGAGGCCAGGGACCGGGATTGCACCGGCTGGCCGAGACCTTTCGGTCCAGGCTCAAGGCTGACACCACCCCAGGCGTAAATGAAGAACCCCCAGCCTCGATGGGGCCGGGGGTCCTGAAGGTCGGGCGGGTCGTTACCCCGCCCCACAGCGACGTTGCCCGCGAGGGGCGTCCAGAAAGGCGAAGTTTGTCCGGGCACTTCAACCGCACTTGCGTACCTTTCTGGCTACTCCCGCCGAGGGGAACGACCCCTCACGTCGACACCTTCACTATACCCCAAGCCGCCAGGAATGCAAGCGGAAAATCGGAAAATTCTTGACAAAGTTACGGTCGTAAGTTATGGTGACTCTGGGTAGAATACGGAGGATTGATGTCCGTCCACGTCGGCCCCACCCACTCATTCAACAAGGGCGGCAAAGCCAAGTTCGAGAAAATGGGCTGGAAGTTCCGGTTCAACGTCATCGGCCGGCGCGTCATCGCCGAGAAATACGTCGACGGCAAGCTGGTCAAGAGCCTCAAGATGTGCTGCCTGAACCGGCTCCTGATCCAAATCCAGGCCTGGGAAGCGGGCATCCGGTGATCCTCGCCATCTTCTTCGTGTCCGTCCCGTTCATCCTGATCTACATGGGGAGCCGACGATGAGCAAGACCCTCCACGCCGTCCGCTGCAAGCTCTGCAACGCCCGCTCCGTCGTCTACGGCGGGTGGTGCCCCATGTGCCTGGTGCGCGGCGTCAAGTCCATGCAGGCCATGTCCGCTCCGCTCATGACCTTCCTGATGGAGAACCACGCCGTCAAACCCGGCGACAAGATGCCCTACGGCGACGAGCTGCTCGCCAAACTGCGGGGGATTCTGGATGGCAAAGCGAACCGAGTGGCGGCGCCGGAAGTACGGAACGGGCCTGAGCTCGACCGTCCGCAAGGAGCTCCGCAAGCAGTACCAGAACCCGCAGGAACAGGTGACGGTGCCAATCAGGCTGATCGGGCACCTGCTCAATGAAGTCGTCAACGCCGTCCGAGAGTGCGTCCCCAACGAAATCGTCGTCTCCCGGCTGCGATACAAACTTACCGGAATTCGTCTCCCAGGAACTCCAGAGGAGACTGAGCGGCTCCTCGCCGACCTTGACGCGGGACGAGTTATTGAAGGACGCCCCAGATGCCTTCCTCCAGTTCTGCCACCTGCTGGGCTACACCAAACTGTACAGAAGTGAAATCTACGACCGCTTCATAGAGTTCCTGCACTCGCCGTCGCGCCGCAAGATCGTCAACATGCCGCGCGGCTCCTACAAGTCCACCTACCTGTGCTCCTACGTGGTCAAGCGCATCGTCAAGGACCCCAACATCCGCATCCTCTACGCCTCGGAGACCTACTCCAACTCCAAGGACTATGTCGCCGTCGCCGCGAAAATCTTCGAGAACAACAAGGGGCTCCACTCCGTGTTCGGCACCGGCTGGATGCCCGAGGGCCGCCTCGGCCGTCAGTGGCGCGCCGAGCGCATCACCGTGGCCATGCGCACCGATCACACCCGCAAGGAGGCCACCCTCACCTCGGCCGGCATCGACGTGACCAAGGTCGGGATGCACTACGACCTGATCATCGTGGACGACCCCGTCTCCCAGCGCAACACGCTCACCGAGGGCCAGATCGAGAAGACCCTCCAGTGGTACCGCCTGCTGCTGTCCATCCTGGAGCCGGACGGGACCATCATCATCTGCGGGACGCGCTACGACGACGAGGACCTCTACGGCTCGATCATCGCCAAGAACCCCGAGCTGGAGCACCTCTGGGACTCGCTGCCCCCGGCCGAGCAGACCCCGGACATGATGCCCTACGACGTCATGGTCGAGAAAGCCGAGAACAAGGACGGCACCCCGCGCTTCGCCCACTTCACCAAGGGCTTCCTGGCCCAGAAGCGCATCGAGCAGGGCGCCTACATATTTGCCTGCCAGTACATGAACGAACCATTCGGGCACGACACGTCCATCTTCAAGCGCGACCACTTCCGGATCATACCCAAGACCGACATCCCCCGGACGCTCAACGTCTACATGCTCACCGACACGGCCACCACCGAGAACGGCTGCGACTCGGTGATCTTCGTCATCGGCAAGGACTCCCTCAACAAGTGCTACGTCCTCGACGGCCTGGTCTGGCAGGGGCCGCCCCACGTCTACGTCGAGAACTTCATGTCCATGTGGATCAAGTGGCTGCCCCGCAAGGCGCTCATGGAGAAGATTCCGATCAACGACAACTTCGGCTCCATGATCGAGCGCGAGGCCATCCAGCGCCAGCTGCACGTCAAGATCGAGTGGGTCATGGGCCGCACCACCGAGAGCAAGGACGCCCGCATCATCTCGACCCAGGCCTTCTTCGAGGGCGGCAGCTACTGGTTCTCCGACGAGCTGGACCGCAGTCTGATCCGCATCGAGAACGGCCGGCCGGAGGGCCTGATTGTCCACCAGTACCTGCGCTTCCGCCCCAACTCCGGCGGGCGCAAGGACATTCCCGACTGCCTGTCGGACGCCTTCAAGACCGACCGGCACACCGGGGCCGAGCTGTGCCCGTTCCCGCGCCGCCGCGCCGGGGAGACCGCCGAGCCCGGCATCATCAACCAGCGCATCGTGGTCCCGTCCCGCCGCCGGGTCCAGACCGGCGCGGGGGAGGACTTCTGGACCCGCCAGAAGCGCCTGTCGGACCTCAGGGGAAGGAGATGACCATGCCCGCCGATCCAGAGGAAGTCCGGTCGATGCTCCAGAAGGACCGCCAGTGGCGGGAGCGCAACCGCACCGCCCTGGCCAACAACCCCGTCCTGGTCTGCGCCAAGTGCGGCTGGAAGATCGCCGCCAACGAGGCCCGGCAGCTGGGCATCTCCGCCTGCCAGCAGTGCGGCGCCCGGGAGTGCAAGGTCCACGCCCTCGACTACCGCCTGCAGGGAGGGCAGTGAGATGACCCTGGCCAGGACCGCCCAGGAGCAGAAGTGGCTGGGCGAGCACGGGAAGAAGTACAGCGCCGGCTGGGTGCTGGAGCCCAGGCAGCTCGACGAGCTCTGGATGCAGCGGGTGACCGGAGGGGTGAGCCGTACCGCCATCGTGAAGGGGATGCTCGAAGACATCCCCCGGGACGCCCTCGTCCTGGAAGTCGGCTGCAACGTCGGCAACCAGCTGGTGCTGCTCCGCTCCCTCGGCTTCACCCGGGTGTGGGGGCTGGAGCTGATCCCGGAGGCCGCCGAGCGCGCCCGGCAGCGCGTGGGCAACCGCGTCACCACCGGGTCGGCCCTGTCCATGCCCTTCGAGGACAACGGCGGGTTCGACGTGATCATGACCTGCTGGTGCCTGTCGCACATCGCCCCGGCCGACATCGCCCGCGCCGGCTCCGAAATCCGGCGGCTGGCCCGCAAGTACATCTTCTGCACCGAGAACTACGCCCCGACGGAGAACTGCACCATCAAGGATTACCTGTGGCAGCGTGACCACAGGAAGCTCTGGCCAGACTGCAAGGAAATCCGCCATGAAATCTACCCGTCGGCCAAACCGCATCCGGGCGCGCCGTCCCACCAAAAGGGCTGTACCCACGCCTTCCTCCTCGAAGTCCCCGCCAAAGAAGCGGAAAAACCCGCTTCCGTTTGACCCCAAGGCGCGCTGGCCGATAGCCAAGCCGTCGGACCTCTCGGTCTGCGTGGTGGGCAACGGCTTCTCTCCGCTGGGCAAGGGCGCGATGATTGACAGCCACGACTTCGTGGTGCGCTGCACCTCGTGCGTCACCGCCCACCAGGGCGAGGCCGGCTCCAAGATCGACGCCTGGGCCTGGTTCGGCAACGCCAACCTGTGGCCCAATCTCTACAAGATTCCCGACGGCAAGTTCCAGTCCTGGTTCATCCTGAACCCGGCGTCCAAGAAGTTCAACTCCGACGCCTGCGCCTACGCCGCCAGACTCTCCGAGGCGCGCGGGCTGCCCTTCGCGCCCATCTCGCCGGGGCTCTTCAACCTGGCCAGGACCGTCCTCAAGGTCCAGCCCTCCACCGGGTTCCTGGCCATCCTGATGGCGCTCCAGCGGCTGCACCCCAGGCGCATGACCGTCGTGGGCATGGACGCCACGCTGCCCACCAATCCCGGCTGGGACGAGCCCCACCCGGTGAAGCTCTGGAAGACCGACGGCAAGCGGGCCTACGGACACAACTTCGTCCGCGAGAAGCAGCTGCTGGCCGCCTCCATCAAGGCCAAGCGGTTCGGGCCGCTCTTCTGGACCACGGACATCGAGTGGGTGCGCCTGCCATGAAGTGGATGGTGGTGTCCTTCTTCACCCCGGATGACATCTACCGGAACCACGCCGCCGGGTTGCGCGCCTCCTGCGAGCAGTTCGGGATCGAGCACGACATCGAGGAGCTCAAGGGCACCGGGGACTGGCCGTCCAACGTCAAGATGAAGGCCCCCTTCATCCTCCGGAAGATGAACGAACACCCCGACCGCAACATCGTCTGGATCGACGCCGACGGCCGGGTGCGCCAGTACCCCAAGCTCTTCGACGAGCTGGACTGCAACGTGGCCTGTCACTGGCGCAAGGGCACCGAGCTGCTCTCCGGGACGATGTTCTTCGGCAACAATCCCGACACCGCCCGGATGATCGAGGCCTGGCTCGTGGAGCAGTCCAAGTACACCATGTTCGCCGAGCAGCGTTCGCTCGACGCCATGCTCAAGCGCGGCGGCGGCTGGCGGGTCGTCGATCTGCCGGCGTCGTACACCCTGATATTCGACTCCATGCGGTACCTCGGTCCCCCGGTGATCGAGCACCTCCAGGCCTCCCGCCAGGCGTACTGGCGCCGGGGCCGCACCCGCCATGGCGCCTCGGTAGCCGCCCTGCGAGAGCGCATATCCAGACTCCAGATGGGCAAGAGCAAGGGGGCGAAAGCGGCTGCGGTTCCGACCCAACGGATCGGGTCCGGCATCCCGGACTTCGAGAAGAACTACCCCAACGCCAGGACGGCGGCGCTGCTCCAGGGCCAGCTCAAGGGGATGCCCTGCGTCATCATGGGCAACTCGTCGAGCCTGAACCGGCTGAACCTGGCCACCCTGACCCAGTTCCCGACGGTGGGCTGCAACCGCATCCTGCGCATGTTCAACCCCGACTACTACATCGTGGTGGACCGCGAGCCCTACGTCCAGGACCTGGAGCTGATCCGCAAGTTCGACGGCATCCGGGTGCTCTCCAGCACCATCTACAACGAGAAGACCAAGTGCCACCGGGTCCCGGTGCAGCCCATCCCGGACT
>JALORE010000214.1 GCA_025459125.1 Planctomycetota bacterium | reverse complement strand
TATTGCCCAGGCGGACGCCGAACTGGCGGCGCGCGAGCAGGAGTACCAGCGGCAGCAGGACAAGCTGGCCAAGATCGACGACCAGATCACCAAGGGCAAGATCTTCGCGCCGACGGACGGCATGGTGGTCTATGCGACCAGCCAGCGGGGCGGCGGTTTCCGCGACGACCGGCGGCCGCTGGCCGATGGCGTCGAGGTCTGGGAGCGGCAGGAGCTGATCTACCTGCCCCGGTCCACCTCAACGGTGGCTGAGGTCGATGTGCACGAAGCGAGCCTGCAGAAGGTGCGGGCCGGCCTGCCGGCCGTCGTGACGGTCGATGCCCTGCCGGGCAAGAAGCTCATGGGCACGGTCAGCCGCATCGCGCCGTTGCCCGACCCGCAGAGCATGTGGATGAACCCGGATTTGAAGGTCTACAAGACCGAAATTGCCCTCGACAGCAACGATCCGGCCCTGCGCAGCGGCATGAACTGCAAAGCGGAGATCATCGTCGAGCACAATGCCGACACGGTCTACGTCCCGATGCAGGCCGTCATCCGCGTGGGCGGGCAACCCACCACCTACGTGTTGCAGGACAACGGGAGCATCGAGGAACGCAAGGTCGAGATCGGATTGGACAACAACAGCATGGTGCGGATCGTCAGCGGCCTGCAGGCGAGCGAGCAGGTCCTGTTGGCGCCGCCGCTGAAGGCCGGGGCGGTGGAGCCCGGGGCGAAGCTCGCCGGAATTCAGGGCGCGGATGCCAACGATATGACGAAGGAGATCAACGAGAAGCTCAAGGCGGCGAACGAAGCGCCGGCGCCGCGGCAGAGAGCCGGCAGTCCGGGACAGGGAGAGCAGGCCGGGGAGAGCGGACAACGCCGGGGCGGACGCGGCGGCTTCCCCACGCTTTCGCCCGAGGAGTTGGAGAAGTTCAAGAGCGCGTCCCCGGAAGAGAAGCAGAAGATGATGGAGGAACGCCGCAGCAAGATGACGCCCGCGGAACGCGAAGCGATGCGTCAGAGAACCCAGGGTGGCGATTCCCAGGGCCCGGGCGGCGAGCGTAGTTTCGGTGGCGAGCGCGGGCCGGGTGGTGACCGGAGTTCCGGCGGGGACCGGAGTTCTGGTGGCAGCCGGGGTCCGAGCAGCGGCGGCCGGGGACCGGGAGGACCCCGCTGAGGGTCGTGATGTGAGTATCCGTGGGCCAGAGAGAGGGTAGTATGGCAGAGGTCGACGCCGGGAGCCGCCGGGAATGACAGCTCGTGACAAGGGAAACCACAAAGGCGGGAGCCCCGCACGCAAACCCTATCGCGTGCTGGGTGCCGCCGTATTGATCGCGACCGTCGCGGTGGTCGTCATCTGGCTCAAGGTGGTCCAGGGCGGCGAGGACCCCGCGAACGCCCTGGCGACGTTCCCTGCGCGGCGGGGGCCCTTGACGATCAGCGTGCTCGAAGCCGGCGCCCTGCGGGCCAAGGATCCCACGATCGTCCGCAGCGCCCTGCCGCGCCGGGCCACGATCATCTCGATCGTGCCCGAAGGCACCTGGGTCCGCGCGGGGGACCTGCTCGTCGAGCTGGATGTGGCGGAGCTGGTCGACCACCTCGTGGACCACGAGATCATGATGAAGAACTCCGAGGCGTACTTGATCAACGCCCAGGAGGCCCTGACCATCCAGAAGAGCTGGGCGCAGAGCCAGGTGGAGCTGGCCGAGCTCAAGTACCGGTTTGCCCAGCTCGACCTGGAGAAGTACCAGGGCTCGGGCGGCCAACTGGCCACCGACTTGGCGGAGTCGGAAGGCCGGATCAAGCTGGCCGAAGAGGAAGTCAAGAAGAATGAGGACTACTATGACTGGTCCAAGCGACTGGCGGATGAGAAGTACCTTTCCCAGACCCAGCTTCAGACGGACCAGTTGTCGCTGGAGAAGTCGAAGCTCAGCCTGACCGTCGCCCAGAACAGTCGCAACCTGCTGAAGGAATACAACTCCCGGCGGCAACTCGCCCAGCTCACCAGCGACGTTAACCAGGCGGCGATGGAACTGGAGCGGGCCAAAGCCCGGGCCCGGGCGAACATCGCGCAAGTGGAAGCCAACCTGTCCGCCCGGGAGCAGGAGCACCGCAACCAGGTGGAACGACTGGAGCGGCACCGGCAGGAAGCCGCCCAGGGCAAGATTTACGCGCCGACGGACGGCATGGTGATCTACGCCACCAGCAGCCGGGGCAGCAGCTACCATGACGATCGCCGGCCGCTGGCCGACGGCGTCGAGGTGTGGGAGCGGCAGGAGCTGATCTACCTGCCGAAGACCACGTCGACGGTCGCGGAGGTGGACCTGCACGAGGCGAACCTGCAGAAGGTGTGCCTGGGGCTGCCGGTCATCGTGACGGTCGATGCCCTGCCGGGCACGAAGCTCATGGGCACGGTGACGCGTATCGCCCCGTTGCCCGATCCGCAGAGCATGTGGATGAACCCGGACCTGAAAGTCTATAAGACCGAGATCGCGCTCGACAGCAATGACGCCGCCCTGCGCAGCGGCATGAACTGCCGGGCGGAAATCATCATTGAGCATTACGCGGACGCGGTGTACGTCCCGGTCCAGACGCTGCGGCGCGTCGACGGGCAACCCACCCTCTACGTGCTGAACGACAGCCGGACCGTCGAAGAGCGCCAGGTCGAGATCGGCTTGGACGACAACAAGATGATTCACATCACCGGCGGCCTGAAAGAAGGCGAGCTGGTGCTGTTGACACCCGGGTCGAAGGCCGGCCCGGCGGAGCCCGGCGCGCGGTTCGCCGCCCTCCGAGGGACGACCGACGACGCCATGAGGGAGCAGATCCACGCGAAACTCCGGGCGGCCCAGGAGCCGGTGCCCCCGTCGCGGGCGGCAGACCCTTCGGAGAACAAACCCGCACCAGCCCTCGCGTCCCCCGGTGGCCAGGGGGGCTCGGCGCCCACCGGGGAGGTCGGCGTGTCGGCCCATTAGAGTGACAGGACGGCCACAGAGCAGCCAGAGGACCCAGTTCAATGAGTACAGCGACTTCGCCGAAGCAAGGGCATGAGATCGTCCGGCTCGAAAACGCCTGGAAGGTCTACCAGATGGGAACCGAAGACGTCAAGGCTCTGCGCGGCGTCAACATCACGTTCGGAAAGGGCGATTTCTGGGCGATCATGGGACCGAGCGGTTCCGGCAAGAGCACGATGATGAACGTCCTCGGCTGCCTCGACCGGCTGACGTCCGGCGCGTACTACCTGGACGGCCAGGACGTCAGCCAGTTGGACGACGACGCGCTCAGCGAGCTGCGGTTGAAATACCTCGGCTTCATTTTTCAGAGCTTCAATCTTATCCCTCAACTTACGGTGCAGCGCAACATCGAGCTGCCGCTGTACTATCTGGGCTGGGACGCGGTGCGCAGCGCCCAGCGGGCGCAGGAGTTGGCTGAGCAGGTAGGGCTCGGCGACCGGCTGAGCCACCGTCCCACGGAGTTGTCCGGCGGGCAGATGCAGCGCGTGGCGATCGCCCGGGCCCTGACCAACGATCCGCAGGTCATCTTCGCCGACGAGCCGACGGGCAACCTCGATTCGGCGACAGGCGTCCAGATCATGGAGGTGCTGACCCGGCTGAACCAGCAGGGCAAGACCATCGTGATGGTCACCCACGAGCCGGATATCGCCGCCTATGCCAACCGCCGGCTGCACATGATCGACGGCAACATCGACCGGATCGAAGAAGGGGCCTACGTGACGGCCCCCGGCCCGGTGACCGCACGGGTTTCCCCGCAGGACGTGTCCCGGCGGGCGGGGACGTTCGCCCGGCCGGACGAAGATGTCACGCGGGCGGCACGGGACGCGTAACGGAGCACCGGTATTCGCATGAGACAGGCCCGTTTCACACGGAACATCTGGCTGGGGATCGAGAATCTCCTGCTGCACAAGCTGCGCTCCTTCCTGACGATGCTGGGCGTCGTCTTCGGAGTCGGGAGCGTCGTGGCGATGCTCTCCGTTGGCGAAGGGGCCAGCAAGCACGCCCTGGAGCAGATCCGCAAGCTGGGCAGCAACAACATCATCGTCGCGTCCATGAAGTCGGCCGAAGAGGAGCAGGCCAGCACGCAGCACTCGCACATGAGCATTTACGGTCTGACCTACGAGGACCACCGGCGGCTGTCGGAGAGTTTCAAGGACATCCGGGCGACCGCGCCGGCCAAGCTGCTGCGCAAGGACTCCCGGTTGGGCGAGAGAACGATGGAGCTGCGGGTGGTTGGGGCGACCCCGGCCTGGTTCGACCTGGTGCCACGTGACATCGTCGCCGGCCGCGCCCTTCTCCCCGCCGACCAGGAAAAGCGGTCGCCCGTGGCCGTGCTGACCGAATTCGGCGCCCGCAAGCTGCTGGCCACGGAGAGCACGATCGGCCAGACCCTGCGGATCGGCGGCAACCAGTTCGAAATAGTCGGTATCATTCAGAGCGAGAGCGGGCAGGCCGGCAATATCCAGATCCCGGACCAGGACATCGATGTCTACATTCCGCTGGACGTGGCCCAGCGGTACTTCGGCGATTTTTTCGCCAAACGCACCGCGGGTTCGGAAGAGCGGGAGAAAGTGGAGCTGCACCAGATCATTGTCCAGGTGGACGATCCCCGGAACGCGGAGAGCGTCGGCGCGGGTATCGAGACGATGTTGGCCCTGTTTCACAAGAAGCGCGACTATGTCGTGAGTGTCCCTCTGGCCCTGCTCAAACAGGCGGAGGCCACCAAGCGGACGTTCAACATCGTGCTCGGCTCCATCGCCGGCATCAGCCTGCTCGTGGGCGGCATCGGCATCATGAACATCATGCTGGCCTCCGTGACGGAACGGACCCGTGAGATCGGTATCCGTCGGGCCATCGGCGCCAAGCGCATGCAGATCGTCTTTCAGTTCCTGATCGAGACGGTGGTCCTCTCGACGACCGGCGGGCTGATCGGGCTGGGTATCGGGGTCCTGATCCCGGCGTTGATCCGGTACTTCTCCGGGATGCCGACCGTGCTGACGATGAACGGGATTCTCCTGCCCTTGTTTGTGAGCGTGGGGATCGGGATCGTGTTCGGACTCTATCCCGCGATGAACGCGGCCAGGGTGGACCCGATTATCGCGCTGCGACATGAATAAGTCGTAAATCCTAAATCGAAAATCATAAATCCTATGCGGCAAACGAAGTTCGCACGAAACATCTGGCTTGGAATTGAGAACCTCCTGCTGCACAAGCTGCGCTCGTTTCTGACGATGCTGGGCGTGGTCTTCGGGGTCGGCAGCGTGGTGGCGATGCTCTCCGTCGGCGAAGGGGCCAGCAAAGAAGCCCTGGCCCAGATCCGCCGGCTGGGCAGCAACAACATCATCCTATCCTCCAGCAAGCCGGCGGAACAGCAGGCGACCAACACGATGCGCAGTTCGCTCAGCGTCTACGGCCTGACCTACGAGGACCACCGGCGGATTGCCGAGAGCCTCAAGGACGCGCTCCGCCAGACCTCGCCGGCGAAGATCATCCGCAAGGATTGCCGGCTGCGGGAGCGGCAGATGGAGCTGCGTCTCGTCGGGACGACGCCGGAATGGTTCGACTTGGTCCCCCGGGAAGTCCTGGCGGGTCGCGTTCTCCTGCCCTCCGACGAGCAGAAGCGCGCCCCCGTCGTCGTCTTGACGGAGTTCGGGGCCCGCAAGCTGCTGGCGACGGAAGGCACGATCGGTCAGACCCTCCGCATCGGCGGCAACGAGTTCGAAGTCATCGGCATCATTCGGAGCGAGAGCGGCCAAGCCGGCAACATCCAGATTCCGGATCAGGAGACGGATGCCTACATCTCGTTGGAAGTGGCCCGCCGGTACTACGGCGACATCTTCGCGCGGATGACCTCCGGCTCGTTCGAGCGCGAGCGCGTGGAACTGCACCAGATCATCATCCAGGTCAGCGATCCGAAGCGCGTCGAGGCGGTCGCGGCGGGGATCGAGAACATGCTGCTGCGCTTCCACAACAAGAAGGACTACATCGTGAGTGTCCCGCTGGCGCTGCTCAAGCAGACAGAGGCCACCAAGCGGACGTTCAACATCGTGCTGGGCTCCATCGCCGGCATCAGTCTGCTGGTCGGCGGCATCGGGATCATGAACATCATGCTGGCTTCGGTGACGGAACGCACGCGGGAGATCGGAATCCGCCGGGCCATCGGCGCCAAGCGCAAGCAGATCATCTACCAGTTCCTCATCGAGACGGTGGTGCTGTCCATGATCGGTGGCCTGATCGGGCTGGGCTTGGGCGTTCTGATCCCGCTGTTGATCACGCACTTCTCCGGCATGCCCACGGTCGTCACCGCCAACGGCATCTTCCTGCCGCTGTTCATCAGTATGGCCATTGGGATTGTCTTCGGGCTCTATCCGGCGATGCACGCCGCCCAAGTCGATCCGATCATCGCGCTGCGGCACGAATGAAAGGGTTTACGATTTATGGTTGATGAGGTATAATTTGTGATTCCGGCCGGCGCCGCATATGACCGCCGGGAAAGAAGAACAACGATACATTTGTCACGAATTATCAATCGTCAATCATAAATCGTAAATGGCGACGGCGCGGACGAGAATCGTACGGGACATCCTCCTGGGCATCGAGACCCTGCTGCTGCATCGGCTGCGCTCGATGCTGACCATGCTGGGCGTCGTGTTCGGGGTCAGCAGCGTCGTGGCCATGCTGTCCGTCGGTGAAGGGGCCAGCACCGAGGCCCTGGAGCAGATCCGCCGGCTGGGCAGCAACAACATCATTGTCTCCTCGACCCGCTCGACCGAGGAGGAGCAGGCGGCGACGCAACGCTCCTACATGAGCATGTACGGACTCACGTACGACGACTACGACCGGATCACGCTGGGTTGCGCCAACATCCGCCGCGTGGCGCCCGCCAAGCTGATCCGCAAGGATGCCCGCTTGCTCGAGCGGGCCATGGAGCTCCGCATGGTGGGGACGACGCCCGACTGGTTCGAGCTGGTCCCCCGCGAAGTTCTCGCGGGCCGGGTCATTCTGCCATTCGACGAGGAACGACACGCGCCGGTCGCCGTCCTGACCGAATTCGGCGCCCGCAAGCTCCTGGCAACCGCTCATACCATCGGGCAACACATCTTCCTCGGCGGGGACACGTTTGAGGTGATCGGGATCATCCGGAATGAAAGCGGCAACGCCGGCAGCATTCAGGTCCCGGATCAGGACGTGGACGTCTACATTCCCCTGGGCGTGGCCATGGCGTATTTCGGCGACATGTACACCCGGTATTCCTCCGGCTCGCGGGTCCGGGAGCGCGTCGAACTGCACCAGGTCATTGTCCAGGTCGAGGACGTGGCCCGCGTCGAGACGACCGCCGCCGTGATTGAAGACATGCTGGCGACCTTTCACACCAAGGGCGACTATACGATCAGTGTCCCGCTGGCGCTGCTCCAGCAGGCCGAGGCGACCAAACGGACGTTCAACATCGTGCTCGGTTCCATCGCCGCGATCAGCCTGCTGGTGGGCGGGATCGGGATCATGAACATTATGCTGGCCTCGGTGACGGAGCGCACGCGGGAGATCGGTATCCGCCGGGCCATTGGCGCCAAGCGCCGCCAGATCATCTACCAGTTCCTCATCGAGGCCGTCGTGCTCTCGACCATCGGCGGCCTCATCGGCCTGGGGCTGGGCGCCCTGGTGCCCTATCTCATCACCCGCTTCTCCGGCATGCCCACCGTCCTAACGGCCAATGGTGTCATCCTGCCGCTGCTGATCAGCATGACCATCGGCATTCTCTTCGGACTCTACCCCGCCATGCACGCGGCCCGTGTTGACCCCATCATCGCCCTGCGGCACCAGTGACGGGATCGTTGATTTACGATTTACGATCTTTGATTTGTGATTGAAGACCACGGCGCCGGTATCCCGGCGCCGCCATCGCGTCTGGTGCAAGCCAAATCATAAATCGTAAATCACAGATCCTGAATTCACATAGTCCTTTCCGTTCAGGCTGCGGACGACCGAGAGAAGCCAAGCTTCGAGCTGGGCGCGTAGCGCCTGGACGCGCTCGGGGCTGCGCCCCGCCAGATCGGTGCTTTCCTGCGGGTCGTCGGCGAGGTTGTACAACTCGAGCGTCACCTTCTTCTTCTCGATCCGGTGCAGCTTCCAGGGCCAGTCGAGCCAGGCGGCATGCCCGGGGAAGCTGTCCTGCGGGTACTGTTGGGTGATCTGGCCTGCGTCCAGGAACAGTTGGGCCGGGTCGTCCATTTCCTTGCCGGCCTGCTGAGCCTGGTACAGGCTGGCCATCCACTGCTTGCTGGGCGTGGCAATGCCGGGGGTCGGGTGATCCCAGAAACCCATGGGCCGGGGCCGCATCTTCATCCGGCCGTCGAGCAAAGGCACGAGACTAACGCCATCCAGGGGCGGCTGCCGGCCCACTTTCGCGCCCGCGACCTCCAGAAGCGTCGGGTAGATGTCCACCGTGTTACAGGGGACATTTGTCGTGTGCGGCCGGGGTATCCGCGCGGGCCATTCGAGCAGGGCGGGCACCCGCAGACCGCCTTCGTAGATCTGGCCCTTGTTGCCGCGGCCGCCGGAGACGCCGACGCCCGGCAGGCCGCCATTGTCGCTGCAATACCAGAGCAGGGTGTTCGCGCGAAGACCGAGGGCTCGCAACTCCTCCCGGAGCCGGCCGAAAGCGCGGTCCATGGCAGTGATCTCGCCGTAGAAACTCTGCAACTTCTGATTCTGGTCCGGGTACAGGCTGCGGTCCGGCTCCAGGGCCTCATGCGGCGCGTGCGGGTTACCGAACCAGACGACCGCGAGGAAGGGCTGCGGGTCTTGCGCGTGTTTGCGAATGAAGGCCAGGGCGGCCTCGACGGTGATCATCGAGCTCTCCCCCGGCGTCGGGACAGCCACCCCTTCCCGACTCATGATCGGGTCGTTGTCGAAGAAATTCGGCGCCGAGAACCACTCGTCGAAGCCCTTGGCGCCGGGATTGACGGGACTGCCCTTGCAGACGGAGCCGAGGTGCCATTTGCCGAAATGGCCGGTGACATAGCCGGCCTTCTTGAGGGCCTCGGCGACGGTGATCTCCTGGGGGCGGATGGGGTGACCCCACTTGAAGCAGCCGAAGCGGTTCGGGTGCCGGCCGGTCATGACGCTGCCCCGGGTGGGCGAGCAAACCGGCGCCGCGGCGTAGAAGCGGTCGAACCGCAGCGCCTCGGCGGCGAAGCGGTCGAAGTGCGGCGTCTTGACGACGGGATGTCCGTTGTAGGCCATGTCCCCCCAACCTTGATCGTCGGCCATGCACAGAATGATGTTCGGGCGGCGCACCGACACGGCTCGGACGCCAACAGGGTCAGCACCGGCCAGCCAGACCCCGGCCCCGACCATCTTCAGGAACGCACGGCGATTCGTTCGCATGGATGCCTCCTTATTTGTGGACTTCTGCAGAAGTCCCCCTGCTACTACAGCCATTCGGTCGCAATCTGTCCGGATTCTCCGGAGACTTTGTAACCGGCTCACCGGGATGACCACTATGATAGTGAAAATAGGGCCTAGGCAACAGGTTTCTTCCACGGGGTGCGTGGAATTCGGAAGGAGACAGCCATGTCAAGGATCAAGATCGGGGGATTCATCGGGGTTGGTCTTTTGCTGGCGGCCGGGCTCTTGCTGGCCCAGGAACGTCCGGGCGGTCCCGGGGGCCCTCCCGGGGGGCGACGCGGCCCCGGAGGCGGCCGGTTCGGCCCGCCGGGCCAGGGGGGATCGGCGCTGAGCAAGCCGCCGACGGCCAAGAATGAGGCGGAGAAGAAGATCCTGGCCGTGCTGAAGGAGTTGGACCCCAGTGGCGGCCGGGGCATGATGAATGTGCCCGCCGAGGACGGTCGGTTGCTGCGGCTGTTGGCCGAGACGACCGGGGCCAAGCACATCGTGGAGATCGGCACCTCCAACGGCTACTCGGGCATCTGGCAATGCCTGGCGCTCAAGACCACCGGCGGCAAGCTCACCACGTTCGAGATCGATGCGCAGCGGGCCGCTCTGGCGCGGGAGAACTTCAAGAAGGCCGGCGTGGATGACATCGTGACGCTGGTCGAAGGCGACGCCCACGAGAAAATCGCGGCGGTCCAGGGCCCGATCGATATCTGTTTCATCGATGCCGACAAGGAAGGGTACACGGATTACCTGAACCAGCTGTTGCCCAAGGTTCGTCCGGGCGGTCTGATTCTGGCCCACAACATCAACCCGGGCATGGCAGACCCCAAGTTCCTGGCAGCGATTACCACCAATCCGGATCTGGAGACGGTCTTCTATACCCAGGCCGGCGGCATGAGCGTGACGCTGAAGAAACGCGGTTTGTGAAAGGGCAATCCGGTCCACACCACCGTGTGGGATGACGCGAACGTTTCTTAACCATGGGGGTGCCGGTGCTACCTCCTCCCGGAAGACTTGCCTGCGGGAGATGCCCGGCACCCCTTATTATTTTAGCGGCCCGCATGGCCCGGTACAATCTGGTGCCGGGTCGCGGACAAGAGATTTGCCCGTCGGTGGCGGATCGAGTACGATGCATTGCCACGATGGGTACGGTCCTCTCGTAGCGTGCAGGTGATGAATGAAAGGGTAGTCGCATGGCAACTGTAAGAATGCCGCAGGTATGGATTCTGTTGCTGCTGGGAGGTGTAGTTGCTGCCTCCGAGCCGCGTGCGGACCCGGATCCGAACCGGTTTGCGGCGGAGATCAAGGCTTTTGCAGAATGGGACAGCAAGAACGCCGCTCCTGCGCACCCGGTGCTGTTCGTCGGCAGTTCCACCATCCGCCTGTGGCGCACGCACGATTCGTTCCCGCAGTGGCCGGTGCTCAACCGGGGCTTCGGCGGCTCGCATATCTCGGATGTCCTGCACTTCACGGACCGCGTCGTCCTGCCGTACCAGCCGCAGGTGATCGTCTTCTACGCAGGCGACAACGATATCGCCGCCGGCAAGTCCGCGGAACGTGTTCGGGCGGACTACCGCCGCTTTGTCGGTCTCGTCCACGCCCGCTGGCCTCAGACCCGCATCCTCTTTCTTGGCATCAAGCCAAGCCGCGCGCGCTGGAAGCTCTGGCCCGAGATGAAGAAGGCCAACGACCTGATTCAGGAACTGGGCCGAAACGACTCCCGGCTCCTCTGCGCCGATCTGAGCGCGCCTTTGCTCGGCTCGGACGGCCTGCCGGTCCCCGCGTTGTTTCTCGCCGACCAACTGCACCTGAGCCCGAAAGGCTACGAGGCCTGGAGCAAGGCTCTCGCCCCCGTGCTGGAGAAGGCCTTGGCGTCTGCCCCGGCCCCGCGCTCCTGAGATGGCGTGTGAGACGTGCCACAGGCATCCCCCGCCTGCGCGGGGGCAGGTTCTGCCCTGAGGTCCTGTGGCATCGGTATCCTGCCGATGTTGCACGGGCTTTCAGCTCACCCACGAAGGGGACAGCTTCTCACGCACCCTCTGAGAGGCCCGGCGGAGTCCGTCTGGGCGCTGCTCGCGGCTCGTTCTGTCGAAGGCACCGGGAGCCAAAAGCGCAGTCAAAATATGTCGCCATCGGTCTGCACTTCTGGTATCCTGCCCGGGTAATCGCTCTGAGAGAACGGTTGGGCAGAAACAGACAGGTCTCTGAAACGCCCTCCGCAACTGGGGTTGGATCACAGTGGAGATGCTTGATGACGGTACGCGTCGTGTGCTTTCTGGCCGTCCTTCTCACTTCCTCATCCCTGTCCGCCGGCGCCACGCGGCCCGAGCTGCGCGGGATCTGGATGCATGCGACCCAGGCCAAGACGCCCGCCCAGGCGGACGCCTTGATCGCCAGGGTCGAGCGCGCCAACCTCAACGCCGTCTTCGTCCTGGTCTGGTACTGGGGCGGTCAGGCGTACTTCCGCAGCGCCCTGTGCCCGATGGCCGACGGCGTGGAACCGGGCTACGACCCCCTGGGCTATCTGGTGCAGAAGTGCCACCAGCGCGGCATCCAGGTACACGCCTGGTTTGTCAACGGTGCGTACGGCTCCCAGCACGTTCGCCACGTGCTCGACAAACACTGGGAGTGGGCCGTACAGGATGGCACGGGAACCTTGTGGTATGATTTCGCTAAGCCGGATCTCCGTCGCTTCCAGAGCGATCTGATGATCGAGTGCCTCCGCAAGTATGACATCGACGGCCTGCATTTCGACTACATCCGTTACGGTCCGCGGCAGTGCTATTGTTATTACTGCCAGACGACGTTCGCCCGCCGGTACGGTTTTACCGAGTTGACCCAGGACCGCCGCACCACCTTCCCGAC
>JALORE010000213.1 GCA_025459125.1 Planctomycetota bacterium | reverse complement strand
CCCCGAGTTCGTCAATGCCGGTCCGGATGCGATTACTAAGATCGGTGAGCAGTTCCTCAACGACTACTCGTTCGTCCGCGCCGGCAACGAGTTCTACCGTCACGGCCAGGCGGATCATGCCATTGCCGAGTACCGCAAGGCGTTGGAACTCAATCCCCACAACGTCGACGCACATCAGAAGCTCGGCTTCCTCCTGTACAACGTCAAGGATGCTCCGGCCGAGGGAATCGCGCATCTGCGCCAGACGCTGACGCTGGATCCGGCCAATCCCCGGGCGCACTACGATCTGGGTCTGGCTCTGCTCCACCAGCAGAAGATCGATGAGGCAACCGCCCATCTGCGGGAGGCATTGCGCGGCATGCCGAACGGATTGGACGATCAGTACACCCCTGTCCGGGTACACCTGCTCCTCGGCGAAGCGCTGCTGTTGACGAGCCGATTCGAGGAGGCCAGGACACACCTGTCCCGGGTCGTGGAGCTGGACCCGGTTCACCCCGAGGGGCTTTATCGTCTGGCCCATGCCTGGGCCGGTTTGGGACAGAGAGACGCAGCGCTGTCGTGCTACGCCCGGGCGGTAAGACTCAATCCGAAGGTCGACGTCTTGCCGGCGTTGCACCACCTCCTGGCCAACATCTGCCTGCAGAAGCGTGCCTTTCGCGAGGCACTCGGTCACGAGGAACGGGCCCTGGCCCTGGCCCGTGGGCAGGGTGACGCCCAGCTGGTGGCCACGCTCCAAGAGGCCGTGGACTATTGCCGCCGACTGGCCGAGCCCGCGGATCGATAGCGTGAGGTGGTCGCCAGGGGTGGTGAGTTTCGCCGGCAGCGCAATTGCACCCGAACATTTGTTAGGGGTGCCAAGAATATGAACGCAGGGGTCTTGCGTGCGAACTTGGGTTTTGTTAGAATAGGAAACTATGGGGTTATACGACAGAGATTACACGCAGCCGGAGTCGCGGCGACAGAACTACAATCTGTCGCCGATACGATTCAATCTGCCGCGCACGACGCCCGTCGTCAAGTGGCTCCTGGTCGTTAACGTTTCGATCTTCCTGCTGGGCATTTTGAGTGGACGCGTCGCCAATTTCCTGATGGCGTGGTTTGCCGTGGATCCCGGGTCGCTGCGCACGACTCTGGAATTGTGGCGTCCCTTCACCTATCAGTTTATCCATGATATGACGTCGCCGTGGCATGTGCTGCTCAACATGGTGGGCCTGTGCTTCTTTGGCCCTCCCCTGGAACGGTATTTGGGCAGCCGGCGTTTCGTGGCGTTCTATCTGTTGTGCGGCGCCGTCGGCGGCCTGTTTTACATGGTTCTGACGGCGGTCCGGTTCCTCGGACCCGCTCCGCTGGTGGGTGCTTCGGGCTCCATCCTCGGTGTCCTGGCGGCGTGTGCGGTCCTGTTTCCGCAGTCGATCATCGTCCTGTTTGTGGTGCCCGTGCCGATCCGCGTCGGCGCCATCGTGTTGGCGGTCGGATACTTCCTGTGGATCATCACACGCACCGCCAATGCTGGCGGGGAAGCAGCGCATCTGGCGGGCATGGCGACTGGGGCCGCCTACGTGGTGCTCCAGCCACGGTGGGACCGGTTCATTCTGAAGACGCGGTCCGGCTCCTGGGAGAAGAGGATCGAGGAAGGTCGCCGGCTGCAGATCGAAGTCGATCGGATTCTCGCCAAGGTGCATCGCTCCGGCCTGCACAGCCTGACCCGCGCCGAGAAGAACGCCCTCAAACGCGCGACCCAGGAAGAGATCCGGCGCCACCAACTCTGAGACGAGCTCGGAGCGATTCGTTCGCGTTCTTGTCATCCTGAGCGCAGCGAAGGATCTGGCCTTCGAACGAGAGAAACCTCCTTTTCGGTGCCCAGATCCTTCGCTGCACACAGGATGACTGAGCCCACAACGCGCACGAGTTTTTCAGAATCCGCATGAGGCGGTGCAGGCCGATACGGTCCATAGAGGAACTCCAGCCACCATTTGACACCGGGCTGGCCCGGGGTGCCGTCGCCTCCGGGCGCGTGGTTCGGGCCGTACGGTGCGACGCATTGCAGCCAGGTCGAAGCCAGCAGGTAGCCCTGGCCCCGCGCGAAATGGGCCCTGGTCTGCCGGATCTGCTCGGCCTTCATGGCCTCCGTGTAGATGCCGATGTTGAGATAGTTGTAGTAGCCGTCCTTCTTGCTGTAGGTGCCCCAATAACCGCCGGGAGCGTTGCCGGGGCTGGCCTCCGTCTCAATGTACGGCTTGCCGGCCACCGGCTTGGCATGGTGGATCCCGAGGTCCGCCTCGGCAGGGGGCTCGCCCCGGAAGTTTGTGGCAATCACGCAGCAGGGGTCCACGGCTTTGCCGGCCCGGACCATCTGGCGGCTGTCGAAGCCTTGGGCCGCACGGGCCATTCCCTCGTTATCCACGTCGACGAAGACATTCCGGTAGCTGTTCCGCTGCAGCCAGGCCACGGTCTCGGTCACGGCCCGGTTGGCTTCGTTCTGCGTCCAGCTCTCCCACTTGGCCCTGGAGGTGCTCCAGTACAGGCATCCGACGAGTACGATCATCCCGCGCCGGTCCGCGGCCTCGATGATCCGGCCCATGCGTCCGGCATGGACCGGGCTGAGCGTTCCATCCTCCTGGTAGCCCTTGACGTCGCCGAACCGCGAACCCATGAAGTACACGCTGATCGTATTGACCCCATAGCCGGCGAAGGTATCGAGGCTGTCGATCAGGTCCTGCGTCGTCCGATCTGAGATCAGTGCATTCGAGCACCGCAGCCCCTTCACGAGGATTTCCTGCCTGTTGAGGAAGGTCTTCTCGCCCCGGACGGTAAAGACATAACTGCCCGCCCCGGCAGAGCAGGTCAGCAGCCACAGCAAGGCGAAGCAGGCAGTTGTCAGACGGACGTCCACTCCTGTTCTCTCCACGATACGCTCCTCTTCGGTAGCCGCCTGAACGGCTGCGGTATCTCCCGGATACCATGCGGTTGAGATTGCTTCGCGGCGCTCGCAATGACCTCGCACGCTCGGGTCAAGTCGTCACGCGAAGCACAAGACCTGCCCCTGCCCGCGCGGGCGGGGGCAGGCCATGAGATCTCAGACGCCACCTGTGGTCGGATGACTCCGGCTATTGTGCAGGTACACCGGCAATGCTGGCCGGATCAACGCCGGTCACACCGCCGGCAGGCGGCAGGAACTTGATCCCCCGGATCGGGGCCGAGGACGTGATGGCGAGACCGCCGGCCGCCTGGCCGCCGATGGTCACGCCGGGCTTGGACCAGCTCGCGGTTACGAACGGTTGCGGCTCGCCGAGCAACTGGCCGGCCGCATCCAGCGGCTGGATGAACCCGGAATCATTGCCGCCGCGCTCGATGACGAAGATCGTCGTCACCGGGCCGGCAAACATGGTGGTGATTGTCTTCGCCTCGTCCAGACTGGCATAGGTGCCGAGATTGAGGTCGTCGGCGTGGGCCGCCGGATGGTCCGGGTATTTCTCGTAGTCGGCGACCGTCTTGCCCAGGACCAATTTGGCGGCGTCGATCCCATTGATCGACTGCACTGTGCCGTCGTTGCCGGTTGCCTTGATGGTGCCGGCCGGAGCGATCGTGAGCTTCAGCGCGGGTGCCGCCGCAGCGGGCAGCAGCCGCAGGTCGTCCACGTAAAGGATGCCCTGGCCGCCGCTGTCGACGCCCAGCGCCAGCCGGGTGACTTTCTTCAGGTTGGTGTTCACGGAGGCCAGCGCGACATTCCACTGCGTCCACGTGACGGCCTTCAAGGCGGCCGCATCGCCGTTGTAGGCGACCTTCACGCCGTTGACCTTGAGGTACAACTTGCCCGTGGTGTTGTTCGGGTCGCCGCGGAAGTAGACCGTCAGGGTGGTGACGCCGCCGCGCGTCCAGTCCTGCGCCGCGGCGAAGGTCCGTTCAGCCTCCGACAACGAGAAGCCGCCCGTATTACTGTAGGAGAGCGGCATGGATTGCCGGCCCCCGTGTACCAGCGCCCGCTCGGCGAACGGCGCCTGGGTATAGCCAACCTGCGACCCGTTGTTCGTCGTGCCGAAGCCGTCGATCCAGGTTTCATAGATGCGGTTGCCTTCGTCGTCGGTGTAACTCTCAAAGTCGTCCACGACCTCGTAGGCCTTCGTGGTGAAACTCCAGACAGTGCCTTCACTAATGCCGGGCGTCCGGGCCTCGTTGACTTCATCCACGCGCCAGTAGTAGGTGGTGCCGAAGCTTAGGGTCGCCGGGGTGAAGCTGGGCTCGGTGACGGCGGTGGCCGGGGCCGTGCCTTTGGCTACCGCATCCTTGTCCTGGCCGAGGTACACCTTGTGGGAGGCGGCCGCACGGCCGGCCCGCCAGGCTAACGTGGGATCGAGATCCACGTCCTTGGCGGCATCGTTCGGCACCGGCGCGCGGGCCTGGACTGGGACATAGAAGAACCGGACCTCGCTCAGACTGCACTGTGGAACCCCGCCCCAGGTGCTGTCGATGGTGAACTTCACGTATTTCGCCACCGTACCTCTCAGAGCGACGGTCGTATTGTGAACGTACGTGTCGCTGCCCGTCCCGCGGGCAAACTCGGGTACCCCGGCCACCGGTTTCCAGGCGCTGCCGTCGAGCGAGTACTCGATCGTGACGTTCTTGGCGCCGAAGCCGACGAAGGTCTCGATCAACTGGTTGGAGTTCCAGACCCACAACTCATGCAGCTCATAGGCCTTGTCGAACTGGAACTGGACCCAGTTCGGCAGCACGCCGGTGCTGAGCCACATCTGCTTGAGTTCCACGCCGTGCTGATCATCGGCATTGAGCCCGGAACCGTTGACGGTGTTCTCCGGGCCTGCGCCCACCTGGGCACTGGAGGCGGTGGCGGTGACGCCGCGGATCGGATATGCGTACGGCTCGATGGTGAATGACCAGACGGCGCCCTTGAAAATGGCGGCGCCGGCGCTGACTTCATCGACGCGCCAGTAGTAGGTCTGGCCGTAGGTCAGGGCGGCCGGATCGTACGTTTCCGCGGCCTGGCCCTGGCTGATCAGGACGCCGCGGGGGTCCGTCCGGCTGGCGCCATCGACCGCCTCGAACGAAGTCCCGAGGTACACATCGTGGGTGGTGGCACCCTCTCCCGCGGTCCAGGCCAGGATTGCCTCGCGCAGCACGTCGGTCGCGACATCCGGCGGTTGCGGGTTCTGGCTCTGCTTCGGATCGGCTCGCTTCGGGATGGCACAGATGGTCAGGCAATCATGTCCCGGCGCGTCGATGCGCACGCCCTTGACGCGGACCGTGGTGGTGAAGACCACGCCGAAGGCATGCTGGCCGGCAACATCGACTCCTGTGTCCTTGTAGACGCTGGCGCCGCTGAACGGCACCTTGGCGCCCAGCGAACCATCCAGCAGGATGGCCTGGAAGGTGCCGGTGTCGTTGCCGCCCCGCTCGAAGACGAAGATCGTATCCGTCGGAACCGGAAAGACGGTCTCCTGGAAGTTGATCGCGTCGACGGAGGACATATCATTCTGCCCATTGCGTCGGAAGTAGAAGTTGTCGCCTTCCGAGCCCGGGTCCTCCGGCTTGGGGGGCGCTCCGGCGGTTGTCGTCGCGGCCGGAGCGGGGGTGCCATCCACCCATTGGGTCGGAACGCCGGTGGCCGTGGGGATATACCATCGCGTGGTGGTGCCCAGCATGAGATCGTCGTTGGCGACAACGTACTCGGTCCCTTCGTACCGCAGGCTGACGATCGCGTCGCTGACCACGGTAATGTCCGAGAATCCGGCCAGGGCATCGGCCCGCACCGCGCCGCAGAACAACGTCGAGAGCGAGGCGATTGCCAGGGAAGCTGCCAGGAAACATGCCTTCATCGCTGCACCTCCGAGAAAAGACCCGATTTGAGATTTTGGGTGGCTCCGGTATCCAGGATGGCGTTGCACAACGCGGTCTCCCGTGAGCACGCTGGGATCAGGTTGTCAGGGCAGTTTCGGGAGCGAGGCCACGAAGCCGTCCGCTCCCCTGTCCGCGCAGGACCTGCCAGAGAGCGCACAGAACACAGCCGGGGTACAATCCTACCGTGAGGACCCTACTTCCGCCCGTCCGTGACGTGACCCCGTAAGTCCGAGTACCACACTAGAGCCTATAATACCGACCGGGAGCCGTTCGGGCAAGGGAAAAAACGGGATCCGCGGGTGTGAATGACCCCGGTCGTCATCCCGAGGCGAGCGGGAATCGGCCGCGCGCCAGGGACAGGACGGGGTGCCCGGCTCAGTCCCACTTGAAGCGGACCTTGGTGCCGATCAACTCCTGCGTTCGCTGCTTGACATTTTCCTGCTTGATCCGCACGTCCCGCCAGATCTCCATCTCGTCCTTGCTGGCCCGGACGTTCTTCTCCAGCTCTTCGAGCTTCTTGAGGAGTTGCTCGTAGGCGATCTCCTTGCGCCGTACAATCAGGTCGTAGCGTTTGGAGATTACGTCCTGCAGCTCGGTCCCCAGCGTCTGCTTCTTCGCATCCAATTTCTCGTTGCGGATTTGCCGGCAGAGGTCCTCGGCCTTTCTCTTGAGTTCCAGATCCTCCTTCAGGACGCGGCCCAACTCGGGGTTGGAGCTGTCGGTGTCGAAGATGTAGCCGTACTGGTTCGTCAGGCGGTCCAGATTCCGGGCGTACAACTGGGGGTCGCCGTTCTTGAGCTTGGCGAGGGCCTGCTCCTCCTGGGGATAGGTAGCCTTGAGCCATTCCAGGAACTTGGCGGTTCGTTCCAGGCGGCGGCCTTCATAACGATCACGGGAGATTTGCTCCAACTCGGGCAGGCCCTGCTGGCGAATCTCGGCCTTGAACCGCTCGGGGTCTTTCTTGCGCAGGTCGATCAATTGTTTGGCCTTGGCTGGGTCGCGGGTCTGCATGCCCTTGAGGACCTTGTCGATGACTTCATTGCTCAACTCGCGCTGCCACCACGGGGGTTGCGTCTCGCGGACCTCGTCCTTCCAGATGTTGTTCTTGGGCTGGGTGGTTTGGTTGGGCTGGGCCGCCGCCAGGTGGACCGTTACTCCACCGGCCAGCGCGATCCCCGCCAGCAACACGGCCATACGACGTACCCGCATGGTCCCTATCCTTTCCAAAACTCGATCTCGATCGCCATCAGCTCGTTCTCAAACTCGTCCGGTACCGCGCCGCCCACCTGCTCTTCACCGGCGTCCAGGGCGCGCATCTGGGCCTCCAGATGCCGGATTTCGGCGCTGAAGTAGACGATGTCGAGGTCGTCGGCGGCAATGTCGTCGCTCTCCCAGATGGCGGTCGGGATGAGGGAGGCGTACGACAGGGCAGACGAATTCCTGGCCCCCGGGTCGGGCAGCCCGATCAGTGCCAGCACGATCACGGCCGCCGCGGTGGCCAGCGCCCCGCGGACCAACCGAACGATCCGCTGTTGGCGCCGGGCCGCCCCAGCCATCTGCGCCTTGATCGCGAGAATCACGCGACTCTCGGGAGCCGGCGCCGGATGGGCCTCCAGCAGCCGTTCGCCGGCTTGAATGTCCCGGTAGGCGGCCTCGGCGGCCGGCGCCTCCAGGAATTGCCGGAGCAGTTCCTTCAGATGGTCCTGGCCTGGATTCATCATCGCATCGACCCTCTACCCCTCCATGAGCTCTCTCAGTTTCTTGAGTCCCCGGTGCAGCTTGGAGAGCGCCGTACCGATAGGTTCCGACCGCAATTCCGCAATCTCTTTGAAACTCAGCTCCGAATAAAAACGCAACAGGATCAGATCGCGTGTATCATCGTCCAAACGGCTCAACTGGGCTTGCAGCCGGTCCAGCCGATCGCCGGCCTCATCCGAGACCCGTTGCTCGTTCAGGTCCGGCTCCAGTTCCAGTTGGCCCCGGCGGGTCTCCAACAGCTTCTTGCGCCGCTGCTTGCCGCGCAGATGGTCGTGGAAGATATTCGAGGCGATCTTGAAGAGCCAGCTCTCAAAAGCGCCGCCTTTATACGATCCGATCTTCTCGACGAGCCGGATGAACAATTCACTGAGCAGCTCGTCGCTCAGGTCCCGGTCACCCGTCAGCCGATAAAAATAACCGTAGCAACGGCCGGAATACATGTCAACCACCTGCGCGAAGCTGTCGGCGTCCCCGGATTTGCAGCCGTCTATGATTCGGGCTAACTCGACGCTTCTACCCATTTGCCGCGTTCATATCCAAAGACGTTTGTCCGCCAGGGCTTATTGCAGGAAATCACCACGCGAGCCGCCGCCTATCGGACCTTCTCTTCGGTGGCACGGACCCCCATCCGGATGTGCCGGTGCGTCACACCACGATCACAGGTCTCAGGTCGGCCAGTTCTCCTCCGGGCCTTCTTCCTCCCCGGTCTCCTCGTCGGACTTCCAACCCTCGGTTTCCTCCATCTCGTTGATCTCCCGCTGGACGTACTTGAAGATCTTGTCCTGCAGCGGACCGAGCTTGCTGTACCACTTGAGCATGCTCTGGTAACTGCCGAGGAGCATATCGAGGCGGATGAGCTGCCACTTGGCGATGCACTCGGCCTCCTTGACGTTGGAGAACGGGTCGCACCGGAACAGCTTGCGTCCGTCCGGACCCTTCTCACACAGCTCGCACTGTTCGCACGGGATCATATTTTGTCCTTTACAGAATCCTTCGGCCTGTGCTAAACTCCATTATACGAGTGTGGGCGCATCCATACCAAGGATTTTACCCTTTTGTTGGAGCTGTACATGGCCAAACCGAGACGTAGAAGGAAGATCGGCAGCAAGAAGCGACGCACTCGCTGGAAGATTCGGCATAAGATTAGCTAAGCGCGCCGTTCTTGCCGGATTTGGCGATCCTGGGAAGAGCTCCGGCACCGGCCGCGGGCCGGTTCTGCCGGAGGCGCGACGACGTCGATGACCCACTGGCGTGTAGTTTTCCAGCCGGATAATCGAGAGATCTCGATTCACCAGAACGCTACCCTCCTTGATGCTGCGCGTGAAGCCGGCATCATTGTGACGACTCCGTGCGGCGGCAAGGGCACCTGTGGAAAGTGCGCGCTGCTGTTGGCGCCGCAGGGGGAGCAGATTCTCGCCTGTCAATACCGCGTGGACCGCGATCTGACGGTGACCGTGCCCCCCGAGTCCCGCTTTTACGAGCATAGAATCCTCGCCCATGGGATTGCGGCCGGTCTCCAGGTCCATCCCACGGTCCACCGGAAATACCGGTCCCTTGATCCGCCGGGCGCCCCGCTCGGCGTGGCGGTCGATCTCGGGACCACCACCGTCGTGGCCAAGCTGGTCGATCTGGTCACCGGGCGGTGCTTGGCCACCCGGGCCGCGCTGAATCCGCAGATCCGCTTCGGCGATGACGTGGTCAGCCGCATCCAGTACGGCCAGTCCCCGGAGCGGCTGGAGGAGTTGCACCGTACGATCGTTGCCTGTCTCAACGACCTGCTCGAGGGCCTTTGCCGGCGTGCCGGCGTGGAGACCTCCGCCCTTTACGAGGCGTCCATTGTCGGCAACACGACGATGAACCATATCTTCCTGCGACTGCCCATCGAGCAGCTCGGCCGGGCCCCGTACCGGGCTTGGTCCGTGGAGGCCCACGATCGTGCGCCGACCGACGTGGGGCTGCGGATGAACCCGGCTGGTAACGTCCATTGCGCGGAGAACATTGCGGGATTCGTGGGGGCGGACACCACCGCCGTGGCTCTGGCCGTGGACATCGACCGGATCGAGGACCGCGTCTTGGTCGTCGACATCGGGACCAACGGCGAGATCGTCCTGGGGACCCGCGCCCAACTCCTGGCCGCCAGTTGTGCGGCCGGACCCGCCCTCGAAGGCGCCCGGATCAAGCACGGCAGCCGGGCGGCGGAGGGTGCGATCGAAGCCGTAGTCTTCGACGAAGATATCGTGGTGGACACGATCGGCGACCACCGGCCCCGCTCCATCTGCGGCAGCGGCCTCATCGATGCGGTGGCGGTGCTCGCGGACCTGGGCGTTATCGATCCGACCGGCCGTTTCGTGCCCCGGCCCGGTGCGGGGGGAACTCTGCCGGAATCCGTCACGTCCCGGATCCTGGAACACGCAGGACAGCCGGCGTTTTGCCTGGCCTGGGACGAGCGGACCTCAGGACCGGGCATCCTCCTGACGCAGAAAGACGTGCGCGAGGTCCAGCTTGCCAAGGCGGCCATCCGCGCGGGGATTCGCATCCTGATGAGCCGGATGAATATGAAAGATGCGGATATTGACCGGGTCCTGTTGGCCGGAGCGTTCGGCAACTACATCCGCCCGAGCAGCGCCGTCCGCATCGGCCTGTTGCCAGATGTGCCTCTCGACCGCATCCAGTCGGTGGGCAATGCCGCCGCGACCGGGGCGGAGATCCTGCTGATCAGCGAGGAATGCCGGGCCAGAGCCGCCACGCTGGCCCGCAGGATTCAGTACGTGGAAATCGCGAACGAGCCGGGTTTCAGTGACGTGTTCGCCGATGCCATGTTCCTGAGCCCATGAGGGCCCCGCTCGCCTGCTTCAGGGTGCCGCGTCTACGCCGGCGCAGATATGCTCGATTGGGCGGGCAGGACAGGCTTACGCAAGCGTAAGCAGGGCACGCAGTTCCTTCCAGCCTAACCCGAGGATGCCACACGGGACTCGCTGCTGATGAGTCTTGACGAGAGACTCCGGTGACAGCCGGGGCGAGATTCTCTCCGTAGGTCGTGCGTCCTCGCGCGACGTGTCAATACGGATTCGGGAGAGTTCTTGCGCTCCTTTGTCATCCTGAGCGCAGCGAAGGATCTGGCCTGCAAACAAGGAAGACCTTCTTTTCGGTGCCCGGATCCTTCGGCTCCGCCTCAGAGCCTGCCTTGAGCCTTCCGAAGGGATGACAAGGTCCCTGCCGCGCAAGAATACTTACTGATCCGTATTAGTCGCGCGGGGACGCTCACCCTACGAAGACCGCTGGCCTCGGATTACAGAACCTGGGTGACAGGACCCATTCGAATGGCAGGAGTAGTACTACACCCGTCCGACGATCAGGCAGGCGTTGTGCCCGCCGAAGCCGAAGGAATTGCTCATGGCAGTATCGACCCTGGCCTCTCGGGCTTTCCAGGGGACGTAATCCATTTTCAGGTCGCACCGCTCGTCCTGGTTGTCCAGGTTAATCGTGGGCGGGATCAATGACTTATTGATGGCCTTGATCGCGGCGATCAGTTCCACCGCGGCCGTGGCGCCCAGCATGTGCCCCAGGCAACCCTTGGTCGAGCTGACGGGGATCTTGTAGGCCTGCGCCCCGAAGACGGTCTTGATCGCGGTGCTCTCGGCAATGTCGTTCAGCTCGGTGCTGGTCCCGTGGGCGTTGATGTAGTGTACGTCCTCGGGGTTCAGTTTCGCGTCTTCAAGGGCCAGTTTCATGGCCATGGCCGCCCCTTCGCCATCGGGCAGGGGGGCGGTAATGTGGTGGCCGTCGTCCGTGGCCGCGTAGCCCAGCAATTCGGCGTAAACCCTGGCGCCCCGTTGGCGGGCGTGCTCGTAATCCTCGAGGACCAGGATTCCCGCACCCTCGGCCAAGACAAAGCCGTCGCGATCCCGATCGAAGGGCCGGGACGCGGCGGCGGGGTTGTCATTGCGGGTGCTCAGCGACCGCGCCGCACTGAACGACCCGACGCCGATCGGGGTCAAAGCCGCCTCGGACCCACCCGTGACGACCACGTCGCTGCGCCCGCTGGCGATATTCCAGAAGGCCTCGCCGATCGTATGGTTGCCGGAGGCACAGGCGCTGGACACGGAGAAGCTCGGCCCGCGCAGGCCGAACTGAATCGCGATGTTGCCGCTGGCGGCGTTGGCCATCAGGCGGGGGACACAGAAGGGAGAGACCTTGCCTGGCCCTTTCTCCAGGAGCCGGACGTGCTGGTCCTCGATCTCTTTGATGCCGCCGATGCCGGTGCCGACGATCGCCCCGATGCGATAGGGGTTCTCCCGCGACAAATCGAGGCCGCTGTCCTTCACCGCCTGAATCGCCGCGGCGACGGCCAGCTCGCTGAACCGGTCCATCCGCTTGGCCTCGCGCCGGTCGATGTACCGGGTGACATCGAAGTTCTTGATCTCCCCGCCGAAATGAACCGGGAACTGAGCGGTGTCGAACGACTCAATCGTGGAAACCCCGCTCTTGCCCTCGCACAACGCAACAAACAACTCCTCCACGGACTCGGACAGCGCGGTAATGCACCCCAAGCCGGTTATGACCACTCGGCGTCTATCCATGGGGCCTACGCGCTTTCCTTCTTCTTCGTTTGGGCGATATTGATGATGTAATCGATGGCCGCGCCAACCGT
>JALORE010000025.1 GCA_025459125.1 Planctomycetota bacterium | reverse complement strand
AGCGACTAAGAGAAGACTGATTCTGGAATCTTCTATACTGACAAACAAATGACGCCCCACGAGGCGAACGGGGTTGACAATGCCTTTCAGAGAAGCCCTGGGATTGATGATTTATGATTTACGATTGATGATTTGGGTTGAAGCCTACGGCCTCCGGCTCGACATCAGTTCTCAGTTGGTAATCTGCGAGAATCTGCGGAATCTGCGGTTTCGTTGTCCTCCGTCTTGCGTTCTCTCTTCTCCGTGTCCTCGGGGTCTCTGTGGTGGAAAATCAGTTGTCAGTTGACAGTTCACAGTTGTCAGTTCGCTGACCCGCAACAACGGAACCTGAGTCTCTGACGACCGGGGGACTGCTCTTGGCGTCGTGGTGCCGGCGTTCGCAAATTGGCGGAAGAAAAACGCAATTATGTATTGTCCGGGGACTTCCCGCGGCCGATAATTGAGGGCTGCGTGAGCGGGTCCGAGGCTGTAAACCCGCGGGCGCATTAGCTCTGATGCTGTCTATCCAACAGCACGCGGAAGAAATGAGGATGGTTCGGGAGTGACGGTAATGAAAGCGCAGAGAGCGAGCGGTTTTACTCTGATCGAGTTGCTGGTCGTGATCTCCGTCATTGCCATCCTGATGGCGATCCTGCTGCCGGCGTTGAGCCGGGCCCGGGACCAGGCCCGGCGGGTCACCTGCGGCAACAACCTCAAGCAGATCGGCACGAGCCTGCACATGTACGGCGGGGACTACGATGGGAAACTGCCCCTGAACGCGAATCCCGGCTACTGGTGGTGGGACATCGCCTACAGCACCACCGATTACATCATCGGCACCGGCGGCGACCGCCGGACCTTCTACTGCCCCTCCGACATCAGCAAGAACGGCGACATGGCGATCGTGTGGCAGTACAGCTCGAATCCCCCGTTCGGGGCCCGGCCCGACGACGTGGACGAACGCCAGGAGAACCGCGACGGCCTCTATCGCGTCACCAGCTACTTCTGGATCATGGATGCCAAGAACCCGAGGGCCGCGACCGACCGGCCGCGCGGCATGCCCCAGGACTGGAAGTGGCCCCGGACCTTGACCGTCAAGAACCCGGCCGGCACCGAGCTCGTTATCGACGCGACCCTGAGCACCACGGAAGACGCCGAGACCGCATCGTTCACCGAGGTGGTCGGCGGACTCTTTGGCCGCTGGCAACTCTACGACCGGACGAATCACGTATCGCGCGGCGGCAAACCCGACGGCGCGAATATCCTGTTTGTGGATGGGCACATGGACAAACGGTCCTTTACGGAGATGATTGTCCGCCGGACCGGACCGGTGCACTGGTTCTAGTACTGGGCCCCGGCTAGTGCTCCATGACAATTGACTTTCCGGACGGGTGGCAGCGGCAAGCGCAGCTTGCCCATGGTTTGCCTATTCGCCAGCGGCAAGCTCCGAAGACTACGCTTGCCGCTGCCACCCACCGCCTTCACCCGGAGGTTCAATTGGCAGGAAGCACTGGATCGGTGAATCGAGAAGCCATGTGAATCCGTTGGGTCGGGTGGCATCGTCAAAGCCGCCGTTCGGAGTTCCGCGTTCCCGCGGGGCCGGATCTTCCGAGCCGCCTGCAGTGAACGGGAGGAGTCTGACCCGCCTGAAGGCGGAACTCGGAGCGTAAAACAGCGCCGTACGACGGACCGACAAAGAGGCTCCGCTTGCCGCTGCCACCCGGAACCCACCCTGGTGGACGGGGCGGAGCACTCGCGGCTGGCGCGAAGACGTCATCCGGGCAGGAGGACGGGGACGCGCCACCGCATGGGACGTGAGGGCAGGTTTTGGGAGGCAGGATTCGGTTCGCTCAACCGAGCGACGGGAGGATCGGGTACACACACGACTCGTGGAGAAGGAGACATGCTATGGGTAAGAAATCGCTCTGTGTGCTTTTCTTGGCGGTTCTGGTGTTGGGACCGGCCGCGGCCCACGCGGCGAGCCTGGCGCCGGTCGGCTGGTGGCCCTTCGATGAGAAGACCGGCACCGTGGCGGCCGACCTGTCCGGCAGTAAACCACCCTCGCCTGAAGGCGAGGGCTTTGGGTTCTGGCGACGAGTGGAAACGGCTGAAGCCGTTTCTCACTCGTCTACGACCCGGAAATTCGCCCCACCGTCAGCGGGCTCATCCGCCTCCTGAAGCCGGATGTATTCCCGGATCACCTCGTCCGTCACGTTGCCGGAACTGGCCACGAAGTACCCCCGGGCCCAGATATGCCGGCCCCAGAACGCCTTCTGAATAGGCCGGAATTCCATCGCCAACTTGCGGCTAGTTTTGCCCTTGATGTACTGCATCAACTTGCTCGGGGCCACGTGCGGCGGGACCGACACGAACAGATGGACGTGATCCTTGGCGATATGCCCCTGCAAGATCTCCACCTCATTGGTCTTGCACACCTCCCGCACCAACTCCCGCAACCGCAGGCCCACCTGACCGCCCAGGAGCGCTTTGCGGTACTTGGTGACCCATACAAAATGGTACTTCAGATCAAACCGCGTATGTGCCGATGTCCGATAGTGCTCCATCCACCCAGTTTAACTGAAGTTTTCGCCTGAAGGCGAGGGTTTTACTCCCATCGTGGGACAATAAGAACAATGGGACGCTGGTCAACGGGCCCACGTGGGTCACCGGGCAGATCAACAACGGCGTGCAGTTCGACGGCAGCAACGACTATGTGAGCCTGCCCATCGGCTCGCTCCTGAGCACGCTGACCAATTCGACGTTCGCCATCTGGGCCAACTACTCCCAGCAGGGCGGGGCCTGGCAGCGGATCTTCGACTTCGGCACGGGCGAAACCGTCAACATGTTCCTGACCCCCGCCATCGGCGGCAGCAACACCGGCGTGATGCGCTTCGCCATCACCATCGGCGGCTCCGGAGCGGAATCGCAACTGACCGCGCCGAGCCGCCTGGCGACCGGCTGGCACCATATCGCGGTCGTGATCAACGCGACGGCCATGAACATGCAGCTCTACCTGGATGGTGCGGTCGTCGTGAGCGCCGCCACGCAACGGCTGCCGAGCCATCTGGGCAACACCACCCAGAACTGGCTCGGGCGTTCGGAATATGGGGCGGACGCCTACTACACCGGCGCGCTGGATGATTTCCGCATCTACAACCGCGTGCTGACCCAGGCGGAGATCCAGACCGTCATGCTGGGCGGCGGCTACGGCACCGCCGGCGACCCCAGCCCGGGGGATAACGCGACGGACGTACCGCGTGATACGGCCTTGAGCTGGTCGCCGGGTCCGTTCGCGAAGACGCACGACGTGTACTTCGGCGCCTCGTTCGCCGACGTCAACAGCGCGAGCCGGACCAAGGCCCTGGGCGTGCTGGCCAGTCGCGGCCAGGATGCCAACAGCTACGATCCTCCCGGCGTCCTGGACCTGGGCAAGACCTACTACTGGCGCGTGGACGAAGTGAACGCGACACCGGACAACACGATCTTCAAAGGCAACGTCTGGAGCTTCACCGTCGAGCCGTACTCCTATCCCATCCGGAATATCAAGGCCACCGCCTCCAGCTTCACGACCGGCATGGGACCGGAGAAGACCGTCAACGGCTCGGGCCTCAACGCCGCCGGCGAACACTCGACCGCTTCCAACGATATGTGGCTCAGCGCCAAGGGCGGCGCGCAGCCGACCTGGATCCAGTACGAATTCGAAAGCACCTGCAAGCTGGACAAGATGCAGGTCTGGAACTCCAACCAGATGCTGGAATCCATCATCGGCCTGGGCGCCAGGAACGTCCTGGTGGAGTACTCGGTCGACGCCGTCACGGGGACGACGCTGGGCGAGTTCGAGTTCGCGCAGGCGCCGTCTCTGCCCTACGTGACCGATACGGTGGTCAATTTCAGCGGCGCGGCCGCCAGGTACGTCAAGCTGACGATCAAGAGCAATTGGGGCGGCATCCTGGCACAATACGGCTTGAGCGAGGTCCGGATCTACCAGGTGCCCGTCACCGCCCGCGAGCCCAGTCCGACTCCCGGCGCCGTCGGGGTCCATCCGCAGGTGACCCTGAGCTGGCGCTCCGGGCGCGAGGCCGCCTCCCACCAGGTCTACCTGGGTACGGAGCAGCAGGCCGTAAGCGCCGCCACGGAGCCGACCGCCACGACCGCTTCTCCCGCCTACGAGGCATCGCTTGACCTGGGCAGGACCTACTACTGGAAAGTGGTCGAGGTCAACAACGCCATGACGCCCAAGTCCTGGGCGAGCGCAGTCTGGAGCTTTTCCACCAGCGACTTCGTGGTCGTCGATGACTTCGAAAGGTACACGGACAACGAGGGCAACCGAATCTACGAGACCTGGGAGGATGGCTGGATCAACGGCACCGGCTCGCAGGTCGGCAATCTCGAGGCGCCGTTCGCCGAGCGGACCATCATCCACGGCGGCCGGCAGTCGATGCCCTTGTTCTACGATAACAGCAAGGCCCCGCGCGTCTCCGAGGCGCAGTGCACCTTCACGACGGCCCAGGACTGGACCCGGCACGGCATCACAACCCTGGTGCTGTACGTCCGCGGCGACGCGACCAATAGTCCCGCGCCGCTGTACGTAAAGATCAACGACAGGAAGGTGCTCCTCAACGCGGGCGCACCCGCCACGGCGCTGGCGGTGTGGAAGCAGTGGAACATCGACCTGGCCTCCGTCGGCACGGGCCTCAAGAGCGTCAAGAGCCTGACGATCGGCGTCGGTGACGGCGCCGGCGGCGGCAAAGGCACGCTGTATATCGACGACATCCTGCTCTACCAGGCCGCTCCCGCGGTGGTCGTTCCGGCCGATCCCGGCAAGAACGGCCTCGTGGCGCACTACATGATGGAGAACAACGCCCAGGACAGCTCGGGCAAGAACTACCACGGCACCATCAGCGGCGACATCGGTTACGACAAGGGTCCCTCCGGCCAGGCGATGGCCTTCAACGGGACCAACGCGTATGTGACCCTGCCGATCGGCCCGCTGCTCGCCACGCTCACCGACACGACGATCGCCACGAACGTGTACTTCGCCAATACCGGGGGCGGCTGGCAGCGGATCTTCGACTTCGGCACGGGCCGGACCGTCTACATGTTCCTGACGCCGCGCACCGGCGCCACCGGTCCGATGCGGTTCGCGATTACGACCGCCGGCGGCGGCGCGGCGGAGTCGCTGGTGGACGCGCCCACGACGCTGCCCAGCGGCTGGCATCACGTGGCGATTGCCATCGACAGCAAGACGATGCGCATGACGCTCTACCTGGACGGGGTCCCGGTGGGCAACGCCGCGACCCGGTTGCTGCCGAAAGACCTGGGCAACGCGACCCAGAACTGGCTGGGCCGGTCCCAGTACTGGCCGGACGATGCGTATTTCACCGGCTCGTTGGATGAGTTCCGGATCTACAACCGCGTGTTGTCCGCCGCCGAGGTCCGTTACCTCGCCGGCGATCGGTGATCTCGAAGTGGGAAGTTGGACGTGGGAAGTGCGGCGGCGTCACGGGACACTGCCGGCTTCCAACCGGCAATTTCTTTCGAACGATCTTGACTGAGGAAGGGAAAGAGGCCATGTGCAAGAAACCGATTTGTCTGATGACCGTGCTCCTGCTGTTGGGTCCGGGCCTGGCGATGGCGGCCGATCCGCAGCCGGCGGCTTGGTGGAAACTCGATGAAACGTCCGGGACGACGGCGGCCGAGGTCATCGGCGGCAGGGACGGCGTCCTCACGGGCGACCCGGTCTGGGTCGTCGGGCAGATCGGCGGTGGCCTGCAGTTCGACGGCACCGACGACGTCGTGACGCTGCCCATCGGTTCGCTGCTCGGCTCACTCAGCAATATCACGGTCACCGCCTGGACCAACTTCTCCAACGCCGGCGGCGCCTGGCAGCGGATCTTCGATTTCGGCTCCGGCACCGGAACCTACATGTTCCTGTGCCCGCGCGTGAACACGAATGGCGTGATGCGTTTCGCCATTCGCACCGCCACGGTGAACGAGCAGATCGTGAACACTCCCACCACGCTGCCGAGCGGCTGGCACCACGTCGCGGTCGTCATGGACTCCGCAGCCATGGCCATCCGGCTCTATCAGGATGGCGTCCTGGTCGGCAGCGGCGCCACGACGCTCCTGCCGAAAGACATGGGCGCGACCACACAGAACTGGCTGGGCAAGTCCCAGTGGCCGGATGCCCTTTACCGGGGCGGTCTGGACGAGTTCCGGATTTATGACCGGGTCCTGACGCCGGAGGAGATCACGAACGTGATGACCGGCGGCTATGGCCTGGCCAGCGCCCCGAGCCCGGCGCACGGCGCGGCCAACCTGCTGGCGGACGTGAGCCTGAGCTGGAAAGCCGGCCCGGAAGCCAAGACCCATGATGTGTACCTCGGCACCAGCATGGAAGCGGTGGCCAGCGCCACGACGTCCCAGCCGCTGGGGGTCCTGGTCAGCCCGGGCCAGCCGGCGACCACGTACAACGCCGGTCGCCTGGCGTTCGGCATGACCTACTACTGGCGCATCGATGAGGTCGGCCCGGCTCCGGACTTCAAGGTCTACCAGGGGAACGTCTGGCAGTTCACCCTGGAGCCGCTGGCTTATACCCTGGGCAAGACCGGCATCACCGCCACCGCGTCCAGCTCCAACAGCGCGGCCATGGGCCCGGAGAAGACGATCGACGGCTCCGGCCTGAACGCCGCCGGCCAGCACTCGACGCTGGAGACCGACATGTGGCTCAGCAGCAAGACCGGGCCGCAACCGACCTGGATTCAGTATGCATTCGACAAAGCCTACTGCCTCCACAACATGCTGGTCTGGAACTCCAACCAGGCCCTGGAGGCCATCGTCGGGTACGGCGCGATGAGCGTCACGGTCGAATACTCCACCGATGGCGCCAAGTGGGCCGCCCTGGGTGAGTTCCAATTCGCCCAGGCCCCCGGCGATCCCACCTGCAAGGCCGACACCGTCGTGGACTTCGGCGGCGTGGCCGCCCAGTTCGTGAAGCTGACGATCAATACCAACTGGGGCGGCATTTTGCCCCAGTACGGCCTGAGCGAAGTTCGTTTCTCGTATCTCCCGGTCCGGGCGACCGAGCTGAGCCCGGCCTCCGGCACCCTCAATCTGGAAAGCCCGGTGACTCTAAGCTGGCGTCCGGGCCGGCAGGCCGTCAGTCACGAGGTCTATTTGGGCACCGATGCGAAGAATCTGCCCCGGGTCGCCACGACATTCAAGCCCACCTACGTGGCCACTGTGGCCGTGGGCAATGTCTACTATTGGAAGATTGTCGAGGTCAATGAGGCTGCGACTCCCGCACGGTGGGAAAGCGAGGTGGCGAATTTCAGCACCGTGGCGGTGCCCACGAACCCCGGCACAGGCAATCTCAAGCATCAGTACACCTTCGATGACGGCACCGCCAACGACAGCGTCGGGAAAGCCAACGGTGTTCTGGTCGGCGGCGCCGCGGTCGTCGACGGTGCCCTGGTCACCGCCGCCCAGGACCAGTGGCTGGAAATGCCGGGCAAGACCATCGCTCTGAACACCTGCGAGGCGGTGTCGATCGCGGCCTGGTACACGCCCAAAGCCGGCGCCAATACCGGCTTCACGATGTTGGCCTACTTCGGCGATTCGGTCAACGGCTTGGGCTCCAACGGCTACTTCATCACCACCGCTCGGGGCGACAACGTCAGCCGGACCGCCATCTCGATCGGCAATACCTCGGCTCCCTGGTCCGCCGAGAGCGGCGTCAACGGGCCCGAGTACGACGACGGCAAGCCACACCTGATGGTCAGCACGATCGACGCCACGACGATCAAGCTGTACATCGACGGTGTGCTGCTCGCCAGCAGCCCCCTGTCGGCGGCCAACAAGATCGGCGGCATCAGCCAGAACCTGGCCTATCTCGCCAAGGGCGGTTACAGCGGCGATCCCGAATGGATCGGGGCCATCCACGAGTTCCGCATCTACAACAAGGCACTGACCGGCGGTGAGGTGCTCTACCTGGCCCAGTTGCTGTCGAAAGATCCCGGCACGGCCAATCTCAAGCACCAGTACACTTTCGAGGACGGCACGGCCAAGGACAGCGCCGGCCCGGCGCATGGTGTCCTGGTGGGCGGCGCCGCGGTCGTCGATGGCGCCCTGGTCACCGCGGCCCAGGATCAGTGGATGGAGATGCCGGGCAAGACCATTGCACTGAACACGTACGAAGCGGTGACCCTCGCCGCCTGGTACACGCCCAAGGCCGGCGCCAACACCGGCTATACGATGCTGGCCTACTTCGGCGACTCGGTCAACGGCCTGGGCGCCAACGGCTACTTCTTCTCGCCGGCCCGGGGCGACAATGTCAGCCGGACCGCCATCTCGATCGGCAACACCTCCGCTCCCTGGTCCGCCGAGAGCGGCGCCAACGGGCCCGAGTACGACGATGGGAAGTTGCACCTCGTGGTCAGCACGATCGATGCCACGACGATCAGGTTGTACCTCGATGGCGTCCTGCGGGCCAGCACCCCCCTGTCGGCCGCCAACAAGATCAGCGGTATCAGCCAGAACCTGGCCTACCTCGCCAAGGGCGGCTACAGCGCGGATCCGGAGTGGATCGGCGCCATCCAGGAGTTCCGCATCTACAACAAAGCGCTGCTCCCCGGCGAAGTTCGCTTCCTGGCCGGCCAGCGGTAATCTCACCGAGCCGTTCCGCGAACGGACGAACGGTTTATCGGGGCCTGTGCCGATGCGGCACAGGCCCCATTTCTATTCGGAAAAGGGGACATTCTACTTTTTTCCAACGCGCCCGTGCCAACAACCTCCGGGTCAAAAAAGTAGAATGTCCCCTTTTCCTCCCCCTACGAGCGCGTCGCCAGATTCGGCATCACCTGCAGGTTCCGGCGGATCAGGTCGATGCGCTGCTGCACGCAGGCGGCGGAACGCAGCGGATCTGGCGGCGTATGCCGGCAGTAGTCCACCAGCTTTTCTACGGTCGTCGTGGCGACGTGGCAGCGCGTATCGCTGGAGGCGTAGTAGATCAGGACCTGGCCGTTGTCGCGCGCGACCCAGCCGTTGGAGAAGGTGACGTTGGAGACGTCGCCGACCCGCTCCTCGTCACGCGGGGCCAGCAGGTAGCCGCCCGGCTCGTGGATCAGCCGGCTGGGATCGTCGAGGGCGGTCAGGAAGGCGTAGAGGACATAACGCAGGCCCGCTGCCGTGTTGCGGACACCGTGCGCGAGCTGGAGCCAGCCGTCCGGGGTCTTGATCGGGGCTGGTCCCAGGCCGTTCTTGACCTCCATGATCGTGTGGTACTTGCGGTCGTGCACAATCTTCTCCGGCCCGATCATGGCGTGCGCGAGGCTGTCCGCCAGGGCCCACCCGATCCCCCCGCCGGAGCCGGCCTCGATGAAGCCGTCCTGCGGGCGGGTGTAGAACGCGTACTGGCCGCCGATGAGCTCCGGATGCAGGACGACGTTGCGCTGTTGCGGGGATCGCGTTTGGAGGTCGTCGAGCCGCTCCCAGGTCCGGAGATCCTTCGTGCGAGCAATGCCGCACTGAGCGACCGCGGACGACAGGTCGCCGCGCGGCGCGAGGGGGTCCTGGCGCTCCGTGCAGAACAGGCCGTAGATCCAGCCGTCCTCGTGCCGGACGAGCCGCATGTCGTACACGTTGATGTCCGGGTCCTCGGTCTCCGGCAGGACCACCGGGTAATCCCAGAAGCGAAAGCGGTCCACGCCGGTCGGGCTCTCGGCGATGGCGAAGAAGCTCTTGCGGTCCGTCCCTTCCACGCGGACCGCCAGGCAGATCTTGCCGTCCAGCTCGATGGCCCCCGGGTTGAAGGTGCTGTTGATGCCCAGCCGCTCCATGAGGTAGGGATTCGTCTGGTGGTTCAGGTCGTACCGCCAGAAGACCGGCGTATGCGCGGCCGTCAGCACCGGGTACTGGTACCGATCGAATACCCCATTGCCGCCCTCGACCGGCCGGTTCGGCCGGTTGATCAGGGCCTCGTACTCCGCCAGCAGCTTCCGCACGCGTTCATCGAATTGCTCGTGAGTCATGCTCGGACCTCTTTCGAATCTATGATTTGGGGAGTCGAGACGGCAGATTCCATTTTTCGCCCCAAATCGTAAATCATAATTCATGAATCGCAGATTCTCATGATTTCCAGGCAGCAGCGGCCGTTGTGATAGGGACATTTCCAGGCCGACACCTTGGGCTGGGCGGGGTCGGGCGTGCCATCGGGCCGAATGGACCAGAACCACTCGCCATGCTGATGATCCACCACGCGCTGCTGGATGAATTGCCAGCACCGCCCCGCGGCTTCCCGAAAGTCGTCTTCCCCCGTGAGTTGCCAGGCATTCAGGAAACCTACGACCGCCTCAGCCTGCGGCCACCACTCTTTGTTCGGATTGACGATGCGCCCGTCCCGGCCTTCATAGAACAGGCCGCCATCCGCAGCCAGACCTTCCGTCAGTACGCTGCGGGCCAGCCGGCTCGCCACGGCGCGCACGTCGGCCAGCAGGGCCTCGTCGCCCAAAACCTCGGCGGCCTCGCACAGCAGCCAACTGCCTTCGATGTCATGGCCGAAGGTGTAGTTGTCCGATCTCGGCGTCCAGGCCTCATCGAAGAAGTGCTGCAGATGGGTCTGCGGTGCGTTGAGGATGTGCCGCAGGAACAGGTCGATCAACTCGCGCAGGCGGGCAGCCAACCGTGGCTGCGGCCACACGCGCAACAGGTTCGTATAACCCTCCAGGACATGAAGATGGTTGTTCATCGACTTCTTCTCGTTCATGTCCTTGTCGCTGAGCCGCATATCCGCGCACGGCTGCCAGTCGCGCGACATGACTTCGAAATAGCCGCCGTATTGCTCGTCATGGGCATGGGCTTCCAGGAGATCGAACACGCGTGCGGCCTGCTCCAAGGCTCGCGGCTCGCGAAAGACACGGTGGTGCTCGGCCAGGGCGTAGAGGCAAAACGCCTCGCCGTAGACTTTCTTCTTATCGTCCCGCACCGCGCTGTCCGGAGCGAGTTCCCAAAAATAACCGCCGTGCTGCGGATCGAGGAAATGACGCGCCAGGTACTCGTAGGCCCGCCGGGCCAGGGCGCGATCCCGCTCGTCCCGCGTATACGCCCAGGCGGCGGAGAAGGTCCAGAGGATGCGGGCGTTGAGGATCAGTCCTTTGGGCGCGTCTTCCTGCACCCGCAGGTCGTTGGACATCTGGCCGATGAAGCCCCCCCGCCGCTCGTCGATCGTGAGCCGGCGCCAGAAAGGCAGGATGTCCTCCAGCAGCTCCCGCCGGGCACTCTGGGCGAACTGCCTGTCACTCAATGGCGCCATGATCGATCTCGACCCTCGCCAGCTGGGCCTCTGCCAGGAATTCAATTTTCACGTAGTCGCTGCCCGTCGGACCGGGCCGAGCCGATAGGAGCAAGGCCTTCCAGAATCCGTAGGCGTCACCGCCGTAGGTGGCGGTCTCCGCGACAGCTGCGTCGACCGGATCGAACGTCCGGCCGTCTTTCGAGAAGAGTATCCGGATGGCCGGCTGACTCGACTGCGTGAAGAGGAAGACCCGCACCGCCCGGATGCCGCCCCCAGACCGGTAGACAACAGCGCTCTTGGTCTGGCCGGCGAGTCGATGGCAATCCTCCTTGAACTTGCGCGCCTGGTTGTCCACGAGCTGGAGATTCCCTTCCTTCAGGAAGATCCGTGCATCGTTCCACAACTCATCGACGAACGTCCGATGCGTCATTCGCACCGGCCCGACCACGTTCGACGGCTTCGATGCTCCGGACGCGTTGCAGGCGGCGACACGATAGAAGTATGTCTGGCCCGGCCGGACCGACTCATCCGCATAGAGCGGACGGTACTGAACCTGGGCGTCACAGATGCCTGCGCCAACCACCCTCCAGGGGCCACCGGCCGCCTCCGCACGTTCCACGTTGTACGAGTCGGCTCCCACCGCGCCCCGCCAGGTCATCTGGCCGCCCTCGGTCACGGAGAGCAGATGCGGCGCCTGCGGCTGGGGTAATGGCGGTACGGGCACACCCTGAATCGCGAAGGCCCGTTCGCGCACGAGGTGCATCAGCCGCCGTTCATCGTACTTCTCTCCGATCGGGAAGCCGGGCCAGTGGTAGGCCTTGAAGTGGTCCCCGCCATGCGGCTCGTGGTGCCAGTAGAAGCCCCCCTCCCGGCTGCGATACCGCAGACTCCACAGCAGTGCCCCGGTGAGCTTCTGCTCCAGGACCGCATCCATGACCGCACCGAGCGCTGCGGTGCTGAGGAAACCGAACTCACCGACGAAATAGGGCTTCCTGCCCTGGGCCATGCGCGCACTCTCAACGATGTGGCCGATCATCGCCCGCGGGTCTTTCTCGTAGTGGTGGGTCTGGACGAAATCGATGTTCGCGTCCTCCAGAGAGGAGGCCAGCAACGTCTCGCGGTGCGTGCCGTCCAGGACCAGGTGCTGCGGGTCCAGGCTCTTGAGGTGCGCGGCAATCTGCCGGGTCCACTCGGGCGGGCTGTGCAATTCGTTGCCGGTCTCCCAGGCGAGAATCGCTTTGTCGTCCCGGTAGCGCACCCCGGTCACGGTGTTCACGCGCTGGACCACGAACGTGACGATACTCTTGAAATCCTCGATCAATTGGGGATCGGTCCAGACCTCGTCGGGCTTCTTGCCCCGGAAGGCCGCCAGTTCGGCGGTGCCCCCCCACCAGCTCCACTGGTCCACGAAGGGGATGATCAGCCGCACGCGATGCCGATGGGCGGCCGCCATGACCTGGTCGAGGGTCTTGAACGCCTCTTCATTGAATTGCCCCGGTCCCAGGAGGTAACGCGGCAGGTCCGGCGGATCGTCGGCTTTCTTCACCGCCAGTGTGTACGTGCGCACGACCTGCCCGCCCATCTGCTCGATGGCGCCCAGGGCATCGTTGATTTCGAACGCATCCGGCAGCCGGAACGGCATGCGGCAATCGAAACGCATGTCGTCCTCGACGTAATGCAGGTTGGGAATGTTGAAGGACAGAAAGCGAAAGTCGCGGGACCCGTCCTTGAGCACGTCCCCCTCGCGGCGGACGAAGTTCTCGAAGGCCTGCTTCTGAGGCCCCTGGGCTGCGCACGCCAATCCTGCTGCCGCGAGCACAAGACATCCCGCCCAGAAACCAATCTTCCCAACACACCCAGAAACCATAGGTCTCTCCTTGTCATAAGAAGGTATGCACAGCACACCCTACGCCGTTCATCCCAGAATGGTGAGTTCCGGGTGGCAGCGGCAAGCGCCAGCTTGCCGCTGGTTGGCCCGTCCGCCAGCGGCAAAGCCTCCGGCCTTGCCGCTGCCACCCGACCGCTGTCGCCCCGCAAACGGTCAGTCAGCAACGGCGCCGATTCCGCCGCCGGCGACCTTCGGCCGGACGGGGGCCGCCGCGACTTCTTGGTCCAACCGGTCGTACCAGCTCTTCTTGAGAATCCACGAGGTCGCCCCGACCAGGAGGACCACGACCGCCGCCGCCGGCCAGTTCAGCAGGACCACGTACATGGGCAGCAGTACCAGCCCGGTCTGCCACGTGGTCCCGATCACGACATTGAACATGTCACGGCCAAAGCCCTGGTTCTTCCGGAAACCCGGATCGAGGGCGATGACCTTCTTATGCACCGGCCCCCAGAAGCCCCACGGCCGGACGTTGCGATAGAACGAGATCAGCGTCTGCTCGTCGGCCGGGGCGCTCGCGTACGTGCCGATGATGCAGCCGACCAGCGATAGCGCGAACAGCGCCGGGAAGTAGTAGAGAGGCAGCAGGTCCTTGAAGAACAGCATAAAGGGGAAGTACTGGAAGAAGACCGACTCGGCCTTCAGGTAACTCGGCAACGCGAAAATCAGGGCGGGGACCAGGCCGGCCACCATGCCCCAGAAGTACCCATGCCCATTGAAGCGCCACCAGTACCATTTGAGCAGATTGGAGGTGACGTAGGCGCCGTAGAGCCCCGAGACGATCCACTGCAGCAGCGTGTTGACGTCCTTCGCCAGGACACCCAGCAGAACCGAAACCAGGACGATGACGACACCGGTGGTGTAGCTGATTACGGCGGTCTGGCGGTCGCTCGCGTGGGGACGGAAGTACTTGAGGTACAGGTCGTTGACGATATAGGCCTGAGCCGCATTCAGCGTGCCGGCGAACGTGCCGAGGAAGGCCGCCAGCAGGCCCGCGAGCAGACAGCCCAGCAGTCCGACCGGCACGAATTCGTTGATCGCCGAGGGCAGAACCCGCTCCCAGTCGATCTGGGCGCCGGTATCGGTCGCCGCAATCAGATTCAGTCGCTGGAAGTACAGGAGCGCCAGCACCGCGAAGCCGACCACCATGAGATACCGCACGGGAAAGAGCACGGCCGAGACGAAGCCGCTCATCAGCGCCGCCTCGCGCGGACTGCGGGTCGCCAGGATTTTCTGCATGTCGTAGTTCGGCGCCGGTCCCGCGGCACTGGCGCCGATCCCTTTGAACAGGATCAGCATCATGATGATGGTGAACAGGGAGAACTGGTCGCCGGCGATCTTGTCGTTGGCCTCGTTGATGATGCCGGTCCAATCGAGGCCGAGCGTCCAGCCGAAGAAGGGACTGTGCCAGCCCGCCGGCACGACCAGGGCATGCGTGGCCAGTTCGTGCATCGCGATTCCGGCGATGATCACCGCGGAAACGGTCATGATGAGGTACTGCACGAGGTCCGCCAGGACGATGCTGCTCATGCCGCCCAGGATGGTGTAGAAGACCGCGACGATCGTGAAGGCGATGCCGTACACGTGCGGCACGTACTGCGCCGGAACGTCGAACGGCACATAGGGCGCCACCACGTCCCAGGGAACCACGCCCTGGATGAATTTGCCCAGACCGACAAAGCCGTACGCCATGAAACCCAGGCAACTGATCAGGGCAAAGACGACCACCACTGTATGGGACAACTGGGCGCCGCGACCCGCGCCGAAGCGGGTGCCGATCCACTGGGCGCCGGTCGTGACGTTCGACCGCCGCAGCCAGGCGGAGAGGAAGATCATCAGGAAGATCTGGTTGAACGTCGGCCACAACCAGGGCAGCCAGACGCTCTTGACGCCGTAGATGAACATGATCGTCACCAGCCAGATCGTGCCGGAGATGTCGAACATGCCGGAGGCATTGGACAGGCCCAGGAGGTACCAGGGCAGCTCTTTGCCGCCGAGCAGATAGGAGTTGAGGTTCTTCGATGCCCGCCGGCTGACCAGGACCCCGATCAGGCTGACGGTCAGCAGGTATCCCAGGACGATAGCCACATCGATGGCGTGCAGCTTCATGCGCAGAGGCTCCTACAGCTGGTCGTTGAACGAATGTCTACGGCCTGCCCGCATCGGCATCCCGGGGCCATTCGGCCAGGCGGTCTTTCGTGAGCGACACGACCTTGAGACGGTTCAGGCCGCCCACCTGCTTGTCCCCGGCACAGTAGGCCAGGAGCACCCGGTCTTCCAGGAAGGTCATCGCCGTGTAGCAGTACCAGCCGTCCGGATTGCCCTCGATAACCCGGGAGCGGCTCCAGGTCCGGCCCTCATCCCGGCTGAGCGCCAGGCACAACGGCGTCCGCCGCCCGGCGGGATAGGGATGGGCGCCGGAGTGATCGTTCCAGATGCACAGTAGGGGCGTACAATCATTCGCCCCGGTCATCGTCCAGGGGATGCGTTCGATCGTGGCGGGACTCAGGGGCGAGGCCAGCGCGGAGGGCTCCGCCTTCGACCAGGTCTCGCCGCCATCGCCGGAATGGCACACGTACTGGCTGCCGGCGTCGGTCCGCAGGTACATCAGCAGCCGACCATCCGTGAGCTCGACGACGCCCGGCTCCTGCACGGTGATGCGCCGGCCGTCCGGGGCAAAGCCCTGGAACGAGTCCTTGCTGCGCCGCCACGAGCGGCCGTTGTCGTCGGAGAGACAGCACATGATCACGCCCGCGGAGTCCCGCGGGCGGCCCGGGCCCTGGTGCCAGGCCACCGGCAGCACCAGCCGGCCGCTGTGCAACTGGACCGCCCGGTCGTTGTTCAGCACGTAATAGCCCACCTCATCCGTGATGCAGACCGTCGGCTCGCGCCAGGTCGCGGTCTCATCGGTGGAAACGCACATCATCGGCCGGCAATCCTCCTGGGAGGTCTTGCGCAGGTAGAACAGGGCGATTTCGCCGCCGGCGAGGCGCAGCAGCGACACCGACATGACGTTGAGTCCGCCCGTCCGCGGGACGACGATCCGGTCCGCGCTCCAGGTCTGGCCGCGATCCCGGGAGAGGCGCAGCGCCAGGTCCGCCGCCGCGTGATCGGAACCGCCGCCGGTGAAGCGGGTGTAGATCAGGCACAAGCGCCCATCTTTCAGCTCGATGAGGTCGCCCTCGGAGTTGCGCGGATTCTCCTTCGTCGGCTCGATCGTCAGCAGGGTCTGGAGTCCCACATCGGCGGCCGGGGCCGCCACCGGCTGTCCGCGGGCGACGAGGACCGTCACCAGCGATACGCCCAGGCACAGCCGCCACCAGATTGTGAATGGGTCTTTGAACATCCGGCGGTCTATGCTATCCTCTGGGTCACCCGAACTCAACAGGTGTTCGGAAAATCGTAGCATGGTCAAGATGCCCATGCTACTGCTTGAGGAGATGGTCCGATGCGGCGACGAGCGGCCCCGTGTTTCGCGTTGATCCTATTATTGTGCGTGAGTGTCCGGGCGGCCGGTCAACCGGCTTCGGACTCGGGCCGGTGGAACAGCGCCCGGCCGCGGCTTTTCTTCACGCCGGAGAAGCTGTCGCGCCTGAAGCAGCGGATGGAGCAAGACGAGCGTCTTCGCCAGGCTTGGCTGCAAATCCAGGAGCGGGCCGATCGGCAACTCAGGGATAAGCTCATCTCCAAGGAATACGCCGAGGGGGGAACCGGCCAGCACGGCAACTACAACGCTCCCAGCGGTCAGATCGCCAAGATGGCTCCGACCCTGGGCCTGGCCTATCGCCTGACCGGCAAGCAGGAGTATGCCCAGAAGCTCCAAGAGGCCCTTCTTCATTATGCCGGGTTGGCACGCTGGGCCGGGGACGCCGGGCACGTCCCGCCGTGGCATTCGGAGCTGAATACCGCCCGGTTCTGCTTCGGCTACGCGGTCGGGTATGACTGCCTGTACGACTATCTGAGCGAGGCGGAGCGCGCCTCCCTCGCCCAAGCCATGATCCGGCTGGGCATTCTGCCCACCCTCAACGACTGGGTCCTGCCGGGCGAACGGATTCACGCCCTGGATTCGATGGGGCACAACTGGTGGAGCGTATGCGTCGCCATGGCGGGCTTGGCATCTCTGTCGCTCCTGGACGATGAGCCCCGGGCCGAGCCGTGGGTGCAGGAAGTCTCGCAGGCGTTCCCGGAATGGTTCTCGTTCCAGGGCAACATCCTCCAGAACAAGTCGCCGAACTTCGACCGTAACGGCGCCTTCTACGAGAGCGTCAACTACGCGGAATATGCCCTGTCGGAGTACCTGCTGTTTCGCCTGGCGTACAGCAACGTCTACCGCAGCGGCAAACCGCCCGAGATCCCCCTGCTCCGGACTACCGGCGACTTCTTCGTGCACACCAGCTACCCCACCGCGGGCTCTCTGCTCTCCGTCAACTTCGGCGACAGCAGCTTGCGGGCGACCGGCGCCAAGACGCTGCGCCTGCTTCTGGCGAACGGTTACCAAGTCCCGGCTTACGATTGGTACCTCGGCCGGACGGACCCCGGGCTGGATGATCCGATCGGCTTGGTCTATTACGAGGCCCGGACGATAGCGCAGCCGCCCCAGGACCTGCCGCTCTCGGCTCTCTACCCCGACATCGGCTGGGCGGTCCTGCGGTCCTCGTGGCAGGACAACGCCACCCTGCTGGCCGTCAAGTCCGGCTTCACCTGGAACCATGCCCATCCGGATGCCGGGTCCTTCGTCCTGTTTCACCGGGGCAAGCCCGTGATCATCGACTCCGGCAACTGCTCCTACAGCCGGCGGGAATACACGAGTTACTACCGCCAGAGCCAGGCCCACAACGTCGTCCTGATCGACGGCCAGGCCCAGAATCCCGAGGATTGCAGCCGGGGCGACCGCGGCGTCGTGACCCCGGGCCGGCTGCCCGAAATGCTGGACCTGGCGGGCCTGCGGTACGTCTTTGCCGACGCCACCGGCCCCACCTCCTGGAAGTTCTCGCGCAACTACCGCCACTTCGTGTGGATCGACAACGTCCTCCTGATCTTCGACGACATCCGCACCCACGAGCCCGGCCAGCTCGAATGGCTGCTCCACTATGAGGGCACCGTGCAACCCAGCGGCTCCGACCTGATCCTGTCCAACGACGACGCCCAAGCCACCGTCCGTCCCCTGTTCCCGCCGGACCTGCGTGTCGTGGAGAAGGAAGGTCTCAAAGACCACGACCCCGACAAGAAAGTGACGTATCTTGCCCTGGCCCCCGAGGGCACGCTGCGCGAGGCGAAATTCATCGTAGCGATCACGCCGGGACAGGAAGGCAACGCGCCTCAGATCGAGCCATTGACCGCCGACAACGCCTTGGGTGTTCGCCTCCGCGACGGCAAGACAATCACCGACGTCTGGCTGAACCTGATGGCCGACGGCCGCCGCATGCACCGCAACAGCAACAACCTCATCGACGGCTGGGACACCGACGCCTACCTGCTCGCCCTGACCCGCCCCGCCGACAGCGCCGAGAGCGATCCCGATTCCATTACGCGCTGTTTCATCGCCTGCGGCAGCTACCTCCGCAAGAACAGCAAGGTCACGCTCCACAGCCAGTCGAAAGTCAACACCGTATTCACGTGCCAGGACCCCCAGATGCAAGTCGCCCTCCACGGCCAGCCCATCACGAGGGTCTCGATCCGGGCAACTGCCAAGCCGGACACCATCCGTCTCAACGGTTACCCGGTCGATCCGGCCTACAATGCCCAGAGCAAGACCGTCACCGTGCACAGCCCAACCGGCAATTGACTCCTCATGGGCATCTCGCGCAGCCTGTCGTGGTGAAAAGAGCTGCCCCAGTGCGGGCGCGTCGAGTAATCGCTAATTAGAGATACGACCCCGCGTTTCCCTCAATGGTGTCGCTCGGGCGAGGAGTCGGGAAGATGCACTTCGGCGGAACGTGATCCCTCGTCGTAGCGGGGCGTTGTCCGCAGAGGCAACAGAGCTTTTCTTTCTCACGCTTCACGAGACTTTCTTCCTGGTCCTCCTCCAATCTTGCTCCGGATCTTCGAGAACGGCCTTGTGCCAACCGGTCGACTCCAGTTCCGCGGAATCCGGGCGACACCAGACTCAATTCGGAGCCGCAACAGGTGTGATGTCTGCAGAATCGCCATGTCCATGTCCGTGCGTCCTACAAGGCCTTTCGCTGGCGGCGTGGCGGCTTAGAAGGCAAGGAGACTAGCCGCTCCGGATGCTTCTGTTCCTGCTCGCGCAAATCCGCGACGATGGCGCGCAGGTCGTAATTGAACCGCTGCGCGTGCTCCTGTCGAATGCGCTGGATTTCCTCCACAATCGGATCGGAGAACATGACGAATCCTCCATCATTCCTCAGGCGTACAGATGATCGGGCAGGTATAGCCTGTCAGGAAGTGCATCGGTGGGCAAGGTCGAGCGAAGCGGGCGGATTGGCAAGAAAGACTGAAAGAAGAGAAGAAGATGGAGCCGAAAAGAACGAAAGAAGACGAGAAAAGGGAGGAGAAGACCTGTGGCACCCCCGCCCCCGGGGGCGATCCTCTGACCCCAGCCGAGGGCGGCTGGGCTACATCTTCTTTTTGGCTCGTCCGGTCTTCGCGTACTTGGAGCTTGGCGACCGCCTTGGCGGGGGCTCTGCCCCCGAGCCCCCGGCATTTATCGCTTTGGGCCAATAGCATGGTAGAGGGCCCAATGCGAAGTTCCGCAGTCCCGTAGGATGGGCTTGAGCCCATGCTGCAAGCCCGAGGCCGGCCTCGAACCGCATGGGCTGAAGGGGACCACCAACGCGGAATTATGCGTTGGGGACCCCAGGCCCATCCTACATTCTACATTCTGGTGCGGGTTCCGGCCCCTGGCGGCGGTGGTCCGTGAGCCGGCCGGCCCGTCGGACGGTCCCTGGGAACGCCCGATAGGGCCTGCATGCGGGGCGGTCCTTATTATTATGCTATTGGCCCAAAGCGACAAATGCCGGGGGTTTGGGGCGGAGCCCCAAGACGCATCGAAGTATGCCAGAACCGGATGAGCCTGTTTCTTTCACCTTTTTTTGTTTCTTTCGGCTATTGGGGTTTTGCGTCACAGCGTCCAACCGTCGCGGTAGGGGGTGCGGACGTACTGGTTCGCTTCGGGCAGGTTGGTCACCTTCAGGTTGGGGCCGTCCCATTCGATGCGGGCGTCGACGCGCTTAGCGATGTTGCCGAGCAGGCAGATCTCGGTGAGCAGGCCGGAGTACTCGAAGTCCGCCCCAGCGTTCTTGCCGGCCTTGCAGGCGCGGACCCAGTCCTGCTCGTGCGAGCCGGCCACGCGCGGCAGGGTCTTGGCGGGCAGCTTGTACTCTTGCATCCGGCTCTCGGGGATCAATCGGGGGCCCTCGCCGTAGACGCCGCCGACGAGCTTGCCTTTGGTGCCCTTGAAGAGGACGCCGCCTTCGGCATGGCCCATGCGCCGGCCGTCCTCCAATTCCGGCGGCCGGGGGGCGCGGACGCCCTCGTACCAGGTCAGCTTGACCGGTGGCAAGCCCGCGCGCGCCGGGAACTGGTAGGTCACGACGGAGGCGAGGGGGTGGATGTCCGGATTCAGGTCGAGGGAGGTGGCTTCGATGCTGGTGGGATGGCCCAGCTTCAGCGCCCAGACGACCGGGTCGAGCGTGTGGGCGCCGCGGTCGCCCATCATGCCGCAGCCGAAGTCCCACCAGCACCGCCACACGCGCGGATGGTACGCGGGATGATACGCGCGCTCGGGCGCGGGGCCCAGCCACAGGTCCCAGTTCAGGGTCGCCGGGACCGGCGGCGTCTCCTGCGGCCGGCGGCTCCATTGCGAGCTCCAGGAGGCATGGCCGAACGGATAGTACGACAGGCTGCACCAGGCGTCGACCGCGCGGACCTCGCCGATCGCACCGTCCTCGATCCACTCGCGGATCAGCCGGATGCCTTCGTCGGAATGGCCCTGGATGCCCATCTGGGTCGTGACGCCGGTCTCGCGGGCGGCCTGGGCCAGCAGGCGGGCCTCGTGGACATCGTGCGTCAGGGGCTTCTGGCAGTAGACGTGCTTGCCCCGCCGCATCGCTGCCATCGAGATGACCGCGTGCGTGTGGTCGGGCGTGGCGATCATCACCGCGTCGATGCCCTTCTCCTGGTCCAGCATCTCGCGGTAGTCCGTGTACACCTTGGCCTGCGGGTACTTCTGGAACGTCCCGGCGGCGTACGCATGGTCCACGTCGCACAGGGCGACGATGTTCTCGCTTTCGAGCTGGCTCAGATTGCTCCGGCCCATGCCGCCGACGCCGATCCCGGCGATATTGAGCTTGGCGCTGGGAGCGGTCTGTCCCGCGCCGCCGAGAACGTGCCGTGGGACGATGGTGAATGCCGCGACGGTTGCGGACGTACCCAGAAAACCACGCCTGCTGATATGTTCTTCCGACATCGAGACACCTCCTGCTGATTCATTGGTCCTGCGATTGCCGCCGCGGGACTCGGCAGGTACCATGATACCCGGCCCTGTCAAGGTGGGGCGTAGACTGCTTTGCATTCAAGGCGTGCGATGGGTGGCAGCGGCAAGCGGAGTCTTCGGAGCTTGCCGATGGCGTTTTCGTTTGTCCCACGAGCCATCGGCAAGCTGCGCTTGCCGCTGCCACCCGGATTTCTCACCTTGACGCGGCCGGTATTATGGTAGCATATCCTGGATCTTCATGCTAATCGAGGAAATCGGATGGACAAACAGAATCGCTTCATCGTGTTGGTATGCCTTTGGGGAACTTTTGCCAACCTGACCGCCGTGGGCGCGGAGTTGCGCGTGCCGGGCTTCACCGCCTATCTCGAACCGGAGGGCCGGGGGGCGCGCGTTTCATCCCGGTCCGGCGTCACGGCCTGGACCGATCCCGCGACCAAGGTGCTCTGGTTCGGCGAGATCAAGACCCCGGGCCGGCTCGACTGCTCCATCTCGTTGCGGCTGCCGCCGGAGGCAACCTCCCGGCTGCGTCTGAGCGTCGCGGGCCAGGCGCGGGAGGCGACGGCCCAGGGCGTCGATGCCAATTCCGTGACGGTCCGCTTCGGCTCGTTCGATATTCCGCAGGCCGGGTATCGGCGCTTCCTGCTGGAATCGCTCAATCCCGCCGGACAGCCTGCCGGCGAGATCGAGGCCCTGCTTCTGGACGGCCCGGCAATTCAGAACGCCCATTTCAATCTCAAGTCCCGCCGCAACGCGGCCTCGGTGCACCTGATGTACCCGGTGGCCAAGGATACGAACGTGGAGGCGTTCTATTGTGAGATGACCGGACTAGAAGATCCGGTCTGGACGTACTACATGGCCTGCGGCTGGCACCGCGGCTACTTCGGCATGCAGGTCAACAGTCTCACCGAGCGGCGGATCATCTTCAGCGTCTGGGACAGCGGCGGCGAAGCGGTCGATCGCAACAAGGTAGCCGACGAGAATCGCGTCCGGCTTGTTGCCAAGGGCGAGGGCGTCGAGGCCCGCGATTTCGGCAACGAAGGCACCGGCGGCCACAGCCACCTGGTCTACGCCTGGAGGACCGGCGAGACGCAGCGGTTCCTCGTCACCGCCAAGCCGACCGACGCGACGCATACGATCTACGCCGGCTACTACTTCCACCCGGATGAGAAACAGTGGGTCCTGATCTCCAGTTGGAAGGCCCCCAAGGAAGGCGGCTACCTGCGGCGGCTCTACAGCTTCAGCGAGAACTTCGGCGGCAGCAACGGCCATCTCGTCCGCAAGGCCCTCTACGGCAACCAGTGGATGCGCACCGCGGAGGGCCAGTGGATCGAGCTGACCACGGCCACCTTCAGCCATGATTCCACCGGCCGGGCCGATCGGCTCGACCGGTTCATGGGCGTCGAGGACGGCCAATTCTTCCTCTCCCACGGCGGCTTCATCCCCGGCTGCACGGCGTACGGCGAGAAGTTCACCCGCCCGCCCACCGGCAAAGCGCCGTCGGATATCGTCCTGCCCGAATGAGCTCGTGGAGAAAAGGGGACATTCTACTTTTTCTCCCTCGTGCCCGTGCGAACAATCTCCGGGTCGAGAAAAGTAGAATGTCCCCTTTTCTGCGGAGTGTCATGGCGGGCGAAGCACGGACGGCGTGCTCTGTCGGCACAGGCGCCCATGCGGTTTTGTGCGACCCAGGGCGACGCATGGGTCGCCCCTACGAGGCACGCTTCTTGGGTTTCTGGCCGGGGCGCTGGTAGCCTCGTTGATAGTCGGCCCGGCAGCGCTGCTCGGTCCGGTCGGGCTCCTCGCCGATCTCCCGCACGAGTGCGGCGTGCATCTTCTCCACGCGCCCCTTCTGATCCGGAGCGCTCGCCAGGTTGTGGAATTCGCCGGGATCGGCCTGGAGATCATACAACTCCCGCTCGGCGGGATGAGTGGCATCGGCGGGCGTGTGGTAGACGTACTTGAACCGGCCCTGGCGGATCATGGCGTAGCCGGACGCGATGTTGTGGGCATAGTACTCGCTGACCGCCAGGTCCTTCCAGCGGGTCTGGGGATCGTCGAGCCATTTCACCATCGAGTCGCCGTTCCAGTCGGCGGGGACCTTGGCGCCGCCGATGGCAGCGATGGTCTGCACCGCATCCACCAGCGAGCACGCGCCGAGCCGGCGCTGGCCCCCCTGCCACCGGGCGGGCCAACTGACAATCAACGGCACGCGCGCCGCATGTTCGTACAAGGCGTTCTTCCACCAGAGGCCATGCTCGCCCATGTTCTCGCCGTGGTCGGTGGTGTAGATGACGACCGTATTGTCGGCCGCAGCGCTGCCGGCCAAGCTCCCAAGGACTTTGCCGATCTCGTCATCCAGCCATTGCGTCAGGCCGTAGTAGAGCTCGCGCCCTTTGCGGACCACGTCCTCCGGGGCATCCTCGACGTTGAAGCCGAGGCGAAGATGCTTGTAGTTCCGCGGCAGAGACTCCAGGTGTCCCGCCGGGATCGTCGGCATGGGCACCTTGCCTTTATAGCGATCCCAGTACTCCTGCGGCACCGTCAGCGGAAAGTGCGGGGCCAGGTAGCCGACGAGAAGGAAGAAGGGCTTCTCCCCGGCCCGGCGGTTCTGGAGGAACTCGACCGTGGCGGCAGTCACTTTGCGGTCGTGGTTGAGGATGCTCGAGCTGTCGCCGGCGTGGAACTCCTCGAACCGCGGGGACAGGCCGGGCGTGGGCGTCAGGTCATCCGCGGGCCGGCGATTGCCGCGGCCGGTCTTGACGTCGTTGTTCATATTGCCGCCGATCTCCCGGAAGCCATAGCGGCACGTGGCATCGTAGTGCATCTTGCCGCACAGGATGGACTCATACCCGGCGGCATTCATGATCCCCGGCAGCGACGGGTAATCGGCGCTGGGCAGCCAGCAGGCATTGTTCCAAGCCCCCACCCGCGAGACGTACTTGCCCGACGTGAAAGCCAGCCGCGAGGGCACGCACAGCGGGGAATTGCAGTAGCAGTTCTGAAAGACGGTCCCCGCGGCGGCCAGTCGATCCAGGTGCGGCGTCTGAATGATGCGGTTGCCATAGCAGCCCAGCACGCCGGCATTGTGCTCGTCGGACATAATCACGAGAATGTTGGGCCTGCGAGCCGTCTGTCCGCCCAGGCCCGCCGACATCCCCAAGGTCAGAGACACCGAGCCCAGGCCGACTCTCTTGAGAAAATCGCGTCGATTCATAAGAACTCCGTCCGTCATCATGTAGAATCCGCGGAATTACCCCCGGGGGCGGGGTGTCGCCCAGTTCACTGAAACAGCTTCGGCGCCAGCTCGGCCAAGTACACCCGCCACACGGGCCAGCTATGATTGCCTTCGGTCAGACGCCACTCATGGCGGATGTTCCTCTCTTTGAGCGTGGCGATGAGTTCCTGGTTGCGCTGGAGCAGGAAATCGTCCTTGCCGACGCCGATCCAGAGCAGCTTCAGCTTCTCATTGGTGCCGGCCGGGTCGTTCAGGCAATCGGCGATCGCCTCGCGCGCCGGCGCGGAAGCACTGAAGCCGGCGACCCAGGCGAAGCGGTCCAGGTGGTTCAGGCCGATCGTGAGCGACTGGCCCCCGCCCATGCTCAGGCCCGCGATGGCGCGACTGCCGACGTCGGCCTTGACGCGGTAGTTCGCCTCGACGAACGGCAGGACATCCTCCAGGAGATCCCGCCCGAAGGCAGTGGTATTCTCCTGGCGGCCGCCCGACCCCCCGCCGATGGCCGCGTGGCCATCCATCATCACGACCACCATCGGCCTGGCCCGGCCTTGGGCGATCAGGTTGTCGAGAATCCAGTGGGCCTTGCCGTGCGTAACCCAGGTCGCCTGGTTGTCGCCGCTGCCGTGCTGGAGGTAGAGCGTCGGATAGCGGGTATCCGTCTGCCGGTCATAGCCGGGCGGCGTGTAGACCGCCAGCTCGCGCAGACGGCCGAGCGACTGGGACCGGTAGGTATGCTGGCGCACCACGCCGTGCGGGACATCCTGAAAGTCGTGCAGCAACGGCGGCTGGCCGGGGATGTGCAGGATGCTGGTCCGCGGCTCGCGCATCGGCTTGATGGCCGGGTTGCCCGGGTCGATCATCTGCAGGCCATCCACCTGAAAGCTGTACTCCCAGACGCCCGGCGGGATGGGGCCGACCGTGACCGTCCAAACGTCATTGGCATCCTTTTGCATGGGCGCGCGGCCGTTGGGCCACTGTCCCGCGACCACCACCTCGCCGGCCTTGGGGGCGCGGAGCTGGAAGGTCACGCGATGGTCCGCCAAGACTTGGGGCGACCGCACGGGTGCGGGTCCGCGCCCCGCGCCGGCCGGCGCTCGTGCCGCCCGCAGCAAGGGGGCTGCCCAAGCGATGATCGCCATGGCCAGCAACAGCAGCGAAAGAAGACGATGGAACCTCATGGTCACCTCCTGGGCCAGTTCAGTCCGTGCAGCGCGTTCACGTCACGACGGTGAGCATCATGACCAGATTCTACCACCCCTCCCCGCCCTGTCCATAGCGCCTCGGGGCGGATACAGGGCCGACGCTCCGTCCCAAAAGCGAGGTGTGAAAGCGCGATCCGGGTGGCATCGTCAAGGCCGAAGGCCTTGGCGATGGTCTCGCGCACGGGAAACCCACCATCGCCAAGCTGCGCTTGACGATGCCACCCGGTGTACTGTGCGCCTGTGCGCCGGCCCTGGTGCCGGATAGAATAGGGACGTGCGAAATCGATGAGTTGTGGCAGGCGACCCCGAGCTTGCGAGGAGTGTCATCATGGTCCACTTGGCCGAGTTGATTCTCACCGTGCTGGCTCTGGCCGGCAACCCCACGGCCCCGGCGGCCGAGGGCCTGGAGGTCCGACAGACCCAGAACGCAACGGTTATTCCCCAGTACGAGGTGTTGGAGATCACGTGGGCGCATGACCATCACTACGAGAACCCCTTCTTCGATGTGACGATCGATGTGACGCTGACCTCGCCGTCCTCGCAGCAGGTGGTGGTCGGAGGTTTCTACCACCAAGCAGACCGATGGAAGGCACGGCTCGCACCGGGGGAACCGGGCCGGTGGACGTATCGGTTCGTCTTCAAGGACGCCCGGGGACAGACCGCCTCCGGCACCGGCAGCTTCACCTGCATCCGGGGCCGAAAACCGAATCCCGGCTTCCTCCGGCGGCACCCGGAGAACCCCTATCGCTTCGTGTTCGACGAGGGGACGGCGTACTTCCCCATCGGAGTGCAGGACTGCTGGGGTGACAACAATCACAATGGCTCGGTCCTGGACGTGTTCTCGATGGAAGGCCCGTTTCGCACCGATCTGAAGGAGCCGCCGGCGCTGCCGCCGGGCCCTCTGTTCGTACGCGGCCCCTCCTCGAATCCGCAGAACGCGGAAGTGTTCTTCCGGACCTTCGGCCAGTGCGGCTTCAACCTGTATCGCTTCTCCCAGAAGAACTGCTCCTACGAGCTCTACCGCGACCTGGACCATTACCTGGCCCCCGAGGGGATCATGACGGACGAGCTGCTCCAGTGCGCCCGCCGGTACGGGTTCCGGAACTTCTACGGCCTCTTCGGCTATCAGCCGGTCTTCACCAAGGAGCCCGGCAACACCGAGGGGATGGCCAAGGTCAAGCGCTTCATCAAGTACAGCGTGGATCGCTGGGGAGCCTACGTCGATGTCTGGGAGTTCCTCAACGAGCAGCACGCCGACGACCGCTGGTACGAGATCCTGATCCCCTACCTCCGCGCCCTCGACCCCTACCACCACCCGATCACCACGAGCTGGGAACGGCCCCACCTGGACGGGATCGAGATCAACGCCCCGCACTGGTACCAGCGCGAGAACGAGCTGGAGTCGGACCGGATCACCGCCGGCCGGGCCCGGGACTGGAAGAAATTCGCGAAGCCCGTCGTGGTCGGCGAGCAGGGCAATACCAGCGACCGCAAGAAGCCCATCCCGGGCGTCGGCGGCGTGTGGGACGACCGCTCGGGACTGCGCCTGCGGGTCCGCAACTGGACGGCGCTGTTCAGCGAGATCGCCTTCATCTTCTGGAACACCAGCTATGCCCGCGACGGCCATTTCATGAACATCTGGCTCGGTCCCCAGGAGCGACAGTACGTCCACGCCATGCAGGATTTCGCCTACCGGCTCGACAAGGATGTCCTGGTCCATACAGTCACCGTCTCACCACCCGACCGCGTGCGGGCCTATGCCCTCGCCTCGCAGCGCCATGCGGGCATCTACCTGCATCACTTCCGCAGTCACACGGAGAAGATGGAGGGCCTCCGCCTGGAGGTGGATCTGCCCGGCGGCACAGGGTACTGGTACGTTCCCGAGAATGGCTCCGTAGTCAAGATCATCGATGTCGCGGCGGGAATGAACTCGCTTGAGGCGCCGCCTTTCACGGTCGATCTCGCGCTGCTCGTGACGCCGGATGGGGCTCCCGACGCCGACCGCGACGGCCGGCCCAACCACCTGGACCCGGACGATGACAACGACGGCACGCCGGATGACCGGGATGCCTTTCCCCTCGAGCCCTCGGAATGGGCGGACCATGACAACGACTGGATCGGGGACAATCTCGATGCGGACGATGACGGCGACGGCACACCGGATGATGAGAACAAGAACGGGACTCCGGACCACGAAGAATTGGATCTGGATGGCGATGGCGTGCCGCGGGCCGGCGCCGTGCCGTGGGATGCCTTCCCGCTGGACCCGAAAGAAGCCCGGGATACCGACGGCGACGGCCTCGGCGACAATTGCGACCTCGACGACGACAACGACGGTTTCACCGATGCGCAGGAGAAGCAGGTGGGCACCGATCCCCTGGACCCGTTACGGTTCCCAATCGATTGATGCTCGCGGCAATCACCCGTCACCAGCCGCAGAATTGAGATTGCTGCGCTGCGCTCGCAATGGCATATGACGCCGGTTCGTACCATCACGACCGGGTGGCAGCACAGGGCAAACGCAAAGGCGCAAGACATCGTGGGTGGCAGCGGCAAGCGCCAGCTTGCCGATGGTTCGTCCGTCCGCCAGCGGCACAGCCTCCGCAAAGCCTCCGGCCTTGCCGCTGCCACCCACAATTCAACCTGGACGGAGGTGGTAAGGCCGAGAAGGCTGGACATTCGAATTCGGGATTTGGCGGCTACAGGACGTCCAGCGGCTCGAAGCGGCTGCCGAGCACCGGGACGCTGTCGCAGCCGAGCCAGCGATCCAGCACCGTCGCGTAGACCCGACGAAAATCGATGTGCAGCTTCAATGCCCCTTTATCCAGGTCCGTGAGGCTGGGGTGCGAACCCAGGAGACCACCCTTGATCTTGCCGCCTGCCAGGAAGACCGGCGCCGCGGCGCCGTGGTCGGTGCCGCGTCGGCCGTTCTCCTGGACCGTCCGGCCGAATTCCGAGAACGTCATCAGCAGGACCCGATCCAACTGCCGGTCGCGTTGGAGGTCGTAGACAAAGGCCGCGATGGACTCGGCCATCTGGTGCAGCAGGGCACAGTGATTGCCCAGTTGATTGGCGTGATTGTCGAAGCCGCCGATGCCGCCGCCGCCGAGCTCCGCGAAGAAGATGCGGATGCCGATATCGGCCCGGATGAGCTGGGCGATCGTATGGAGGTCCCGCGCGAGGCCGAATGATGGGTAGTCGCTCGAACCGCCGGCGGACGCGATGGCCGCTTTGATCTGTTCGCTCTTGGTGCGTGCGATCCGCGTGCTCTCGCGCAAAGCCTGCAACAAGGGGGCGTCCGCCTTGGCGGTGGGAGTAACGCCTTCGGGCGTTTCAGGATATGCCCTTACGGGCACACTACGAACGGTGAGGTCCTCCGCGGATCGAAGGGAAGGGACAAAGACGTTCTCGGCATTGAGGGCGAAAGGCCGGGCGATCGGCCCGACAAACACGGCCGTGGTCTCCGGCGCCGCGGGATTCCAGGCGCGATCCACGGTGCGGCCCAGCCAACCGGTCTGGCGGTGCAGCCGTTGCGGGTCGGCGGTGTGCCACATCCGCAGGGCACGATCATGGTCTTGATCCGGATTCGGGCAGCCCACGCCCTGAACGATGCTCAGGTAACCATCCCGGTACAGCCGCAGGAATGCCGCCATGCGGGGATGAAAGCCCAGATGCGCGTCGATCTTGTGCAAATCGCTCGTCGGCAGACGCAGTGTGGTGCGGTTCCGCCCGTACTCGTCGTCTGCGTACGGGACGACGGTATTCAGACCATCGTTGCCGCCGGTGAGTTGGAGAACGACCAGGACCGTATCCCGCTCGCCGCGCGGCGCCGCCAGCGCCGAACGCGCGAGCCAATCCGGGTCCAGCGATCCAAGCGATAGCAGCGTCGAGGTCCCCAGTGCCGTCCGCAGGAAATCACGTCGAGTGCTCAACATGGCATTGGCTCCCAAAGTGGCATGGGCGTCGCGCCCGTGAATTCAGAGTCACGGGCAAGATACCCGTGCTACGATAGATGATACTCCGGCAACGTCATCACCACGTACGCCAAACGCCGCAGCGCGGCCCCCGGCTCCTTGGCCGCGGCGGGCGTCCGCACATCGTGCAACAGGGCGTCACGCGTGGCCGGCTCCAAGTCGTCCTGCACCAGCAGCTCCAGCAGGAACCGCCCCGCCGCCTCGGGCGTCCCGCGGCCGTGCTTCTGCGCGACCGCCCACGGGTCCAGCTTGGTCTCATAGCGTTTGCCGGTCAGCAGCAGCGCCGCCGCGAGGTTGTGGCGTCCTACCAGGGCCGCGGTATTGATCCAATGGGACCCGCCGGCCCAGCCCTTCACCGTCGGCGGACGGCACAGGCTCTGACCGAGACCGGCCACCTCCTGTGCCAGTTGGGTCGTGGAGACCATGGCCTCCAGGGCCTGCGTCATGCCCACGGCCAATTCGACCGGGCCCTTGACCTTCTGGCGATACGAAAATGGAGAAAAGAGCAGGTTGGACCGTAGCATGGTCTCCACGAGCCTCGCTATGTCCCGATCTCCGGCGAACGACGCCACCAGAGGCGCGAGCAGCGCATCGTCGGGGTCCTGGGTCTCGCTGATCAGCCAGCGATACAGCCTGCGCACGATGGTTTGGGCGGTGGCCGGGTGTTCCGCCACGATGCGCACGATGTCCTGGGCCGCGAAACTGCCCTCTCGGCCCAGGAACCGCTGACTCGCTCCATCGTACTCCAGGTCCAGATAGCGAAGCTGTCCCCGCAGCACGGACCAGCCGGTGAAAGCCCGGGCCGCCGCCTGAACATCCTGGTCGGTGCAATGCCCCGGGCCCAGCGTGAAGGTCTCCAGCAGCGGCCGGACGAAACCCTCGTTGGGAGAGGCCTTGCGATTGCGGTCCGCGCCCAGCCACAGGAACATGGCGGGGTCGCGCGCGATGCCCCGCAACAGGGAATCGAACGAGCCCAGGGCGTGACTGCGCAGCAGGCCCAGGTGCGCCTGCATCAGCCGGGGATCGCTCACGCCGCCCGCGTTGAGCGCGAAATGGCTGTGCCAGAAGAGCGTCATCTTCTCCAGCAGCGGGTGCGGCGTCTCGATCATCCGGCGGAGCCACCAGGCCTGCAGGTTCTCGACGGAACCGCCGGCCATACTCTCGGATTCCCCGCCCCGGCGGTCGAAGGCGGCGACCTCGGCGGCCTGCGGTCGCAGCAATCGGTCCGCCGTACGCTGCGGTCCCTCGGAGAGGGCTTGCTGAAGCTGGCCCCAATTCGCGCCAAACGCGGCACGCCGGTACAGGTGCGCCGCCAGCGCCAGACTCCACGGCCGGCGGGCATCCGGCTCGTACGCGACCCAGGCCCGGTCGGGATCGGATCGGTGGTTCTCAACTCGCGCGGACATGCAGTTGCCTTTCGGAACATTCAATTGGACCTATGGGACGCATGCGACTCATAGGACCTGTGACTCACAACGGGTGGCAGCGGCAAGCGCAGCTTGCCGATGATCCGTGGGATACGTGCAGACACCATCGGCAAGCTCCGGGGACTCCGCTTGCCGCTGCCACCCTGTTTCTCACCTGTACCGGGCTGAACAACTGGGACTCATAAGATCGAGGCTTCACGGCGCCTTCCATCTCACGGACAGAGTCGCCTGGGTCAGACCGCCGTCGGCGCCGACGCTCAGCTTGAGTTGCTCCGCGAGCTGCACCAGGGTGATCAACATATCGATCCCGGCGGCGGATTGGTCGTGGGTCCTGCCTTTCTTGAGCATATCGCCCTGGATGAGGGTTTCGCGGTTGGCCTGCAGGGCTGCGGCCACGGAGCCGCCGTCGATTTCCAGCACGCTGTGCGCCTGGGCCAGGGGCGTCACGCTCCCTTTCGTCTCCCGGTCCAGGGCATCGATCAGATCGCGGGCCAGGCTGTCGCTCGAGCTGAGAATCAGGTATGGGCCAGGCATGGCCAGCGACGGGCGGGCGTTGAACCGCGTAGCGAGCTTCGCCTGCTCATTGGCGTCGGGCGGCGCGAAGGCCGCCACGGTGTACTTGGTGTCCCGGTAGGTGGGCCGGTCGATGACCAGACCCGGCAGTGCCTTCTGGCCGCGGGTGAAGTTGATCAGGCCCACCGCCTTCTGCCAGGCCTCCTCGACCACCTTGCCGAACTGCTCGGGGTGGCGCAGCCGCAGGACCGCCGCGAAGGCCGGGATCTGGACCTGCGGCGTGCCGGCGGCCCCGTCGTAACGCGGCTCGGCCACCACGAGCCGGACCTGGGGCCCGGTCTCGGCCAGGACCTCGGTCGTCAGGTCGCGCCCGGTGAAGAAGATGCCCATCATGTTCTCGAAGAAGATCAGGCCGGAGGAGCGCTCGGGAAAGAGCGTGTCCTTGGCGGCATAGAACCCGCGCAGGTCGCGGTAGAGACTGAGGGCCGCGATCCGTCCCGGCACCGCCAGGTTCGGCCAGGCGCCGTCGTCGGCCTTCTGCGGCAGCGTGAACGCCGCGACACTGTTCGCTCCGGCGACCTGACCGTCGGCCAGAGCCCGAATGACGAACGTCTTTCCTTCGACGCCCAACTCCAGGCTCAGCCAGTTCGAATGGCGCACGGACTCCGTAACGCCGGCAAACAACAAGGCCGCCAGGGGATTGGCCCGCTGGTTCTCCAGAAGCCGCGCAATGTTCGGCACACCCAGCAGGGGCTTGAGATTCACGAACATGTGGGCGGCGGCTTGCGGGTTGACCATCTTGCGGGCAGCGCGAAAGGCCGGGTCATCCGCCAGGCTCGTGCTGCCGGAGGAACTACGCAGATCCAGGACCGCCTTGAGACCTTCCGCCCGGCTGGAGAAGATCAGCCGGCTGCCGATCAGGGCGTGCGCCTCTTTCCCGTCGAACGTCCAGGCCGTGACCCCGCCGTAATCCTTGGAGGCAACCTTCTCCGGGCGGCCCTGCTTCTCGGCCTCCGCACGGGTGATATTCAGGATGGTTTCGTGGAGCTTTGCCAGGAGCTGCGCATCCTCGGCGTCGATGATCGCCACCGCCGTATCCTGCGGGCAGACCGCCAGGGTGATACTCCCGCCGGTGAGCCGGGCCAGACCCCTCCGCCAATCCGTACCCAGCGCGGCCTCCAGGAACCGGATCCCGGTGAGGAACTCCTTGAACTTGGGCTGCGACAGCAGGCCCCGGTAGAACGGGGAGGACTCAAGCGCCTGCATCATCTCCTTGCCGGTCACGAGATCGAGCAGCACCTTGGGCCGGGCCACGTGCAGACAGATCACCGCATCCGGCGGCACCCACTGCACGGCCGGGGGCGGACTCTGCGCCGGCAGGGACGTGGAAATCACGAGCGGGAGAAGAACCAGGCTCAACGCCAGTCTCGTACGCATGCCGCACCTCCGGGGCTGAACACTCATCCGTTCTCGGTTGCCACCAGAATAACAGGAGCCGGGCCAGGAAGCCAACAGAATGCCACATGGCGTATCCCACCGCCGCCCAAGGCAGACGGCTTCTGCGGGGCGATTCAGCCCCACGTTACGGTAGCGTCGCCGTGTTACGGTCTTGTTACGGTTTTGTCCTTTTCCCGTGAGAGGCGGCGCCAAGAGTCGCCTTTCCACGCGATCCCCTCGACCGTAGAATGAAATCCAAGTACCGTCGCTGCAAAGCCGCGACCTGGAAAGGATTGAAGACATGGATGCCAACCACAGGGACCAGTTCATCAGGCTCTGGGAGAAGTACTTCCCCGGGGCCGAATTGCCCATCACGTTCTACTACACGGACGAGGCCCCCTCGGCCGACCTGGTGAAGCCTCCCGTCGAACATCGGTGCATCTTCGCCGACTTGGTGAAGGTGCGCACCGGGCAGTCGCTGTGCTTCGATGCCCAGGCTCTCGGCTGCTTCGGCGGCAAGAGATACCTCGGCTTCGATGACACGCTGATGCCCAATTTCGAGTACTTCCTCTCCTGCGGCATCCCGGGCAAGCTGGAAGGCGAGCGCTACAAGAAGACGCCGGCGTTGGTGAAAGCCGGATTGGCGAAGATGGCGAAGTTCGACGCGCCGGGGAAGTTCATTGTCTTCAAGCGCTGGGACGAGCTTACCGAGGCGGATGAGCCGGACGTGGTGGTCTTCTTCGCCCGGCCGGATGTCCTCTCCGGCCTGTTCACGCTCGCCAACTTCGACGTAGCCGATCCGAACGGCGTCTTCACCCCGTTCGCCGCCGGCTGCGGGTCGATCGTGCAATATCCCTACCGGGAACAGGCCAGCGATTCGTCCCGGGCGGTCCTCGGTCTGTTCGACGTCTCCGCCCGCCCCTTCATCCCGGAAGATATGCTGAGCTTCGCCGTCCCCAGGAACAAGTTCGAGCGGATGATCGACAACATGGCCGAGAGCTTCCTGATCACGCCCTCCTGGGCCAAGATCCGGAAGAGGATTGCGTAACCCCCGTCGAGCCTGGGAGCAGGCCGGCCACTGAGGGTGTCTGGCGACGATCAGGGTATTCCGTCAATCCAGTAGGCTGGATGTCTGCGCAGATGCGTGACCGCAATGATCAGGATTTCTTGAGGTCGGTCTTCATACAGAACGGCATGATTGCCGCTCATGACAAAATACCGCTTCGAGAATTTCCTCTTCCGCGGGCAGGAGGAACCGAGGGGTCTTCATCTGATTCTCTCATAGGCTTCGGCAAAGGCTTCACTCGCCGATCTCGCTGGTATAGTCCCTTTATCATAAGCAGCCAAGCGGCGCTCGGCCTCGTCGAGCCACATCTGCTCGATCTCCTGCTCCTCGGTCTGGTCCAGGCTTTCTATGAGGCATTTGGCGAGAAAGGCTCGCTCCTTGGCGCTAAGCTTGAGAGCGTCCATTCGCATCTTTCTAAGAAATTCGCTCGTATTTGTACTTGATCTGTTCTGATATCTGTGTTCTCCGATACCGATGAGTCCGGAGCATCGCTTCAGTTGCCAGCTTGGTGTCTTCCTCGTATCGCTTGAAAAGCTCTTCCGCTCGTTTGGCTTTATCACTTAGCGGTCTTTTGTCTTGTGTATCCGACATAAATCCTCCCTTCTATCCGCTCTACGTTACTGGAGGCGCTGCTATCAGCAACTCGTCTTCGGTCTCAAAGAGCTTTGCCGCGCTTGAGCGGCCCAATGCTATTTCGGCTCTTGTATAGTACTCCCAGATCTTCCTCCATAGCGGATCGTTCCTGCCGCACAATGACACCTTTAGACCGAGTTCGGTTCTCGCAGTTCGCCCATCAAGAATACGGCCATGCACCTTGAAGCGTTCGACCGACGATAGCGTCTCGACTGCCTTTTTCACCTTAGCCTCATTTCGTCTGCCCTTCAGCATGCGTTCCGACAGGAGTTTCTGTGCGACATCACGACCAAACGCCATCAAGTGCTCACATTCTGTTATGAACGGCAAGTCCAACGTTGCCAGCATCTGCATCGTTGCGCCCGTGTCCTTTCCGTCAGCCACTTGCTTGGCATACTGTTTCAAAAGCCCATCACGGGCGTCGATAAATGACTGCGCAGATATTAGCCGGGGCGTGCCACTCACAACAACCCGTATCTGTGCGTCAATCGGGCCAAGTTCCGCAGAGGGGCCCATCACGATCTCATCCGCACCAAGGGCTATCAGGGTAGCAGCACTCTTTGCTTCATTCGGTACAAGCACACGAAATCGTTCACATTGGGATCGACACAAGCCAACAAATTTCTCTACGACAGTACCTTCGCCACCGGGGCTGTGCAAAATCAGATTCAACGTCTTAACGTCGCCCAGGTTCAGGAGGATGTTACCCAATACCGGTACATCCTCGCTTGACAGAGACCCTTGGGAGATGTGCGCTATAACACCGTTCGGCCCTGTGCCTTCATTGAAGTCCGGAGACGCGATGTCTCGAAGTAGACTTCGACGCGTCTCACGTTGGGCGCGAGCTACGTCGTGTTCTTCAAGGATAGAGGAATAAGACACAACCGGCTCTGCAACTCTTGGCGGGTTACCCTGCCCGGCAGGCTGCTCCATTATGGTTTCCCTCCTGACTGCTCATCTACTTTGGTACTCCAACGAGTTTGCGCCGCTTTTCGAGCGATCTCCTTCCGCTGCTCAGCGGAAAGTTTCTCTGCTCTTGCCTTGCCACCCTTCAGTCCACCCAGTCGCCCGAGATAGACGGCCGCAGGGTTCTTGCCCTCATCGACCGGAGGGCCTTCTTGGGACTTCTGGCCTGTAGCCTGGTCCACGATCGACTTCGCCAGAAGGTTGATGTCCTGTCTTTCGTTGCGTCGTTTTCCCATAATCCCATTATACCATCGGCTGTTAAGCTGGGCAATCTTTGGCCCATTTTTGACCGCTCAAGCATTATACGGCCAGCCGAGAGTATGGTTCGGGCCTATTCAGTTGTCAATGAGCAATGTCACGGTGACGGTGACATTTCTCGAGGAGGGGGCTGGTCAAACCGACCCAAATCCGCACAGCCGATGCGCGGCCGCCATCACGAAGATCTCTCTCACCCGCAGGTACATCCGCCTCTCGCTGGCCCGGATGTCGCGGATGCGTTCAAGCATCTCATCGAAGTAGTCCGGGACGCCCAAGCCCGGTGCCGGGGGGTTCTTCAGCCGCTCGTCGTCCAGGACAAAGCCCTTGAGCAGGTATTCCCGCAGCCGTTCGGTCGCCCAGCGGCGGAACTGGGTTCCCCGCTGGCTCCGGACGCGGTAGCCCACCGCCAGAATGGCGTCCAGGCTGTAATGAAGAACGGCGTACTTCTTGCCGTCCGGCCCAGGGGCGGGCGGGTTCGGGTCTTGGTCTTTCATAACGTATCCGATCAGCGTTGCGGCTCGGGCAGGGCAATCGGCCGGTTCCGGCCCAGGGGCGGGCGGGTTCGGGTCTTGGTCTTTCATAACGTATCCGATCAGCGTTGCGGCTCGGGCAGGGCAATCGGCCGGTGGCGGGGAATCTCGGCTTGGAAGTCGCCCAGGCTCACCCACTTGGTCCGCCGGTTGAGATCCACCTCGGCCACCGCGACGGTGCCCCACTCCTTCGCCAGGGCGATCGTCTCGCCGGTGTGGTCGAACACGGCCGAGAGCATCCAGTTCCGGGAGATGTCTTCGTAGGTGCTGCTGACGACGTACACGTGATTCTCGCACGCGCGGGCGCGGGCCAGCAACGGATTGCAGCCCCACACCGGCCAGGCAATCACTTCCGCCCCGCGATTGGCCAATTCCCGCGCGACTTCCGGGAAGAAGCCGTCGTAGCAGATCATCATGCCGACCTTGCCGAACCGGGTCTCGAACACCGGGTAGTCCTGGCCCGGCGCGACACCGTCTGCGATCTCACTGCGCGGCAGGCACACCTTGCGGTATTTGCCGATGAGTTTCCCGTCCGGATCGAGCAGCACCGCGGCGTTGTAGACGAGATGGCGGTTGCGCTCGTTGAGACTGACCACAATGTGCAGGTTGTGCTTCTTCGCCAGTTGGCCGAAGTACTCCGTGGTGGGTCCGGGGATCGGCTCCGCGATCTCCTGAACCGTCTGGCCCAGACCGACGCTGGGGACGACCTCCCCCAGGACCACCAGGTCGGCCTTCTGCCGGCCCGCTTCCGCGACCAGCGGCTCGTACATGCGGCAGTTGTCCATGGGCGTCTTGCCGCCCTTGGGCCGGAAATGGGCCGCCGCCAGGCGCACCTTCCGGACCGCGGGTGGAGCCGATTCCGCGAAAGACACGTCACTCCAACGGACCTCGCCGCCCGGCGCCCACTGCAGGTGCAGCTCGACCACGGCCCGGGTTGCCTTGCTCGGCGCCGGGTATGTGTCCGAGAGCTCGGTCCAGCCCGTAGCGTTCCTCTCCTTTGGTGTGGGGAATTCGGTTTCCGCCATGGCGATGGCGCCGCGCAGGTAACTCGTAACCGGCTGCTCATCCAGGGGGACCGATCGGCCCTGGCTGTTCTGCCAGTGGATCATGGCCACGACGCTGCGCCGCGGCACAGGGACTCCCGTGGCCTGGTAGTATGACGTGAAGCAATAGTACCTGCCGCCCTGGACCGGGAAGGTCTTCTTCCAGCAGCCGTCCAACCCTTCGCGTTGCTCGGCCCGGATGATGAAGCAGGCCCCGCCGTGTACGCCGCCCTTCGGGTCGAAAGCAAATTGCGGCCGGATTTCGTCCCGCGGTGCAGCGGTCGTCCAACCGTCGGGGGCCGCCGCAGTCTCCGCGCCCAGTCCGACTGCGACAACGGGAAAGAAAGCTGCGAATGTCAGGACCAACGTCTGCCGTTTCATGAAATCTCCTTTTCGATTGAACTGCTGCAGGGTGCCAGACGGACGCCTCGTAGACATGCCTGGTTGCGTGGGCCAAACATGCCCGCGCAGAGCCGTAGGCATGCCACCCGGTTTATGATGGGTGGCAGCGGCAAGCGCAGCTTGCCGCTGGCTCGTGGGATAGATGCAAACGCCATCGGCAAGCTCCGCGGACTCCGCTTGCCGCTGCCACCCCGGTTTCTCACCGTTACCGAGCTGGTAATGCACATCCTACCTGGCCTCCTTGAGAATCTGGAGGGCCTGCTCGGTGTCGAGGCCGGCCAGGCGCAGATACCGGCGACTGCCGACCGGGACAACCACGTTCGACGTACCCCGCTCGACTGACAAGGATGTGCCGAAGGGACGCATCACGGTCAGACGTTCCGGGGGTACGGATAGTGTCAGTTTCATTTCGCCCTGCCGGGCCCAGAGGACCACGTACGTGTCATCGGGTTGGGATGCACGGGAAAAGAGAAAGGCCTGCACGCGTCCGTCCGCGACGGATGGGACCTCGCGGATCGGGACCAGCTCGTACGCGCCCCCCTCGTTCACGAACAAATGATGCTCCTGGTCCTGGAAGGGCGTCTTGCTCCAGGTGTCGATCCAGCGCGGCAGGAAGACGGCGTGCCAGGTCTTGACGTACTCGTACTCCCGCGGATCGAGCGTCTGGAGCAGCGTGCGCTGGGCCGCGGTGATCTGCCCGGACAGGCGGGCATCTTCCCAGGTCTTGATCGTGTCGAAGCAGTCCTCGGCGCGCGGGTGGGCGGCCACCTGGGCCAGCGTCAGACGCAGCGACATGGGGCAGTCCCAGGCGGCGCCCCGGCTCAGGACGTATTCGAGCGCATCGGGCCCCATGTCCGGGTAGAGCGCGAAGATCCAGCCGAACTCGATCCGCGTGAAATCCAGCGCCCGGATCGGGGCCGTGCGGCACGAGATCTCGTGACAGAAGCTCTTGAGGTGCGCGCCGGGCAGATCGTAGGCGTTGCCCCGGCTCATGATGTGCCAACTGAAGTGCCCGCTCATCGCCGCTTCGCAGACCGGCGGCGAAGGCTCCAGCAGCCGATAGACGCGGTATTGGGCGTTGGCCACGTGGTACCAGAACGGGTCGTGGACATCCTCGGCGCCGTCGAAGTAGACCATGTCATAGGGTCCGGTGGCATTGATGATCTCGGCCAAGCGCCGGGCTGTCTCATCCTGGATATCGGTGTTCTGATCGAACCGGATGAACTTCACCCAGTCGTCCACATCCAGCAGTCCTGCGGATTCACCGGCCACGTGAGCGGAGGCGGCCGTCTTCAGGTAGCCGCGCTCGCAGCCGAGAAATCGGTACGGCGGCTCGGTCGTGTAGTCGCGGTAGGCGATCAGCTCTGTGCCGATCTTCAGAATCCGCCGGTCCTGGTCCCGCGTGCAGCCGGCGGGATTCTCATTGACCGTGAGCGTGTCCGCCTTCTCATCCACCGCGGCAGAGAGCCAGAACGTGCGGGCCTGGCGCAGCCGTTCGTCCGGGACAGGCGTCACATAGGCATCCGTCCGGTCCGCCTTGGAATAGTGGATGTGGATCCCCACTGCCAGTCCGGCGCTGCGGATACGGTCCGCGACGGTCTTCAGGTCGTCGACGCCGCGCGGAAACCGCTGGTTGAACCGGAAATGTCCCGCGCCCTCGGTGAAGCCGGTGTAAGAGAAGAGGATCATGCGAAATCCCGCCCGCTTCGCCACGGCGATGTACTGATCGACATCGCCGGGCGTCGGACTGCACCAGAGGTACGAGTACCGCTGCGCCGGCGACCGGCGGTTCTTCGCGCCTGTGGGCATCTTGAAATCTCGCTCCACGACTTCCATCACGTCGAGGAACTGTTCCTTGGGATTCGGGCAGCCGAACAGGACCGCGGTCGCGCCCTCCAGGCCCACGTCCCGGGTGGCGAGAGCCCGCATGTCCACGTACTCGCCCTCCTGCCTCATCCCGGCCGTGGTCTTGACATTGCCCCCGCAGAGGCAGATGCCGAACTGATCGTCATAGGCCACGTTGATCCAGGGTCCCAGGCAGGGCAACCGCTTGACCCGCAACTGCACCAAGTCGATGCGATCGATGGGGTCGCCTTCCAGAGAGAGCAGCTTGAACGCAAGATAATGCGATCCGCGGGTAATCTGGTATGTGGCGGTGACGTTGGCCTTGGCGAATTGGATCGTCAGCTGGTCCCCGCTCAGCGACGCCGCCGAGGCCGGGAAGCACTGCCCGCCCCGGTAGACGGGCAGCTCGAATTCGGCGTAATTTTCCTGCGAGCCGACCGCCATTTGTCCACCCCGATACACCGCGGCAATCGGCATGGGCGCCGCGGTCCAGACATGCTCGGTCCGCGTATCCGAGGCCTGCAGACTCGTCACCCGCCCCTCCGGCGAAATGTCCAGACGCAGGCTCCCCCCTTCGAGGAGGATGCGGCCGCTCGCATCTGGGACCAGCGCGAGCAGTATGCCAAGCATCAGACTGAATCGACCAGAATGACGAATCATGCACGATCCTTGCCGAGGGGACTCAGTATCACCGCCCGTCGGCCCGGTTGACCAGGTTGCCTTCTTCGTCCAGGTGGACCCAGGGACCGCGCACAGTATAGCCGCCGATGATCCGCTTCTTGATCGCCTCCTGCCAGTCGATGGGCTGATCGAATTCCGGCGTCGGCTCGAAATAGCCGGCCTTGTGCAGGTACTTCGGCTCCCGCAGGTACTTCTGCACGACTTCGTCATTGAGCTCGACTCCCAGCCCGGGCCGCTCGGGCACGGTGTAATGGCCATCCTGGATGAGCGGCTTGGCGGGACCCGTGACCAGGTCCTGCCACCAGGGAATGTCCATGGCGTGGTTCTCCATGCAGACGAAGTCGCGGATCGTGCACGCACAGTGGACACTGGCCATCGCGCCGATGGGTGAGCCGGCGTGATGGAACATCGTCTTGAGGCCGTAGCGGTAGGCAAGATCGGCGATCCTCTTGGTCTCCAGGAGACCGCCGGAGGTTTCCATGTCGGGATGAATCATGCTGACCGCGCCTTCGCTGATGAACGGCTGGAAGCCGCTGCGGCCGAAGAGGTCCTCGTAGCCCAGCGTCGGCGTCAACGACTTCTCGGTGATCTGCCGCATCAGATCGACGGCGTCCGGGGCGCTGTAGGGGATCACATCCTCGATGTACGCCAGCTTCCGGCGGGGCTTGGCCATCGCCGCGCCCAGCCGGACTCCGGAATCCACCGTCATCCGCCCGAAGTGGTCCGCGCCCAGGGAGATATCGTAGCCGACGGCGTCGCGGACCGCCTCGACGTACTCGCCCCAGTACTCCAGCCCTTTGTCCGTCGGGAGGCCGTCTTCGAACGCGCCGGGCTTGTCGCGGATGAGCCGGGGGACCAGGTCCATCTTCAGGTGCCGCAGTCTCCAGGTCTCGACACGGATCTTCGTCCGCCGGGCAAAGACCTCCAGATCCTGGCTGGCATTGGTGTCGCCGTAGATGGGGATCTTGTCCCGCACCTTCTCGCCCAGGATTCTGTACGCGGGGACGCCCAGCACCTTGCCGGCGATGTCGAACAGCGCCATATCGACCCCGCTGAAGCCGCCGCCGAAGCGGCCGTGGCCCGAGTAGGGCCGGAGACTCTCCATGATGCCCTCGATGTCGAGCGGGTCTTTGCCCACGAGATAGGGCTTGAGGATCAGCGCCTGGCCCAGGTGACCCGCATCGCGGACCTCGCCGAGACCGTAGAGGTCCTGATTCGTGTAGATCTTGATGATCGGGTAGTCATAGTTGGAGGCCACGGTACAGCCGCGGATGTCGGTGATCTTGAGCCGCGTCGGCCGCGACCACGTCCGGGCGGGATTGATTGCCAGGCCGGTCAGCGCCATTCCGGCCAGCCCTGTCGCTCTCTGGAGAAATTCGCGTCGATTCATGGCATGTCCCCTCACTTCTGGCCGGCCTTGCCGGAGGATGCTCCCTGCGGTACAGCCGGATTCGGCCAGCGGACCGCCAGGATCTGGGCGTGGTCCTCACCTTCCTTGCTGCCGCTATAGAAACCAATCAGTGTGTTCCGTGTGAAGTAGTAGGCCTCGCCCTCTTTCGCAGCGTAGCGCACCTCCTTCTTTGCCGCATCGCTTCCTGCGACCATATCGCCGCGGCCGCGCAGGACATAGTAGATTTCCTCTTCCTTATTGTGCCGGTGCGGGATGTTCGTGCCGCCCGGGGCGAAGTCCATGAGGAAAAGGCTGTTGATCTGTCGAGCGGCCGCGAGCTTGTCCCGGGTGCTCTTGGTCGTGCCCAGCAGCAGCTTGAACTGGGTGGTCGGCCCATGGCTCGCCAGGACCTGCAGTTGCACCTCGTCAGCACTGGCCATCAGGAGCTTGGGCGTCTCCGGCGCCGCGGGCCCTTGGGGGACGCGGAACCCCATGACCAGCAGGCGCAGCGGTTCCTGAGACGGATTCGCGACGCCGTGCTCGACCCCGACGGGCAGGTATACGAAATCGTTCGGTTTGACCGGCATCTTCTCCTGCCCAGAGTGCAGCAGGCCGCAGCCGGCCAGGATGAAGAGGACCCCTTCGGCATCCGGGTGGCTGACGGTCTTGCTGCTTCCGCCCGGGTCCAAAGTCAGTTCGCCGAAGCAAACGAGACCTTTGACATCCCCCATGTTCGGGTCTCCCACGCCGAAAATCGGTCTGTAGTGGGCGGTGGCGGTGCTCAGGTCGCCGGCCTGCGGGCGGACCTCCGTCACGCACCGCCGCAGAAAGGCCGGCTCCGCCCCGACCGTACTCGCGACCACGATGCCGATCACCAGGACCAGTGTGCTGCGTTGCGTCTTCATAACCTGCTCCTCTCAAGAAGGTCACCCCTGAAGCCACCCACCCTCCGGGTGGCAGCATCAAGCACGTTCGTAGTGACGCCGGAAGGCGTTCTCTTTATGCCCTTGCGGGCACACTACCAACCGAGCTGCCCCGCTACGGTTTCACCATCTTCACGCATACCGGCCGGGACACCTCGCACACCTGCCCGGTGGCTGTCAGCGCCCCCGTATCCGGATTGATGCGGAAGCTGACGATGGTGTTGCCGTCCTGATTGGCCGCCAACAGGAACGTGCCGGAAGGGTCGATCGCGAAATTGCGCGGGTTCTTGCCCTGCGTCGGCGTATGGCCGAGCGGCCGCAGCGTGCCCGTCCGGCTGTCGATGGCAAAGACCGCGATACTGTCGTGCCCGCGATTGGACCCATACAGGAACTGGCCCGAGGGGTGCACCTGGACCTCGGCGCACGTGCTCGCTCCCTGGAAATCCTGAGGCAACGTGCGGATCTTCTGCAGGGTCTTCAACGTGCCGGCCGCGGCCTCGTAGGCGAACGCCGTGACGGTGCTGCTGAGTTCTTCGATCACGTAGGCGTGCTTGCCGTCCGGGTGGAACGTGAAGTGCCGCGGTCCCGACCCGGGCTCGCACCTCGCGAAAGGCGGATCGTTGGGCACCAGCTTGCCGTTTTCCCGGTCCAGCCGGTAGATCATGATCTTGTCGATGCCCAGGTCGGGCGCGAAGGCGAAGCGGTTCGCGGGATCGAGGACGATCGAGTGGGCGTGCGGCCCTTTCTGCCGGGCGGGATTGACGCTGGAGCCTTCGTGCTGCACCACGCTGCCGGCCGGCTCCAGACGGCCGTCCGCGGCGACGGGGAACAGGGCCACGCTGCCGCTGCCGTAGTTGGCCGCCAGGACGAATTGGCCCGCGCGGTCCACCGTCACGTAACAGGGCCCCTGTCCGCCCGAGGGCTGCTCGTTCAGGATGGTCAACTCGTTGGTCGCCGGATTTCGCGCCAGGGCGACAATCGCGCCCCCGGGACCGCCCCCTTCGCGCACGGCGTACACGCAGCGTCCCTTGGGGTCGATGGCCACGAACGAGGGATTGTTCAGGCGCGGCGCCGTGCTGACGTGCTTCAGCCCGCCCGTGGCCGGGTCCAGGCGATAGACGTACACCCCTTCACTGCCTCCCTTGCTCGTATAGGTCCCCACGTACACGAGCACGTCCGCCGGCTGCGCCGCCGACAGACAGTTCAGACAAAGCATCGCGATCAGATGGCTCATGGTGTCCTACCTCCCAAAGGCCGTCCCTGGAATATTGGAATGATGGGTAGGCGGAGTTTGGATCCTCTGCCCCATCATTCCATTGTTCCAATATTCCAGCATTCCATTTCTTTATCCGTCCACCAACTGTCGTTCGATGTCCTCCAGGGACTTGCCCTTTGTTTCCGGCACGCAGGCACGGACGAACACAAAGCCCACGGCACAAATGGCCGCGTAGATCCAGAACGTATTGCCGGTCCCGATATTGCGTTCCAGGATGGGGAACGTGTAGGTCAGGAGAAAACACGCGATCCACAGGGCGGACACCGCCACGGAAATGGCCGTCCCGCGGATCCGATTCGGGAAGATCTCCGAGATCAGCACCCAGGTCACCGGCGCCAGCGACATGCCGTAGCAGCCGATCGCGGCCAGGGCGAAGATCAGCACGGCCAGGCCCTTGAGCTCCATCGCGTAGGCCAGCCCGATCAGCACGTGCGAGGCGGCAATGCCCGCGCAACCGAACAGCATCAGGCTGCGGCGCCCCCAGTGGTCCACCGTCCCCAGGGCGACGAAGGTGAAGGCCATGTTCACCTGGCCGGTGATCACGATGAACAGCAGGATCGTGTTCACGCCGAAGCCGGCGTTTTGGAAGATGTTCTGCGCGTAGTTGAACAGCACGTTGATGCCGCTCCATTGCTGCAGCACCGCCAGGCCGCAGCCGATCAGCAGGACCCGGACCATCTTCGGCTCCAACAGGGTGCTCAGCCGTACCCGGGCCACCTCCTCGGCGGCGATGGTCTGGCGGATGTCGGCGGTTTCGGCCTGGGCATAGACCGCCCCGCCGATCCGCGCCAGCACCCGGCGGGCCAGCTCATCCTGGCCGTTCTTCACCAGCCAGCGCGGGCTCTCCGGCACCAGGAACGCCAGCAGGAAGAACGCCGCCGCGGGCGCCGCCACCAGCGTGAACATCCACCGCCAGCCGTACTGCCCGTTCCAGGATTGCGCGATCATCTGCGCCGTGGCGCCCTCGGCGACGTCCCGGGCAATCACCAGGTTCAGCAATTGGGCCGCGAGAATACCGAAAACAATGGTCAACTGGTTCAGCGTCACGAGCCGCCCGCGCAGGGGCGCCGGCGCGACCTCGGCGATATACAGCGGCGACAGGTTCGACGCCATGCCGATCGCCACCCCGCCCGTGATGCGCCAGAGGATGAACTGGTTCAGACTGCCGGCCCAACCGGTCAGTGCCGAGGAGGCGGCAAACAGGAATGCGGAGAAGATCAGCAGCTTCTTGCGCCCGAACTTGTCGCTCAGGCCGCCGGCCGCGAGCGCGCCGACCAGGCAGCCGAGCAGCGCACAACTATTGGCCCACCCGCTCAGCCTCCCGTCGGTGACCATCTTGGGCACGCCCTCCACGACCGCATCCTGCGCGATCCCGAAGAACGGCTCAAAGAACGGCTTCGCCCCGCCGATGACGACCCAGTCCCAGCCGAAGAGCAAGCCGCCCAGCGCCGCGACGGAGCAAATCAGCCAGATAAAGGGCATATTGTAGCGTGCGCGTCCGTCCGATTGCACCAAGGTGACATCTGCTTCCATTCACGGATCCCTGTTCACTACGGCTGTCATCGACCTGCACCGCCGGGAGCGTAAGACGGCATTCGCCACCTCCCAGCGGGTCGTACTCATCCTTCTTCCACCACCTTGAGACCCAGCAGAACCGCCAGGTCCCGCATGCTCTCGACGCGGTTGCCATAGAAGACCACGCGGTGGAGCAGGGTCATCATGTCGCCCTCCAGGTCGCTGCCCCAGCGGCGGGCCATGTCGCGGGCGTTCGACACCTCGGTCGTGATCTGGGTCCGGCAGCCGCGATCGTGGAAATCGGTCAGCTCGACGATCTTGCCGGTGGAGATCAGCATCGTATCCAGGTTGACCAGCTTGGCGCAGGTGATTTCCTGGCCGACGCGCATCTGCACCTCCAACGAGACGCCCTGGTTGCTGTCGCACTGGGTCCGGATCAGGAACGGGGCGCGGGGGCCCTGCGGACCATCCAGCTTCGTCGTGGACGTGCAATGGGCGTGAATGACGGCGTTCCTGGCCGTGTCGAAGAGCGGGTCGCTGATGAAGCCGGGCACGCCGAAGGCGTAGGCGAAGATCAGCATCGTGAGCGTCGAGTCCATATCGCCCTCGCAGGCGCCGACGAGACCCAGATCGTTCAACTTGCTGAACGCCAGGCAGCCTTTCGCCGGCTGGCTCATGCAGTGCGAGCTGGTGATCGCCTGGGCCCGTTCCCGGATCATGAGGTCCTTGAGGGCCAGGTACAGGCGGGCCGAGTTGATGATGTCCGCCCGGGATGGCTCGACGATCTTCGTGGCCTGGCCGATCCAGTACTGGTCGGCTTCCGCCTCCGCCGCCTGCGGATCGACGGCCTGGTGCGCCGCGCTGACCCGCTCCGGGCTGACGGGCACCAGCTCCGAACCGAGCACCCGCTGGACCTGCTCGGCCGAACATGCCGGCGCGGTCCCCCGGGGTCCTCCGACCACGAGAATCCGCGACTGGCGCATCCGCACGGGTACGCGCAGCAAGGCCGCCGCCCGCTCCAGCTCGCGGTAGTCGCTGGAGGTCGCCATGATGACCTTCTTGCCCGCCTTCTGCCAGCGCGGGACGTACATCCAGTCATGCCCGCTGAATGGCTGCGAGAAGATGGCTGCCGGCAGTCCCACCTCCACGAGCCTCTTCAAGGGTTCGCCACTGCCGAAGCTCAGGTGCACCAGCAGTACGGCGTCGGCGTCTTTCAGTCTCCCCGAGACCTCCACCGCCGCGGCGGTCGTGTTGGGGATCAACTCGCCGCCTACGAATTTGATATCGCCCAGCCGGGTCTCCACCCCCGCCAGATAGTTCTTGAACTTCGCGACTTCCGCGGGGGCATCGAAGGTCGGCGTGGGCCACGCCCCGCCGGTGCCGACATAGACGACGTGAATCTTGACCGGCGGCAGCCTGGGCCAGCCGGCCTCCTGGGCCGCCGCCCACGGCCGGACAGCCCACCCACCCGCCCACAGCACACTCCCGGTGGCCGTGGCCGTACTGAGAAACGCGCGTCTCGAAATCTCTCCCATGGACCACAACTCCTTCTTTTTCTTGCCGGCTCGTGGACGGGCTCATGCCAATTCCCTCACAGCGTAATCCGGTCCCGTTCCGATTTCAAGCTCTTCATCCCCTTTGGAGCGCAGTGGGCATACGACAATGAAGCGGCGGTCAGGGCCAGAGCGATGTCATTGCGCCGAGGCCGCCGGCCGACGAAGCAATCTCAATGCCATGGCAGCATGGCAGGGCAAGGTGGTTTTTGACTTGACAGGAAACCGATACGGATGGCTCCATCAATGCTCGTTATTGGCACGATGCAGGACACGGCCTTGGAGAATGTTGCCTGGAGACACCATCATGATTCGTTCGCACAGCTCTACTTCGACCACGACCCGCCGGGAATTCGCCACCGCACTGGGATGGACGGCGCTGGCCGGTGTCTGCGGCGCCCGGGCGGCCGATGCGGCGCCCGGAGCACTGAGCGCCGATACGCCGCGGGAATTGAAGCCCACCGGCGCCGATCTGGGCAGTCTGCTGGCGGATGTCGAGCGGATCGCCGACCGCCAACAGCCCACGGACTCGTTTCTGAATGGGACCTATCGGAGTTTCGACGAGTTCCAGGAGCGGGCCCGGCAGCGCATCTTGGACTTGATCCTCTACCGTCCGGAGCCGGTCGAGCCGCGGTCCGAGGTACTGGAACGCCGCGATTGCGGCGCTTATGTGCGGGAGAAGATCGTCTTCTCCACCGCCCCCGGCGTGCGTGTGCCGGCCTATGTGCTGATTCCCAAGAACCTCAAGCAGCCGGCGCCCGCGCTGGTGGATCTGCACTCGCACGGCGGCATGTTCATGTTCGGGAAGGAGAAGGTCCTGGACCTGGGGGCGAACCACCCTGCCATGATCGAGTATCACCGGCAGAACTACGATGGGCGGCCCACCGCCACGGCACTGGTACAGCGCGGCTATGTCGTCATCACCATCGATGCCCTGATGTTCGGCGAGCGGCGGGCCGTGCTGGACGCGGACATCAAATCGGGATGGGACCGCGCCAGGCTTTCCTTGCAGGAAACGCAGCGGTTGAACGCCCAGTGCCGCAGCAAGGAGGCGACGCTGGTCAAGGCCTTGACGTTCGCCGGGGCCACCTGGCCGGGCATCGTCTTCTGGGATGACCTCCGCACTGTGGACTACCTCGTCACCCGGCCGGAGGTGGACCCCGCGCGGATCGGCTGCCAGGGCATTTCCATGGGCGGCTATCGCGCGCTGTTCCTGACTGCCCGGCCCTGCATCGGTATCTCGACTGGCCGGATGTGGCGTCACTGGCCGCGCCCCGCTCCTTGCTGGTGCTGCAGTGCGCCCGCGACCAGTTGTTCCCGCCCGAGGGCATGAAGGAGTCCGTGGAGAAGATCGCGGCCGTCTTCGACCGCGCGGGCGCGAAGGAGAAGTTCACCGGCCGTTTCTACGACGAGCCCCATCACTACACCCGCGCCATGCAGGATGACGCCTTCGCCTGGTTCGACCGGCAGTTGGGGCTGAGAACGTGAGGGCCATCACAAAGGCAGACCCGGGAAAACAGGATCGGAGCGAGCACACTCGTGGAGCACGCAGATCAGCGCCCGGTCCCAGCCCTGTAACGGTGGTGCGTAGCTTCCTGGTATTCAAGGCCTGTGGCGGGTGGCAGCGGCAAGCGCAGCTTGCCGATGGCTCGTGGGACAGGCGCCAACGCCCTCGGCAAGCTCCGCAGAGGGTTCCCAATCGCGATTCATCGCGATTGGGGTCCCGACTCCGCTTGCCGCTGCCACGCCAGTTCTCACCTTTACACGGCTGGCGCCCGGCCCTACCCTCAGATCAAGCGCCAAGAGGGACTTCGTGCAACCTCGGCTATTCGGTCTCGGCAAACACCAGCGCGGCTTTGGCATCCTGCCCACCGGCAAACCCCTGGTAGAGGAACGCGCGACTGGTCAGAGCCGGGTGTTCGCCGCGGGGCTCGATGCGAAAACGGTACGGGCCCCCGGGCACCGGGTTGTACCAGCGCAGCTCGTATTTGGCCATGTCCTGGGGCAGGTCGCCCAGGCAGCGAACCTCCAAATCATACCCGTCGTCGTGGCGCGGCTCTCCCTGCACCGATAGGAGCGTCCACTGGTCGTTGCTGCGGATTTCGACGCGGCTCAGCGGTTCGTGGAAACAGATCTCAGCGGCGTCCGCATCCTGCCAGCGGAAGGCAATGTAATCCTCTCCGTGTGCGGTACCCGCCCGGACCGGCGCCGGCTGCTGCAGCACCCGGCGCGGACCGGTGCCGACCCTGTCCTCGGGATAGAACGTGTTCGTTTTGAGGCGATACTGCCAGCCGGGCATCAGCTCCTGTACCTGGCCCCGGTTCAGGAAATCGCGCGCCAGCGAACCAAGCTGCGCGGTGAGGTAGGGTGTGGAGTATCGGCCGTAGAGCGTGTGTCCGCCTTCATAGTTCTGTCGGGAGTATTCTTCCGGCGTGGTGGTATAACCGAAATAGCCGTTGGCATTGCCGGCCACCCACACGTGCTCGATGCGGTTGTCACCGGCCGCGGCAAACTCGCTTTTCACCCGCGCGGCCATCCGGCGGCCGGACTCGATCGTCACCTCGAACGGCAGCGGCAGAATCACCGTGTCGTTCACGCGCAGGAGCTGGAACAACACCGTATGCGGGAAGCTGTCCGGGGGTATGAGCAGAGGTTGCAGACCGCCGGCCACCCGCCGTTTGTTGCCCTGGCCGCCGTTCTTGAAGAACCAGCGATGTGACATGGCCGTGCCCCCTTTCAGGAAAGGCACCGCCGCCAGCCAGGGCGCCCGGCGTTCGTAGGCCCCGGCCAGCAGCGGGTTGCCCACCACCGCGTTGGGGCACAGAGTAACGTCTTCGACTGTGTTGTGCTCGCGGATATCGAGCTCGCGCGCCGCGGAGCTCACGGTCACCTGGTCCGTGAGCGACTCACCCAATGTCTCGAACAGGCTGAGCGCCTCCCGGCCGAGGCCCTGCCCCAGCTCCCGCGCCTCCTTCCAGTTCACCGGGAAGTTGCCGAAGGTATTGTCCCCCCGGTCGGGCAACGCCGGCGCCATGTCCCCCTGCGTGCCCGTGGTCAGAGCGTGCACGACCGGCCAGGGCGTGTCGTATTTCCGTTGCACCGCCCATTCCAGGTCCTTCTGCGCGTAGGCGAATACGTCCGCGTTGTACACCTGCACCGGCGGGGCCAGGGCCGTGGCGTGCACGGAGAAACTGGAGAACGCCGCCAGGGGCTGGTAGCCTCCCCGCTCGTCGCGCACGTCGATCCGCACCATGTACAAGGCCGGGTTCACAGCGCGAAAGACCGCCTGCGGATCGTCCCAGTCCAAGTCGCGGACGTTTTCGTTGCGGACATAGGAACTCAGGGCGCGGTTGCGATTGTAGCCGTAGATGTCCTTGCGCCCGGTCGCGACGCGGGCCGGACGGCGACTCTCGTAGGCCGCCAGAATGCCCTGTGCCACGCGCTCTACCGCAAACGCCAGGAAGCGGGGCTCCAGTCCCGCGCCGCTGGACGTGTGCTCGTTGTAGAAATCGTTGTCGAAGAAGTTGGCGGGAGCCGAGTGGCTGTGCGAGGCCGTGAGGGCGATGTCCCCGGGCTTCAGATGCGTCTTCTCGGCCACGGCCGCCGCCACCTGGTGGTGCAGGAGGAGCGAGGCGGCCGTCAGGTCGGTCTGTACGAGAGCGACGGAGTTCCCCTTACCGTCGTTCAGGTACACAATCCGGGCCTTCAGACGCGTACGAAAGCCACAGCCCCGATTGGCCAGAACGGAATACCCACCCATCGGCATGCCGGGAGGCGGCGTGATATCGATGGAAACAGCGCCAGCCGTGGGGACGCCCGTGATAGCCGGCTGGACGACGTGGGGCTGTGTGACCGTAATCTCCACAGTGCGCGCGCACCCGCCCAAAACCATAGCAACCACCAGTAGCATCAGTATGCGCATCGTCGCGCTCCTTTGCCAGGCCTCCAGGTACCCCGTCACGAATTGCGCCGGCCGCCGGGCCTGTGCGGCAGCACTAATCAGTTCTGTAAGGATGGGTAGACTTGTTTGCATTCAAGGCTCACGCTGGGTGGCAGCGGCAAGCGCAGCTTGCCGATGGTTCGTGGGACAGACACAAACACCATCGGCAGGCTGCGAAGAGGGTTCCCAAACGCGATGAATCGCGTTTGGGGTCCCGACTCCGCTTGCCGCTGCCACCCCTGTTCCTCACCTTTACAGGGTTGAGCAGCACCAACTTACCTGTCGGCCATTGTAGCCGTATGGGACGAGCCGGCAAGTCCAGGCGGGTGTGTGACCATCCTGGCGGGGGCAGCCGTAACCGTTCGGAGTGCCGCGTTTGCGCGGGTCCGAATCTGCCGGGCAACAACCGTCAGTAGTCCTTCATGCCGCGCATCCATTGGGGCCACTGCTCGGGCGTGACGCCGCCGGCCCGGGTCCAACGACCCGCGGTTTTGAAGTTGGGGTGCCATTTCAACGTCCACAGCTCCTTCAAGCCGATCCGGCGGACCGACCAGTCCAGGAACAGCCCGTTGACATGGCCCTGGTGGCGATCGATACAGAACACCCCCATCCTGCTCCGCACCCGGGGGAACGGGTCGGGCGGCGGGGCGTCGTTCGCACCTCCGGAACCGTCCGGCGTGACGGAGTCCAGGAGCACGGGGACGCGATCCATGCGCTGGGTGAGAAAGATGTTCGTCTCCAGGCCGGCACCCAAGCCTCCCATCCAGAAATTGGCGCCGCCGGGGGGCGGAGCCGAGAGGGCCGAGTTCATGCCGTAGCTGCCGCGAAAAGCCGGGGCGGGACTGGTAATCTCCCACGCCGCCAATACGTCTCCGACACTCCCCTCTACCTGACCGTTTTGCAGGCGAAAGTACATGGTGGGTTGGCCGGGCGGCCTGGTCGCCATCGGGCAGCAGGCCACGCCCGCCATGCGGACGTTCTGCACGGAGGCAGGCTCGTTGGGCCCGGCGGCGCCGGCGGCGGCGCTGCGCGGCATCCAGAGGGCATTGATCGCATCCGGGGGGAGGCGGCCCTCGTGGTCCTGGGTATAAAGGGCGAGGGACGTGCCCCATTGCTTCAGATGGGACAGGCAGACCACCGCCCGGGCATGCTTTCTCGCGCGCGACAGCGCCGGAACCAGCAGCGCTACCAGCAGCGCGATGGCCGCGATGACGACGAGCAGCTCGATGAGCGTGAAGCCCTCCGGGCGGAGGATCGAACGAAAGTACCCCCGCGGCCGACGCGAAT
>JALORE010000463.1 GCA_025459125.1 Planctomycetota bacterium | reverse complement strand
GACCCCGACCTGCCCGAGACGGCGGCCGGGCTGGTGCCCACGCCGAGAAAGAAGCTCTCTGGCGAGTGACGAGCATGCACTCGCTGCAACGTATGATCCGCCCTCCTTCCGGAACAACCGCAGATCGATCATCGGACCGCAGTTGTCTAGGCAATCCTTGTTACGCTAATGCTACTCCGCCGCAAGCACCTCGCACAGCGCTACGGTGATGTTGTCGTATCCTCCTGCAGACCGAGCCGCTTCGACGAGCTGGGCCGCCTTGGCTTGGATCCCGTTCTGTGAAGCGACGATGTCGCATATCTGCTCATCCCTGATCATATCGTGCAGCCCGTCCGAGGACAGCAGAAGGATATCGCCCGGCAAGCCTTTGCCGCGGAGGATGTCCACAGCCAGTGACTCGCTGGTGCCGACGGCGCGGAGAATCACGTTGCGGAGCGAGTGGGTCCGTGCCTGCTCGGAAGTGACGAGCCCTTGCTCGATCTGTTCCTGGACGAGCGAGTGGTCACGGGTGAGCTGTTTCAATCTGCCCCTCCGGAGCAGGTAGACCCGACTGTCCCCGACGTGTCCGAGGATGAACTGGTCGCCGTAAAACGCCATGACTTCGGCCGTGCAGCCCATGTCCGTAAAGCGTGGATTGCCGCTCGCGTATCCACGGATCCTGTCGTTGGCCAAACGGAAGGTCTCCTGCACTCTGGCAACAGTCTCGTCCTCCGTGGACCGGGGGGTGGAAAACGCCTCGAGGGCCGTGTCGGTGAAGATCCGGCTCGCCACCTCCCCGGCGGCCGCCCCGCCCATCCCGTCTGCCACCGCTAACATTCCTTGATCAGGCAGGATGGCGTAGGAGTCCTCGTTCTCGGACCGCCGCAAGCCGATGTCGGTCGCCGCAAAAAGGCAGAGTTTCAGCATGTTCCTATTTATACCATCACGCGGGATTCGGGCCAGCATTATCTTGACTGGCCTGACCGATAACGATAATCTTCGCCATCATGACGACAAAGCGCGCCCCCCAGATAGTCGTACAGCTGATTCACATCGCCGGCCCCATGAAGGGCGAGATTCAGAATTTCACGGAGAGCGTCATCACGATCGGGCGGCATCCTTCGTGTAAGATGCGCTTGCCGGCCGACCTGACTGTCGTGTCGCGCCAGCACGCCGAGATCGTCCGAGAGGGGAATCAGTTCCGGCTCATTGACCACAGCGCCAACGGAACCTTCGTGAACGGGAAGCGAGCCAGTGACGTCCTCTTGAAGAGCGGCGATGTGCTCGAATTCTCCGAGCAGGGACCCAAAGTGAGCTTCCTTGCAGAGATCTGCGAGGGCGCCATCCAGGAGGAGACGCCGCCGGCTCCCCCGCTGCCGCAGAAGGCCGTGGAGCGCACACCAAGTCCGCAACCCCCACCGCCCCCTCCCAGACAGTCCGAGCCTGTGCCGCCTACCGCACAAACGGTCAAGGCGCCCCTCATCATCCAGTACGGTCCCACACTGCGCTCGTTCCGCGAGTTGCCGGTGACAATCGGCAAGGGGTCGCAGTGCCAATTCGTCCTGGAGCACCCCACTCTCGCGGCCCAACACGTTCAGATTTTCTTCGCGCAGGATCGGTATTGGGTCAAGGACTTGACCGGCCTCCGCGCCGTCCAGATAAACCGGCAACCCGTTGGCGATCAGGCGCCCATCGAAGCCAACGACGAGCTGGCCCTGACCCCGAAAGGTCCCTTCTTCAAATTCCTTGGGGGCGGGCGTCTGGCGGAGGTCTCTGAGTCGGCCATCGAGGAGCCGGCCCCGCCGGGACGCGAGGCGCCGAAAGCCCCGCCCACCGAAACGATCGATGGGAAACGCCTGGAGAGCCTGTTCTCCAAGTTGCGGAATATCGTCAAGTCGTGACCGATCTGCCGGCGAGACCGTCCACACTCAAATGAGCACCGCCGAAGAGTTGAGGCATGAAGATCCGGCGCCAAATGTCACACGAGAACGAAATTCCCGACTAACGGGTTGCCGTAACCGTCTCCGACGCCTTGGGCGATGAAATCGAGTCCGGCTTCAGTTCGTTCCCGGTGAAATCCGTCATCGTCCTGCGAACCGGCAAGGCCGTGGGATCCGCCGGTTACCACGTCACGTGACCGTGAATCAGGCGCGGAGCGGGTCCAAGAGCCACGACACCAACGCTGGCAGGGAGTGACAGCTTCAACGAGACCCGCATCGTTGACAAAAAGGGCAAGGCGCAGCCGTATCTCCAGAAGGACTTTGAGCTGCACACCGGTCGCACACCACAAGGCGCGCATGGTCGCGTCAGAAGCGCTCGGAACACGAGCAAGGCGAAAAATAACGTCGGACGTGGTACTCAAAAGCAGCGTGAAGCAGTGTTGACGGCTGCATTCACGCCTCGGCGGAGAAAACCATGCCAAGAAGCATGCTCGTGGCTCTGTGGTTACGACGCACACCCCAGGCCAACGCCTCGAATCGGCAATGTCTTGATTATCTCGCGTCCGCCCTGGAGTTGACCAAGACAAAACTCAAGGCTATTTCGCACGGAAAGAAGTGGGCAAAGCCTAAGGTCATCTTCGTTGCGCCCGAATATCTCTTTGGCCATAAGGCTAACAGGCGTCGCCCAGGCGATCGTTTTGCAGGGATTGACTACCGCGGCGTCAACGAGGAGCAGGCGAACAAGATCTTTCGCGCGCTCAAGAATCTCAGCGCAAAGTACGACAATTTCCTTATCGTACCGGGAACGATCGCCTGGTACAAGCTCCTCGGTTCATTGAATAAGGACCAACTGAGTGCTGCCAAGCAGCGACTCGACACCTACGCCCCTCCCTCAGGCGGACCTCATTCCTGGACGACCGCCCAAAAGAAGGCGGCGGTGGACAATTTCCTGACGGCGAGGAAGAAGTGGTGGCGCAACGCCGATGAAAAGGCCGTCCTTCAGGAAGCGAGGTTTTGCCTGAACTCGGCGCCCGTGCTGTACAACGGGAGGTGCCCGATCGTCTACAGTAAAAAGGGCGACTATGACGAGTCGCTACAGTGGGCGCCGCCTGCGACCACCGCATATCAGGTGGCGATGCCGGGCAAGCAAGAGGGCACTTTTACGGTGGAGGGGATCCGTTTCGGTATCGAGATTTGCCTTGATCATAATATAGGCATTCTGGGCGGTTCGGCGGCAATCGGCGCGTCGCCACCGCTCATTCACATCATCACATCGGCGAGTGTCCAGGTGGAGCCCAATAAGTGCGTACCCGCGCCCGGCGGATACGTCATCAACGCTTGTCCGGCCGATTCTCTCGTGGACCCCTACGGCCGAGGATTTTACGGCGTGTGGACGAATGGTGGCACGGGGCTGTTCGACCCCAGCTACTTCGTCGCTGGTGACAGAAACCGTGTGGGGCTCAGGGACTCGGTACCGCAGGTGGGTGCAGCCACCACTCCAGACGCGGCCCAACTCCTGTTTTACGAGATCAGCGTTTAATCGCGCTCTGCCCCTTCCGGCGCGCCACCGAATGCGCTCGCCATTGAGAGCGAAGCTGTGCGCGACGCCGGCCAGTCGACGCGTACAGCCGCCCCCGTGCGTTTCCTGTCTCCTCACGGGGCGCACGCGATCCCGTGCTTCTTCGGG
>JALORE010000212.1 GCA_025459125.1 Planctomycetota bacterium | reverse complement strand
TGCCCACCAAGCCGTCCGCGGTCCGGTTCGGCTCGACGGCGTAGAAGCCGACGGAGGCGACGGAATCCCACCTGTCCGCGCGCGCCACGGCATCACGCATGGAGTAGGTCCTCCCGCCTTGTCCGTCTTGCAGTTCGTAGACCGGCGCGGGCAGAACCAGGCGCGGATCGTCCAGGTTCAGCCGGTACATGATCTGGTTGTAGTCATAGCGCGGCGTGGCCCGTTCCTCGGAGCCGGAGAAGGTCCAGGTGTAGGTGCCTTCGAAGTAGATCGTACGGCCGCCGTCCTGGTCGAAGAGCGGGTGGTGCTTGGGGTTGTAGAAAGAATACTTGTTGTGCGTCACGATCTTGCGGGCATAGGCCCACGGTCCGATCGGCGTATCCGCCTCGGCGTACCAGATCTCGCCCAACGCGGAGGATTCGCCATGGAGCTGGCCAAAGACGGCGATCCAGCGCTGCCGGTGGGCGTTGAAATAGACCGTTCCGTTGTGGGGCGTGATAGCCCTGCCCGACTTGTCGTCGTAGACTTGCACGCCCTTGGCCTCAGCCTCCAGGGCCTCGATCACGGCCGTCTTGCCGGTCCCCATGGCGGCCAGCACGTCGCCGAACGTGATCCAGCGGCAGGGGGGCCCAGAAGAAGACGGGGAGAGGTTCAGAAGGTGGGAAGGTCGGACAGTCTTATCTTCTTCCACGCTCACCTTCCCATCTTCAGACCCTCTTACCTTCTGTGTTCTGTCTCCGGGCACCAACGCGGTCAGGACTTCGTATTGGTTGGCGTCGATGACGGCATTCCACTCGGCCGGGACCCGCAGCCGTGCGCCCACCGGTGACGGGGTGGTGAAGTAGTAATAGGGCCGTCCCTGCACCTTGACAGGAAAGGCATGCCCCGTGTTACGGTAGCACAGGAACTCCCGACCCGGCCGTACCAGCGGCTCGAACGTGTCCGTGTCATCGTTGAAGACCATCAGGCCGCGTTCGAGCACCTCGCTGAGACCCTTGAGCCGCGCGAACTTGGCGACCATCCGCTCCTTGCCCTGCGGATCGAGAACGGTCAGCAAGCCGTCCAGCCAGACGAGGCCGGGCTCCTTCAACGGGGCCATCTTCCGGCTGAAGCCGTTCTCGTCGACGAAGTACTCCAGGTTGACGCCCACGCCCGGGTCCAGGCCGCCGTGCCCGGGGAGATCGGACCAGGCGCCCGACATGGCGAAATTGCCGAGCGGATACGAAGGCCGGGCGGTATCGCCCCACATCCAGAACAGCCGGCCGCGATGGAGGCAGGTGAATACGGAGTCCTGCCCCATGACCTGCCCGTTCAGAACCGGCTCGCGCAGCGGCACGTCCCGTCCCAGCAGAACGCTGTCGCGGCAGATTCCCTGTCCCGTCACACGATAGAGCCGCTCGGCAATGTTGAGCCGGTCGATCTTAACCTGTGCGCTCGTGCCGGGTGTTGTTCTCAACCGAACCCCGCGGTAGCCGAAGCCATCTTTGGGCACTTCATAGCCGTGGCTTTCGACGAAGAAGAAGACCTCGCGGTCCATCAGACCCGGCTCCAGGAAGGCCACGAAGCCGTTGCTGTCCGTGAGGAGCCGGAGGTTGTTGGTCGTCCGCAGCTCGACCAGCGGTACACCGCGGCCGGTCTGCCGATCGACGACCTGGACGGCGCAGTACGCGCCCGCCGATCTCCCCGGCGGTGTGGGTGGCCTTTCCGCCGCGGCCCGCAGATGAGCAGCCAGCAGAAGCAGGATGATCTCCGCCGCCAGGACAGTCATGCGAGTTGGTCGTGTCGTATTCATGAGGCCACATGATAGCGACGATATGGGTCGGATTCCAGTCGGAATCTATAGACGGTCCCGGTCGCCAGCGTTACCATGACGACATCCTCGCGTGATGAATCAGGGTTCAAGGTTGCGAAAAGGAGTGTGACGCCATGGACAAGTTGTATGAGCAAGCCGAAACCGGGTGCTGCCCGCGCTTCGATCCCGGGCCGTGGGACCGCAAGGAAGTCACCTTCCAGGACAAGCTGTTTGTGAAGGACCATGTCCGCAGCTTCTTGCACATCCCCCTGAACTTCGGCAAGGTGATGGTCCGCAACATGGAGAGAATCCAGGCGGCGGGCGCCCTGGCGCCGGAGCCGCTGCTGTTGTCGGATGAGAAATCCCCGTGGGGGGCCGACGTCTACATCGCGGTGTCCAGGGACGTGCCGGGCGCGGAGATGGCACGGGTCTCCGGGACGTTTCTGACGCGGGTTTTCGAAGGGCCGTACCAGAACATCCGCCAGTGGGTCGAGGAGATGAAAGCCCACGTCGCCGCGCAGCAGAAGAAGATCGAGAAGCTCTACTTCTTCTACACAACCTGCCCCAAGTGCGCCAAGTACTACGACAAGAACTACATCGTGCTGCTGGCGAAGGTCTGATCCGTCACGGCTGCTCGCTTCCGGCGTGGACCAGCTCCCGTTCCCGCTCGGGCTGCCTCGGGTGCGTTTTGGCCGTCTCCGGGTCCCCTGCGGCGAACTCGTTCGGGACGATCTCTTGGCCGACCAGGTACGCGCAGGCCTGGGTCAACTCCGCTCCCAGAAGGAGGATGAGGGACGCGTGGTACACCCACAACAGCAGGATCACCAGCGCGCCGGCAGCGCCATAAACCGAGCCAGTGCCGCTCGAGCCCGGGTCTTTGCCGATCCCATATTCGCCGACCTCGTACGTTCGTATTTGTCGATCGTCTCGTCCCGCGCGTTGAGGTAGTCCCGGATCTTGGCCTCCGCCCCGCGCATCTGGTCCGCCGCGGCCCCGGTCGTCTCCCGGGCCTTCTCGCGGGTCCTGCCCTTTTCGGTCACCAGGGAGGCGGTCAGGACGTCCACGTCGGCAAAGGGGCCTTCGCCGTGTTCGACGATCGCCTGGATGTCGGTTTCGTCGAGCAGGTCCCGCAGCGCCTCCCGGATCTCCTTGGGCGAGGCCGGTCGGAATTGTTGCGCGTGTTTCTCCAAGTCTCTGCGCAGGTCTTGGACGTCGATATCCCCGAACAGCTCATCCCGCACCGCGGCGGTCACCGTCTCGGCGGTGTCCACGATCCGGTCCTCTTCGGATCTGCCGAACACGGCGCCCGCCGGTGTCAGGGGCGGCAATACCTGAATCTGGATGGGGAATTTCCTGGGGGGGCTCAGAACGTGATGCGAAAATCGGTGTGGCGCGCGCTGTAGGGAGTTGCCTCCATCTCGGCGGTGCGGATATGGCCGGCAAAGGAGTCCCGGATCTCTCGCAGGCACGCCTCGATCTGGTCTTGCGGACCCTGGAGCAGCATTTCGACCGTGCCGTCGGGCTGATTCCGGACAAAACCCGTGACGTCGTACTGCTGGGCGATCTCCCGGGCCTTATAGCGAAAGCCCACGCCCTGCACCTGGCCGCTGAAGACGATATGTTTTGCCGTCTGGCTCACGTCGGCTCGCCCAGTCGATGGATGGACGCCGTTCGGCCCGGCTCCCGGGACCGGAACGCTCGTGGCGTTCATCGTACCGGCCGCGGCGGACCGGTGCAAGGGGTGCACATTGTCCTTCCCGAAACGCGGGGCGGTGCGTATAATGTCCCGCCGGGTGAAGAGAGTCTGGTGCAGGAAGGTGGAAGGCTCCTGTCGGAAGTCTCGTCTCCGAAGGTCGAGGGACTCTCCTCGGACGTAAGAATCCCCGGCGGGGAAACCCCCGAGGCGTATACTATGCGAAGTGTGAAACGACAACGCGTGGAGATCGACGAGCAGATCTACCAGCTCAGCACGCTGGTGGCGGGTGATTTCTCCCTGCAGGAGGTGCTCGACAAGCTGGCGGAGGCGGCCGTCAAGATCATCGGCGCCAAGGCGTGCTCGATCCGCCTGCTCGATGAAGAGACGAACGACCTGAAGATGCGCAGCACCTACGGCCTCAGCGAGGAATACCGCAATAAAGGGGTCGTCACGAAGGACGATCCGGTCATCACGGCCGCCTTTGCCGGCGCCGCGGTCGTGATCGACGACATGCGGGTGGACGATCGGATCCATTTCAAGGGCGCGACGAACCGGGAAGGCCTGGTCAGCCAGCTCACCGTGGCGATGCAGTTCCGCAATCGGCCCATCGGCGTGCTGCGCCTGTACAGCCCCCGGTCGCGGGACTTCACGGCCAGCGATATCGTGGTGGCCCGGGCGGTCGCGTCGCAGTGCGCCGTGGCCATCACCAGCGCGAAGCTCTACGCGGAGGCCATCAAGGCCCAGCGGTTTGCCGAGCAGATGCGCCTGGCCGGCCTGATCCAGCGGCGCATGATCCCGGAGAAACCGCCGCGGATCGAGGGACTCGATATTGCTGCGACCTACATCCCGTGCTTCGACGTGGGCGGCGACTTCTACGACTTTCTGCCCCTCGACCCGCATCGCCTGGTGATTACGATCGCGGACGTGATCGGCAAAGGCGTTCCGGCGGCGATCATGATGAGCTGGTTCCGCGGAGCGCTGCAGGCCTATACCGAGAGCGGTCGCGGTGCGACGGATTCCGGCGCGGCGGCAGATGGTTTCGGCGGCGCGGTCAGGACGCCGCTCCGCACGAAGAGCGCGATCGAGAACTTCAACAAGATGGCCTGCCTGGAGTGCCGGGAAGGTGAATTCATCACGCTGTACTACGCGACCATCGACGTCGCCCGCAAGACGATGACCTACTGCAATTGCGGCCACGAGCCGGCGGTGCTCATTCGCGAAGGCCGGGTGTGTGAGCTGGCGCGGGGGGGGCTGGTCCTCGGGGTGGATCCACACGCCCGGTACGAGATCGAGACCATCGAGCTCCGCGACGGCGACTGCCTGCTGTTCTACACGGACGGCCTCGTCGACGCCATGGATTTCAACAGTGAGCTCTGGGGCCGGGAGCGCATGTTGGAGGCGACGATGCGGTTTGTCGATTGCCCCGCCGACCACGTCGTCCGCAATGTGCTGGCCTACCGCCGGCGGTTCGCCGGCCTGGCCCGCCAGGTGGACGATACCAGCATCATCGCGGTGAAGGTCGGCGCGCCGCGCGGCACGGAAGCGTGCGGGGAGTGCATGGGCCTCCAGAGCCGCCACCTGTCCGGCGAAGATGTCGAAGGAAAGCCGCATGCGTAAGGACGCCCGCGGGGAGTCGCGTCCGGCGCCCTCCGCAGCCGAGCTGATCGTCACGGTCGACGGCCCTGCCGGCAGCGGCAAGAGCACGGTGGCCCGGTTGCTGGCCGAGCGGCTCGGCGCCGCGTTTCTCGACACCGGCGCCATGTACCGCGCCGTCACCCTGGCCGCTGTCCGGGACGGCGCCGACCTGAGCGACGAGCGGCAGTTGCTGGCTGCCCTGGCACGGCACCGCTTCGCGTTCGAGGCGGTTCGGGACGTGCTGCGGGTGTCGATCGACGGCCAGGATGTCACCGAAGCCCTCCGGGACAGCCACCTGACCGCCCAGGTCCGGTATGCCGCCGCAGCGCCGCGGGTGCGGGAAGAGCTGGTCCGAATGCAGCGGGCCTTCGCCGCGGGGCATCGGCGCATGGTCACGGAAGGGCGCGACCAGGGCACGGTGGTGTTCCCCGACGCACGCGCCAAGATCTACCTGACCGCCGACGCCGCCGAGCGCGCCCGCCGGCGCCAGGCCGAACTGGCAGCCAGGGGAGTCGAGGCTGATCTCCAGGAGATTCGCCAAGCCATCGAGGCCCGGGATCGCAGTGACGAGAGCCGTGCGGTCGGACCGCTCAAACCGGCGCCGGATGCGATCCGGATCGATACGACGGATCTGAGTGTCGCACAGGTGGTGGAACGCATTTACCGGTATGTCGAGGAGCGATGGTCAGGAAGTACTTGAAAATAGCGTGGTACTGGTTGGCACGCTTCGGGTGCCAGGTGTTCTGCGCGCTCGTCTTTCGCCTGCGGGTCCAGGGCCGGGAGAACGTTCCCAAGGGCGGGGCCTACATTCTGGCCGGCAACCATCAGAGCTACCTGGACCCGGTCTTCTGCGGCGTGGGCATCCGACGCCGGCTGTGCTTCGTGGCCCGGGATTCCCTGTTCATCTTCAAGCCCTTTGGCTGGCTGATCCACTCGCTGGACGCGATCCCCATCGCGCGGGACAAGCCCGACCTGGTGGCGATGCGCGCGATCATCGCCCGGCTCAAGGAGGGGGAAGCGGTCTGCCTGTACCCCGAGGCGACACGGACCGCCGACGGCAAGATCGTGCCGTTCAAGGCCGGTTTCGGTCTCCTGTGCCGGCGTTCCGATGCCCCGGTCGTCCCGGTCCTGGTGGACGGCGCTTTCGAAGCCTGGCCCCGGCAAAAGAGGTTCTTCCGTCCCGGCCTGGTCACCATCTGGTACGGCCCGCTGGTGCCCGCCGCGCAGATGCAGGCCATGAGCAACGAGGAACTGGCCGATCACCTCACGGCGATCCTGCGGCAGATGCAGAACGAGTGCCGGCAGAAGCAGGGCAAGAAGCTCTACGATTACGAGTCCTGAGCCGCCACTTCAACAAGGACTTCCAACACCATGGACCTGTGGCAGAGCCCGTTCTTCGCAGGGCGAGCGTGGTCCCTAAACGCGAAGAACCGCGTTTGGGGTCCCCGCTCGCCTAACTAAGACGTCGTGCGAGGACGCACGACCTACGCAGAGAACCACACCTCCGCTCCTTACCGAAATAGTCCGTAGAAACTCGTCTGGCCAGGACGGTGTCCCAGGACTCCGGCGTCGCCTTCCTTGCCCGGTCTGGGGACGCGTTGTATGATGGCAGCGCCCTGGGCGGGCTGTAGGCACACGTGGTGAAGGGAAGATAAATGACCGAGTTGTCGGTGACTCCACACGTCGATCGCGTGAAGGTGTTCTTGCTTGTTCTGTTGAGTCTGGCCGCCGTCGGCGGTGCGGCGGTGTCCCCGGATCGGGGCAAGACCTCCGTGCCCGCCTTTCCGGGGGCCGAAGGAGCCGGGGCCCTCACACCGGGAGGCCGCGGCGGGCGGGTCTTCGAGGTGACCAACCTCAACGATGGCGGTCCGGGCAGTCTCCGCGCGGCTGTCGAAGCCGAGGGACCGCGGATCGTGGTCTTTCGCGTCTCGGGCCTGATCACGCTGGAGACGCCGCTGCGGATCTCCCATCCCTACATCACCATTGCCGGCCAGACCGCGCCCGGCGACGGCGTCTGCCTGCGCGGCCAGACGACCGAGATCAATACCCACGATGTCGTGCTGCGGTACCTGCGCTTCCGCCGGGGTGAGGCCAGGGAACGGGACGACGCCCTCGGCGGCTACCCGGTGGGTAACATCATCATCGACCACTGTTCGGCCAGTTGGGGGCTCGATGAGAACCTCTCCCTGTACCGCTATATGAAGAAGATGCCGGCCGGCCCGGACCACAAGACGCCCGCCGAGAGCGTCACGATCCAGTGGTGCATCTCCAGCGAAGCGCTCAATCCGAACGAACACGCTTTCGGCGCGACGTGGGGTGGCCGGAACGGCTCGTTCCACCACAACCTGTTTGCCTGCAACACCGGCCGCAATCCGAGTATCGGCTGGGGTGACCACATCGATTTTCGCAACAACGTTCTGTTCAACTGGCGGCACCGCACGGTCGATGGCGGCGACGCCAGCTCCCTGGTCAACGTTGTTGCCAATTACTATAAGCCCGGGCCTGCCACGAACCGGGGATCCGTTCGTCACCGCGTCTGCAGCCCCCAGCACCTGGACATGCACAGCGAAGCCCAGCGCGACGGCCGGTGGTACGTGGCGGACAATTTCGTCGCCGGCAATCCCCAGGTCACCGCGGACAACTGGCAGGGGGGCGTGCAGTTCGACGCCGAATACGGCACTTCCGAGACGGCGCTCAAAGCTCTCATCGAGAAGGTGCGTGCGTCTGCCCCTGCCCCCGCCGCGCCTATTGCTCAGCAATCTGCCGGGGAGGCGTATGAACTGGTCCTGACCCAGGCCGGCGCCACCTTGCCCCAGCGCGATCCGGTGGATGCACGCATCATCGATATGGTCCGGACCGGCGAGGCGACATTCGGCAATGGCATCATCAACTCGCCCGCCGACGTCGGCGGGTGGCCGGAGTACAAGTCGGCGCCGGCGCCCATCGACAGCGACCACGACGGCATGCCGGACGAATGGGAGAAGAAGTCCAGCCTCAAAGGAGATGATCCAGCGGATGGTCCGCAAGATGCCGATGGCGACGGTTATACCAACGTCGAGGAATGGCTCAACGGCACTGATCCCAGGCAGTTCGTAGACTACTCCGGGTGGCACCCTCAAACGAAGCTTGGGGGTGGGTCCTCCAATCCGGCATCAACCATCGCCAAGGCCTCCGACCTTGATGATGCCACCCAAGCACCGGCCGTGGATTGGCAGGCGAAGTGGATCACCGCCAATCGAGCGGACAAAGACCCGCTGCCGATCTTTCGCAAGCAGGTGCGACTGCCGGGACCGGTCAAGGAGGCTGTCATCCATATCTGTGGCCTGGGGCATTATGAATTGAGTATCAACGGCCGGCGCATCGGCGATCGCGAGATGGACCCGGGCTGGACGAACTACCGCAAGACGTGCCTGTACAGCTCCTACGACGTGACCGGACTGCTGATGCCCGGCGACAATGTACTGGGGGTCATGCTCGGCAACGGCATGTACAACGTGCCCGGCGGGCGCTATGTGAAGTTCAAGGGCACGTTCGGGCCGCCGAAGCTGATCGGCCAGATGCACATCACTCGCACGGATGGCTCGACTCAGGTGATCGTCTCGGACGACACGTGGAAGTGCGCCCCGGGACCGATTCTCTTTACGTGCATCTACGGCGGCGAGGATTACGATGCCCGCCGGGAGCAGCCCGGTTGGGACCGTCCGGGTTTTGACGACCGGGAATGGTCCGCCGCGACGGTCTGCGACGGACCCGGCGGCCGGCTCGTGGCTCAGTACGCGCCGCCGGTAAAGCTGGCCGAATATCTGCCTGCCGTGGCGGTCCAGCGTCTCAAGGAAGGGGAGTACGAGATCGACTGCGGGACGAACCTCTCGGCCCGGCCCCGGATCAAGGTCCGAGGGCCCGCCGGCACCCAGGTGGTCATCCACTGCGCGGAAAAACGCGGCGAGCCGTGGACGGCCAACGGCGGCCATGTTTACACCTATACCCTCAAGGGGCAGGGCGATGAGGTGTTTCGACCGCGCTTCACGTACTTCAGCTTCCAGTACCTGTACGTTTCCGGCGTGGACCGGCCGGACGATGTCCCTGCAGCCCAGCCGCCCCCGGCAGGGTCCGCACGCCCGCTGCTGCTCGAAGCCGGCAGCGACTTCCTCACGAGCTCCGCGCCCGGCGTCGGGTCCTTCGCGTGCTCCAACACGCTGTTCAACGACATCAACGCCATGATCGACCGCTCCGTGCGCAGTAACCTGCAGAGTGTTCTCACGGACTGCCCCCACCGGGAGAAACTGGGCTGGCTGGAAGTGGCTCACCTGATGGGGCCTTCGATTCTCTATCATCGCGATGCCCGCGGCCTGTTCCAGAAGATCTGCCAGGACACGACGGAAGCGCAATTGGACAATGGCCTCGTTCCCGACATCGCGCCGGAGTACACACGCTTCCAGGGCGGATTCTTCGAATCGCCCGAGTGGGGCAGCGCGTGCGTGCAGTTGCCCCATCTGCTGTACCTCTGGTACGGAGATCGCGGCACCGAACGGGAGCAGTATGAGACCATGCAACGCTACACGCGTTATCTCGCCTCGACGCGCAATGATGAGGGGCTGGTCAAGCCGGGACTGGGCGACTGGTACGATTGGACGCCCGAAAAGGGCCACGTGGGTGCCGCGCAGCTCACACCAGCGGAGTTGCCTGCGACGGCATTTCTCTATGACGATGCGCGGATTGTAGCCCGCGTCGCCGCAAGGTTGGGCCGGCGTGCGGAGGCCGAGGAATTCGATACGCTCGCGCAGCAGGTGCGCCAGGACTTCCTCCGAGCCTACTACCGGCCCGCCGAGCACTCCATTGCCACCGGTTCCCAGGCTTCATTAGCCACGGCGCTGCATTTCGGCCTCGTACCCGAGGAGGACCGTGAGCAGGTGCTGGCCAATTTGGTCGCGGACATGGAGAAGGCACAGTATCGCCAAAGCACGGGAGAGGTGTGCTTCCGCATGCTGGTCCAGGCCCTGGCCGACGGCGGCCGGTCCGACGTGGTCTATCGCATGATCGACCGCACCGATCCGCCGGGCTACGGGCACATGCTCAAGCTGGGCTTCAAGACCCTCTCCGAACGGTGGGACAAGCCCGGCTCGTCGATGAATCACTGCATGTTCGGTCATATTCAGGAATGGTTCCAGAAGTCAATTCTTGGCCTCGGGCAGGCCGCCGATTCCGTGGGATTCCGCCGGCTGGTACTGCGGCCGGAGCCGGTGGGCGATCTGACCTGGGCCTGGGGCTACTACGACTGCATCCATGGGCGAATCGAAAGCCGGTGGCGGATCGAAGCAGGCCAGTTCCGGTGGCAGGTCACCGTGCCGCCCGGTACCGTCGCCGAGGTACACGTGCCCGCGACCGACGCCAGGCAGGCAAGACTCGTCGGCCCGGGCCAGGGTGTCGAGCTGGTGCGCACGGAGCCGCCCCGCGGCCACGTGGGCCGAGGGCGTGCGATCTTCACGGCCGGTCCGGGCCGATACGAGTTCTGCTCTCCCCTTTGACAAGTGAAAGGACGCAACGATGAGTGTGACCAGAGGATTCATCTGCATGTCGGCACTGGCTTCTCTGCTGGGCGCGGATGCAGGCGGGGCGGAATTCGTCCCGGTGGAGAAGCCGCGGGTCATCGTGCTGACGGATATCTCCAACGAGCCCGACGACGAGGAATCGCTGGTGCGGTTCCTGGTCTACGCGAACGAGTATGACGTCGAAGGCCTGATCGCGACCACGTCCGTCTGGCTGAAGGACACGGTGCGCCCGGAGAGGATCCGGGAACGCGTGGAGGCCTACGGCCAGGTCCGGGACAACCTGTTGAAGCACGCTCCCGGCTACCCGTCGGCGGGACATTTGCTGGGCGTGGTCAAGGCCGGCCGGCCGGAGTTTGGCATGGCGGGCGTGGGGGAGGGCAAGAGCTCGGAGGGCTCCCGGCAGATCGTCGAAGTCGTGGACCGGCCGGACCCGCGGCCGGTGTGGGTCTCGATCTGGGGCGGGGCCAACTGCCTGGCCCAGGCCTTGTGGGACGTCAAGTACAGCCGCAGCGCCGAGGATCTGGAGGCGTTCGTCTCCAAGCTGCGGGTGTACACGATCTCGGATCAGGACAACTCGGGCCGCTGGCTGCGGATCACGTTCCCGGATCTCTTCTATGTCGTCAGCCCCAGCAGTGTGGACAACCAGGAATACCAGCGGGCCACCTGGACCGGCATTTCCGGCGACCGCCTCTACCAGAACGGTCCCAGGCACAAATTCGAGCTCGTGGACAATCCCTGGTTGGAAGAGAACGTCATCAACAACCACGGCCCGCTGGGCGCGCTGTATCCCCGGCTCAAATACATCATGGAAGGCGACACCCCCTCCTTCCTCGGCCTGATCGACAACGGTCTGGGCAGCAGCATCAGTCCTTCCTACGGCGGCTGGGGCGGACGGTACGTGCTCCACCAGACCTACGGCGAGACGCGTCCCATCTGGACCAACGCCCGCGGCAGCCGCGACACGGTCACGGCGGACAACGGCACGACCTGGACCTGTGACCAGGCGACCGTCTGGCGCTGGCGAGAGGCCTATCAGCATGACTTCGCCGCGCGGATGGACTGGTGCGGGGCCGACGCGTTCGCCCGGGCGAACCACAATCCCGTGGCGGTCTTCCAGGGCGACAAGACCAAAGCCGTCGTACAGATAGGGGTGAAGTCCGGAGAACGCGTGAATCTCAACGCCGCCGGCACGTACGATCCAGATGGGCACAAGATCGCCTGCCGCTGGTTTGTCTACGGTGAAGCCGGGAGTTCCACGGGTGCGGTCGAGATCCGGAACAGCACCTCACCGGAGGCATCCTTCACCGCTCCCAAGGTGGACAAGACCGGAACGCTGCACGTGATCCTGGAGGCCAGGGACGACGGCGAGCCTCCCCTTTACAGCTATCGAAGAATCATCGTGACGGTGGAAGAACAGTGATGATGCGACGGCATCACATTCTGTTGGCGATCGTTTGCCTCGGCGGCGGCCAAGTGCTCGGGGCGGGATCGGGATTGACCGATACGTCGGCGAGTCCTCATGTCAAGCTGCGCAGCGTCGATCTCGGCGCGGTGCGCTGGACGGACGGTTTCTGGGCCGAGCGCTTCGAGCAGTGCCGCAA
>JALORE010000211.1 GCA_025459125.1 Planctomycetota bacterium | reverse complement strand
GCTCGGGCTCGTGACGGCGGCCAGTAGCGTGCTGTCAGGCGGTGGACCGCTGGGCGGTGTGACCGGCGATGAGGGAGGCCCGGTCACATCGTCCGCCAGCTCCGGCGGTACGCAGACGGCCAGCACGGGCAGTTTCACAGTCGGCGGCAGCTCCGCCCTGCCGCTGGTCGGTCTTGGGGTCCTGATCGGCCTGGCCCTGGCCGAGTTTTGGAAAGGACGGTAGGCGCATGGGTCTGTTTTCGACCAAGAAATCGACCTCGACGTCCACGACGGTCAGTATGGCGTCGGATCTACGGCAAGGGGTCGAGGGCATGACTGGCGGCGCTGTGGTCGGGCCCAAGGCCACGCTCGGTGCCAGTGGCTCGGTTACGACGGCCGTCGGCGACTATTCTGCCATGACGCAGAACGTCGTCGGCAACACGTTCAAGACGGGAATGTCCGGGGCGGAAGTCAAGGCCCTGCTCGGCGAACAGGGTTCGCTGTTCGGACAGCAGCTCGGCAAAGTGACGGATTTTGGCTCGGCCGCCTTCTCGGCCGTCCAGGCCGGCCGGTCCCAAGAGTTGGCGGCCGTGACGGGGGAGCTGCCCAATTGGCAGAAGTATCTGCCTTTGCTCATTGTCGGCGGGATCGCCTTCGCGGCGGTCCACCGCAAGCGAAAGGGGTAGGCATGTTGACTCCGCGATATTTCACGCAGACGATCCTCGCGGGCGCCCTGGGGCCGCCGATCGCGGCGCTCGGGCGCTACATCACCATTCTCTCAATCAGCGCCTCGACGATCACCTTATCGATCGACGACGATCCACCGCAGCAGATGATCAGCGGCCTGCAGATCGACACGGAGGGGCGGCCGTATACGCGCCTGCGTTTCGCGAATACGGGTGGCGTGGCCGCTACGATCGTCCTGATGTTGTCGGAGACGATCGTGGTCGATACGCGACAGAATCCGCTGGTGGGCGCCATGGCGGCCAACCTGGCGTCGATCGATCAGGAGATCTCCGGAGCCGCGGCCGCGGCCGTCGCCGGCCAGCTCGCCGATACGGTCTGCGCGGTCACGCCCGGACCGGGAACGGCTATCTTTGCTGCCAACGCCAACCGGACGGAGATTGAGATTACCGCCCCGACGACGAACGGTGCAGGCCTGATCTACCTGGGCATTACCGCCGCTCGGGCGACGGCGGTGGATAAATTCATCGTGCTGTCCGCGGGCGAGTCGTGGTGGAGTGATCGAGAAAAAGGCGCGATCTTCGCCTGTAGCAGTACGGGCGCCGAGATCGTCAACGGGAGGGAATGCTGATGCCGTCAGCACCACGGGGCGTCTTCACGAATCCTACCACCGTCTGGAGCGCGGCGGGATTGCTCAACAATGATGGGGGACAGTCACTGCGCGTGTCCTATGACCTGCCCTGGTACCGCACGAGTGACTACGCCAACATGGCGGCCCTGGTTGCGGCCGCGGGGGCGGGCCCCTATAACGTCATCGTGAATGCACACATTCACGTCACGGCCAATCTGACGCTGGGAGCCGGGATCCACCTGGTCTATCAACCGAACTACGACATCGAGGTCGATACCGGCATCACGTTCACCGTCAATAGTCCCCAGCACGTGCACTGTCCGATCCGGGAGCGAGCGTTCACGCTGACAGGGACGGGGGTCGTGCGTTTCACCGGGGGCGGGCAGTTGTATCCGGGCTGGTGGGGAGCGGTAGGAGACGGAGCGACGGACGATAAGCCGGCGATTCAGGCGATGTTTCAGGCGGGGCACAATGGGGACACGTTCTACTTCCCGCCGGCTCGATACGCCATTGCCGATACGGTCAACATTGGGGTTTGGAGCATCGACGGCGGCACAGGCGACGTCCTGGGCTGGGCCTACACCCTCCAGGGCATCCAGGTCATCGGGGGGCAGGATCCGAAATCGGCGGTGCCGACCGCGTGTATTTTCTGGACGGGCGGCAATCAGCCGGGCACCACGGTAGTGACTCTGTCCGACAGTCACGGCAATTACAACGTCATCACGGACGCCAAGCCCATGTTCGCCTTTCTGGCCTGCTCGAACCTGACGATGCGTGGCATGGTCTTCGACGGAGACGGAGACGCGTTTGCGGGCGTCCAGTTCGACGGCAACTATAGCTACGTCGATCTGACCCAGTGCGATTTTCGGGAGTGCTACGTCGGGATACGCAACACTCGGCATTACAACCTGCTGACGTGGGCGGCGGCTTGGGACTATACCGCAGCGCCGTCGTTCGTCGCGCATGTCTATGATGCGCCGTCGGTCGGCGGCTACCAGTCCGACAGCCACCACTATACGGCCTGCCAGTTCCTCCAGAACACGATCGGCTACACGGTCGAGAGCCAACAGGCGCTCGCCCTGGAGTTCCATCAATGCGGCTTCAGCGGCAATACGACCGCCCACGTGGTCAACAATGGCGGCCGGATGGATTTCTACGGCTGCTGGTCGGGCGGCACGCCGACGAATGAGTTTTTGCACGTCACCAGTACGTGCTGGCTGTCGTTCCACGAGTTTCACAGCGAGTCGGTACCGACGAACGCGGGCTTTCAGAGCAGTACCACGGCCGGAGCGAATCCACGGATCAGTCTGGTGCATAGTGAGTTCAAAGACATTTACATTTCGAGCGGTGGAGCCGAGATCGCGTCGCTCAATTCCTCACTGTGCGGGATCTATCGCCTGGTCGATGCGGCGCAGGATTTCGCCGCCAGCGTGGTCGGCGGCAACCTCAGTCAGATCAATCTCTGCGCCACGGCCAGCCCGACGCAGATCCGCATTGCCGTGCACAACGCCAAGGTGGACAGTGGGACCTTGATGCAGGGGGCCGGGGCGGCCGACGCCTATATCGACGTGCAGAACATCATGCCCGTGACCGCCTACACCGGCAGTACCGCCCTGCTCGGGACACTGGCGCTGCCGGCGAGCGCCCTGGTCACGATCGGGGGCACGGACATCTTAACGGCCGCGAGACTCGACGCCAAGGCGTCGCTGCTGAACGCGGTCTATGGCATTGTCACGCCGGCCAACGTCAAGGCCCTGTGGGTCCTGGACGCCACGGGAGCGGTCCAGACGATCACCGATCGCAGTACGATCGGCGGAGCTACGGCCCACACGGTGACGCTCCGTGATGCCTCTTTTGCTGCGATTAACGCTTCGACGTGCAGTCCCGGCATAGTCGGCATGGCGCCGTATTTGACCTTCGACGCCACCCACCTGTTCGACACGCCCGACAGTGCGGATTTCAGTTTCGCGGCGGCCCCGTTCAGCGTCCTGGTACTGGAGGCCCCGGCCGCGGCCTCTGGCATGCTGCTCGCGAAGTGGGACAACACGGGCACCCCACCTGCGAATGCGGAATGGAAGCTGGAGCTGGCCGCGAACAAGCTCTACGTCACGTTGCTCGATGGGGACGACGGCAGCTATATCGAACGCTATTACAACACGTCCCTGGCGGGAGACATTGGCGCTCAGCACACGTATGGATTCACGCACGACGGGGGCGCTCTGGCGGCCGGGATCAAGATCTATCGGGACGGGGTCCAGATTGATGACACGTCCTCTATCTCGGGAACGTTTGTGGCGATGAACGACGGCACCGCAGCGGTGGGGAACTACACCTCCGTCATTGCGGGGGTCAAGATCCTCTATAACGCGCCGGCAGCCGCCACATCTGTAGCCCTGATTGTGGCCGAAGAGCTGACCGCCCTGCAGCTCCGACGGCTCGATGCGATTCTCCGAGGTTTTGCGAACGTGAGTATCTGATATGACCACACAAATCCAAGATGACATGCTCCACTCGGGCGATCTGGTTGGCTTCGAGTACCTCATCAAGCCCGGGGCGAATGAGACGCTGCTCGGCCTGGCGATCAAACGCGTAAAGGATGATCTGTGGGCCGATCGGCGGTTCGACTATCAGGGCTCCTATGAGGAGACGCGGACGAACAAGTCCGGCCTGGACGGAGCGATCATCGAGGAACGTTACCTCATCATCAACGTCATCGTGCGGAAGTATCCCCGCGGGGAACGGCCCACGGAACAACAGGCGAGCATGGCGCTCGCGACCGCGATTGCGCTCATGGCCGGGGCTCTGATCGCGTATTTGGCGGTCCTGGAGCACCGGACAACAACGGTCGTCAGGATTGCCACGGATCCAAACATGAGCGAGCAGACGAAACGGGCGGCGCTGGAAGCCCTGGGCAAGCCAGCCGGCGGTATTGGCGGAACGATCGCCGCGGCCGGTGGGAGCCTGGTCGCGGCGGCTATTGTCATCGGCGTGCTATGGGCTCTGTCGCTCAGTAAGTCGCGGGGGTTGAGTGACTGATGGAACGACTGGCTTCCAACGCTGTGGCGCGTTTCTTCAATCGTTCGATCTGGACGGCCGCCCAGATCCCGAGCAGGCTCACGGCGAACAGCAGAACAGAGATTCCCATGATGATGTGGGACTGTAGGCGATCGATATCTTGCATGCTGTTGATGATCTGGGCGTTCTCGGGTGTCATTGTTCTTTCCCTCTCACAAAACCAACGAACCGCGTCGGGCGGGTGCCCGAGTATGGATCCATTGTAGCAAACAGGAGGTCCTATGGCAACGAAAAGCGGCCCTCACTTGGGTCCGGACCAAGGTAACGCGGGGTGGGCAGCTCCTGGAAGCGGGGGCCATTGCCGGAACGCAGGCGCTGCCCGTCATGCGTGCCGCGGCGTTACTAGTTGCCGCGGTTGTATTTTATGCCTACTTCCTTGGCGGTCCGAAGCGAGTCCACTGATCTTTCGAGCCGAGTAAGCATGTGCCGGATGCGTGATAACATGGCGATGATGACGAAGAACGGTAGCAGGAGTACCAGCAGACCAAGGCATACGAGGCTGAATATCATACCGTCGGACATGGTTCTTTCCCTCTCACAAAACCACCAACGAACCGCGTCGGGCGGGTGCCCGAGTATGGATCCATTGTAGCAAACAGGAGGTACTATGGCAACAAAAAGGCGGAGCAAGCGCAAGGTCAGCCAGACCAAGCGAGCCGCGAAGCGTCGGGCCCACGGCCGGCCGATCTACAAAGTGACGGGCGGGTGGGCTGTTGGCAGGGCTCGCAAGCGGCGTCGCCGGGCCCGCCGTTGAGGATCGCCGCTCCGGGCGGCCCGTAGGTCGGAAACGGTCGAGATCGTTGATCCTGGACGGTCCTACGCAATCGAGTTTAGGAGCAAACGCATGAAAAGGGCAAGTCTCATCCTGGTCGGCATGGTTGCGGCACTGGCTCTGTTTACCGTCCCGAGCTGCACCGATGAGCAGCTCCAGCGGGCGGACCGGGTCTTCGCCGACGCCAACGCGATCGGTCGGGGCGTCGCGGCGATCCCGGACGGCCCGGCTGGCGTGCTTATCCCCCCGGACGTGCGGTGCATCCTGGAGCTGCTGGGCGTGACCGGAGCGGCCGCCCTGGTGCTCTGGCAGAAGATCCGGTCGTCGAAGATCCTGGAGCGCAAGCAGGACCTGGCCGTGACTCTCAAGGCGATCGTGGACGGGATCGAGCAATCAGGCATCCGCGGCCGGGATGCGGTCAAACCGGCGATCGCGGAGGTGATGAAGGACCGCGACATCTACGGCCGCGCCAATGCGATCGTGGATCAGTACAAGGCCGCTGCGAATCGGGATCTGACGTGACGTGGCTACAGCGTTATCTCGGTGCCCTCATCACCATGGCCGCCCTGCTGGTCGGTGGCGCGATCGGCTACGGCCGCATCCAGCAGATCTGCACGCAAGTGGACCGGAAGGCCGACAAAGAGGCCATGACGCGTGAAATCGATGGTGTGGCGAGGCGCCTGGAGCGAATGGAGCAGAAGCTCGATCAGCTCCTGTTACAGCAACGAAAATAACCTGTCGTTGAGTCAAGGGTTATAGTCATGGGAATGAACTCCCTCTTCACGCCTGGAATTGTGCGGGCGACGGCGAGGAGCCTCGGCCTGGAGGCCGCCCGGCTCGATCTGCACCCCCAAACACACGCCCTAGTCCTGACGGTCCTGCACCGCGGCCGGCCGCTGCACATAGACGTCCCCACCGGCAGAAACTTCACCCGCGACGAGATCTGCGACCTCCTCATCGGTCGCCCCATGTCGTCTTGTGCGGATCCGCACGGATCCTCGCCGCCCACGATCGTAGGCGCGCCCCCACTGTAGTCACCCCCCACAATTATTCGGACTTTTTCCTCATCATGACGCAAGAATTTTGACCCCTTTTTTTTTCTTGACGCTCCGGGAACGGTGTGTTAAGGTCAGGGCGGGAGGCGGGACAGGTAAGACTCTACGAGATCTTACCTGTCCCTGGGCGAACAAGCGCTGCGCTTGTTGTTCGCCCCCCGGGTAGAGGTCACAAAGTGACAAGATTTTTCTTGACCTGCCGGGGGCACGCCGATAGTCTCGCCGGCAGATCAGGCACGGCCTGGTCACAAGGTTGGCAAGCCCTTCGGGCGGCGGTTCAGGGGATTCGATGGCTACGGCCCCGCATGACAATCCGGTCGCATCCAACGCACGACAGGTAGCGCACTACTCCCGGCCGGGAAAACGCGGAGCTTCACCGCTTAAGGACCGATAATAAACCAGTTATGTTTCATTGGGTCATCGGGATGGCAAAGGCAAAAAAGACCGGAGCACAGGTGCCTGAGACGATCACGGCGATTCGTGCCGAGGCCAAGAGACACGCCGTCAATCCCGCGGCGTTCGCCCGCGCGAAGCGCCGCACCGACGCCGCGGTCCGGGCCGACACGTTCGAATGGAATCGCTCCCGGTCCACCGTGGACAATCTCCCGATTCACTACTTCCGGGTCAAGGAAGAATCCGTGACCGGGATCCTGTGCCCCGCCGAAACGGAGCTTTGGAAAGGCGTGACCTACAAGATCGTTGCCGAGATCATCAACGTGCCCGGACAAACGCTCCAGACCTTCGGCGACGGCGGCCAGCTCCTGCGCCTGCCGGGCAACCGGCTGCTCAACAAGATCATCAAAGACGCCGACTGTACCTACCAGCGCGTCACGATCACCTACAAGGGCAAACGCTACAAGACCGGACGGCACTACGAGAAGGTCTACGAGATCACCGCGGCGCCGCTGGCGGGAGCCCAGATCCTCGATACTAAGGACGGCCGCCAAACGCTCGCTAAGGCCGCCCAAGTCGCCCAACGCAAACCCACGCCCAAGCCGACGCCGAGATCCTCTCCGGAGCAAGCCAAAGGCGTCCGGCGCAAGTATGTCCAGGACATGATCGCGGCCGGACACCATCCGCGGCGTAAGGTCCTCGCCGAGTTCGCCGGCGAGAGCTGGGCCGATGCGGCGCTGAAGGAGGCGATCAAATGATGGCGGGACGGATCCTTGCGAGGTATCAGCGTGGGGAGCAAGCGGGTGCATGTGCTGTCGCGGGCGTGGCCGTATCGCCTGGTGTGCGGGCGACGGACGCAGAACGTCCGGCTGACCGAGTTGGCGACGGCGGAGGCCCAGCCGGATCTGTGTGCGAAGTGCCGGCAGCGGCTGGGCTGGGAACGAGGGTGGATCGAGCGGAGCCGGCAGCCCCGGCCGGCGGGTTTTCAGTATGAGTTCGGATTCCTACGGGATCCGGAGTTTATCAGGGAGTGCAACGATCATGACGGATCAGGAGCAACAAGGCAAGGTGTGTCCGAATTGTGGGCCGGGAACCAAGACCCACGCGTCGGAGAAGGGAACCGTCTGCGAGCAATGCGGCGGGACGTTTACGTACGTCGCCGGCGAGGCGAAGCTGCACCAGATTGGTGAGCTGGACCAGCTACGGGCGGACGTTGAGGAGATCAAGCAGCGCTTGCCGGCGTCGAGTCCGGCGGCGGACATCGTGCCGGGTCATCCCCCGGGCACAGTGACGCACGATCACGACGACGCAGACGAAGAGGAGAACGACTACGATGAGGATTTTTGATCCGTCCGAATGGCGTGACGAGACCTGGGAGCGGATCGCCGTTATCGCGTCCATGTTCGCGGGTTTCGTCATGGGCTGGGCGGTCCGGCGAATTCAGGAGCATTACACACTGAGCGAGGTTGTTGACGATGGCACGGACCAAGGGAGCCAAGGACAAAACGAAACGCAAAATTTTGAGCCAGAGCCCGCAACGGCCAGCGACGAAACCGGGGCTGACCGCCCCGCCGGACCGGACGCAGGTGCCGCCGGCACCATCGCAAGCGTCCGGTCCGGAGCGGCTGGCGATCCCGCCCGATGACTTCAAGGCGGCGATCGCGGCGGAGCTGCGCCGCGCTGAGAGCAGTGAGACATCCAAACCGGGGCAGGGTTCCTCTGACAGTTCCCCCCCTGCCCCGGGCTCTGCTTTCGATCCGGCCGGCTTGACGCTCGATGGTCTCGCCAACGCCTGGCGGCTGCCGTTCTACGTGTTGGCCCGGCTGCTGCAATGGCTCCAGGTCGCTCCCGATCCGGAGCCGATCGCGGCAGTCGGCCGGCGGCGGGCCAAAGAGCTGGCGAAGGCGTCGTATCCGATCTGGGATTACTACGCGCGGCAATATGTCAACGTCCACCCGGATCAGGGCGTCAACGTGGCGCTCGGCGTGACCGCCCTCGATGCGATCGGGATCGTTCCCGATCTCATCGACGCTATCGAGGAGTCCCGGCGGCGGTTTGCCCCGAAGGGCCCATTACCCGATTCCGGGCAGCCCGCCACGCCGCAAGGAGGCGGTGTACCCCAGTGACTCGATCGGGGGAACGGATAACCCCGATCGGTTTTTATGGCAGACTGGATCTACTACCAACTGTATGACCGGCAGGACCGCATGATCGGATTCATGAGAGAGTGCAACGGGAAAAAGCAGTTCGCAGAGCTGTGCGGCCGCTCGTGGCTGTGGCAGCCGATCCCATACGGCGATCGGATACGGATCGATAGCCCGGACTCGCTGCGCGGACTGGGGAGATGTCGATGAAGCCGTTACCTATAGACCTGGTGGGATCTCGTGTGCATTGCTCTGGCAGACATGGGCGTTTCACTATCGCTGTCGAAAGCGAATCCGGGGAGTGGCTTACGGGAAAGATCATTAGAGGCCGGGCGAAATTTATGACCATGCCGGATAAAGTCGTGGGCGACGAGATCACGATCCGCAAGTGCTTGCATGTCCTGACGGTGCTTGATGTTTGATGGTGTCAACATCTTCGTTGCCGGCCAGACGGGATCCGGCAAGTCACACCTGGTCAAGGCCCAGCTCGATCGCTGTGACCGGACGGTCATCTATCTGCCCAAGCGGGAGGACTTCGGCTATCCGGGCGTCTGCTTCGATGCGATGGATGGGGAGTGGGATCACTTCCTGCACTGGTGGGAGTGGGCCAACGATCGGTGCCGGCGCTTCCGGCTCGTCTACCGCCCCGCCGACAAATTCGACGCCGACGAGTTCGATTTGATCTGCCGGCTGGTGTACTTGTGCGGCAACTGTACGTTCGTGGCGGAGGAGATCGCCAGCTATCTCAGTACGCGGATCTTCGCATCGGTCGGGCGCTACCAGGGCATCAAGATGCTCCTGACGGCCGGCCGGACGCGCGGCGTCAACTGCTGGTGGATCACGCAACGCTGTTTCGGGATCCCGCGCGAAGTCACGAGCGAAGCGCGGGATGCGTACCTGTTTCGGCTTCAGGAGCCCGCGGATCTGGACTATGTTCAGGAGCGCTTCGGCCTGGAGGCCCGGCTAAAGCTCGGGAATCTCCAGCCGTACCAGTACGTGCACTGGATCAATACGGGGAAAGTGGAGCTGGGCAAAGCATGATCTTTTTCGCGGAGAGCACGATGGGAGTGCAGCCGACGATTCGAGAGTTCGAGAACAGATACGCGCGCATGTGGTGGCGCGGATGGCTGGTCGGCATGCTGACCGGCGTGGCGGTGTCCATGATCGTAGTGTTCGTGAGTATGTGGGTAGGTGCGCTATGGACCTGAAACAGGATTGTTCCCCGCTCGCCAAGATCAACAGTCCCGCAGGCGACTGTATCACGCTAAAGGCGTATCAGGAGTACGTCTGCCGGATGCTGAGAGAGGAGCTGACGCTGGACGAGATCCGCGAGCTGCTGACGTACTACCACTGTGGCGTGGAGGAGCTGGTGGACAAGATCGTAGCGGCCAAGATGGTGGGACGGCCCACCGGAAAGAAGGTACGATGAGCGATAGTCTTCTCAACACGCATGTCTTGATGCAAAATATCGATGAGAGCGGGCCCGGTCCGAAGGACAGCTGGGCGGCCACGCTGGCGATCGCCCTGATCGAGATCAGCGAAGCAATCGAAGAGCAGACGGACAGGCTCTACGATGAACAGCAAGAATGGGATCAATCGGCGCTGGCGAAGCTGGCCAAGGACGTGGGGGTATTGACGGACGCGGTCGGCGAGCAGGCGAACAAGCTGGACGCCTTCGAACAGGCGCTCCAGGGAGTCATCACACACCAGGGCGAAACTGCCAAGCTGGTGCAGGACCTGGCCGAAAAGGTTGCAGTTCTGGCAACGCGACGAGGCGGTCCGGACTAAGCTACGGGGCGTGGCGGCCTCAACCACGCCGGGGCCTTCCCTGGTGGAACCGCCCGCCACGCCTCATTTTTTTCAAATTAGGGATTGACTTTTGGGCAGGGATGCTACCATAAAGGTTGAATGTTCACTGTCGGGTAGGCTGGAGGCCGTGCCTCTACTCGACAGTGGTGCACGTCTTCCGGCCTTCCGACGCCTAAAAACCATTGTTTGTTGGGAGGCCCATCATGGCAAAGTCCGAAGGAAGGGGCTGGCGGAAGTTCATGCCGTCCGTCGCCACAATCGTCAAAGTGTTCGTCGCACTGGTGGTCATCAAGGCCGTGTCCAGTGCGATCGCCAACAGTGTGCCGGCGAGTTTGCGGCCGTATTATCCGGTCATCGCCTGAGTCTCGCACTCAGAGACGCAACGGCAAGGGATTTTCTGAGTAAGGAGACTCATCATGCCTGAGACAAAAGTTGCAGGACCGGTCCCGTCCATGCTCGCAACGTGGCGCTGGGGGAACCTGGCCAGTGTGGCCGCCAGTGCCGTCAACAACTTCCGAATCGACACCGGGGACAATGTCCACGGCATCGCCCTGCGCTTTGCGGGGGCCGGTGGCGTGCTGACCCGGGCCCAGCTTATCACCGATGTGGCCACGATTCGTATGTGGCTCAACGGGGAGCTGGTCTACGATCGCACGGCGACGGAGGCCCTCGACGAACATCTGTTCTATTTCACCAAGAACACGGCGCTCGCGGCCCCGCTGGGCTGCATTCTGGTGAACTGCATGAACTGGAATCTGCCCATCTGGGATCAGCATCGCGGGGCGGCTCTGGGCATGCTCAAATCCAACGGCGTGCCGGGACAGGGTCCGTACAACACGCTGACGATGGAAGTCACCATGACGGCGGGCGTCGCCACGGCTACGAGCTGTCAAGTCCACGTCATCACGGACCTGTATCCGCAAGAGCCGACGGGCCTGCACATCCGCCGGCTGCGCACGACGCGAGACCTGGGTGGCACCACGGACAATTTCGTCAACGATCTGCCGCGCGGAGCCCTGGGCCTGTTGGGCGTCCGGATCACGGACACCAACCCGGTCCGCTGGGACGTCATCGCCGACAACCGCTACGTCTACCGGGATCTGAGTGTGGACGTGCACAACAACCTGATGCAGATGGCCGGCATGGCCTCTCAGGTGGCGACGTACAGCGACCTGCGTTTCGATCTGGGCGACGATCTGCATTCGTACCTGCCGATTCGCGATCTGTCGAAGCTCATCATCAATGTGATCGCGGGCGGCGTGGCCCCGGGTGCCGGAACGGTCATTCAGACGGAAGAAGTCTGGGATTACGTCCGCGAGTAAGGTTTCGCCGGAAGAAAACAACGGCGCAGATCGGCGCGGGTGTTTTCTGTCAGGTAAACACGTAAGGAGGCCTTATGGGCGTCTCGATGGATGACATTAACAGGGGCGTGCTGGAGGCCGGCAAAGTCCTGGCCGCCGGCATGGAGGCCTGGAATACCGTGGCCCGCAATCCGCCGTCCATGAGCACGGGCGGGATCGTCGCGACAGCGCCGGCGGGCGGCGGGGTCTCCAATCAGCCCCAGGGCGTCACCCCTGCGAAAACCGGCCTGGCGGCGCTGCCGGGCTGGGTCGTGGGTCTGGGCATCGTCGTACTGCTGTGGAGGCTACGCTGATGCTCGGGCTCGTGACGGCGGCCAGTAGCGTGCTGTCAGGCGGTGGACCGCTGGGCGGTGTGACCGGCGATGAGGGAGGCCCGGTCACATCGTCCGCCAG
>JALORE010000210.1 GCA_025459125.1 Planctomycetota bacterium | reverse complement strand
GCCAGCCGGGCGCTGCCCCGCGCAGGGCAGCTTTCGATGTCCCAGTGTAGCGACCTCAGGGAAGGAACCCTATATGCTTATCACACCTACACTTTTCACTTTGTGCCATGGCGAACCGATTGTGATGTGACACGCACCCGGGGCGCAGACCGTCACAGGTGCAGACCTGGCGGGCCCTCGGAGTCGGGTGGCGATCCGCCGGCGTTGGCGGCGGACCACGAGGCGACGCACGAAGCCGAGTGTCTGGACCCTCGGCCCACGTGTCGCAGGGGAGATTCTGCTGGTTCATGCCGAAACCGTGTCCGCCTTGGGCGTACAGGTGCAACTCCGCCGGTTTCTGGGCGGCCGCCGGGGCAAATCACGACCCCCGTGCCGTTCGCGCTCCCGGCGGGCGGCTGGAAGACCGTCAGCGTCGGCTGGGCCACGTTGAAGACCATGCCCGGCGTCCCGGACTCGAGTTTGAAGGGCCGCTCGGTGTGCTTCCAGTCTTCCGACCCGGGCGCCGGCCCATCCTACAGACGGACCACCTTTTCCGCGGCACCGTGCGCCGTGGCTCCCAGGGCCAGGACCGCCCCCAACATCGACAACGTGAGACTCTTCATGGGTATCTCCCCGATCAGGGTCTTGACCTTGACGTGCACTACTCTGGGATAGTCGGGCCAGCACCCGGTTTCTTTCAGACCGCGGCCGCGAATACTGAAATCGTCTCCCGGAATCCGAGGGGAATTCCAGGGACGTCACGCCAAATCGGGCTCATCCGGTTCACGCGTACCTGCGGCCCCGGAAGGAGCCGACCGTCTGGGGTTCTACCCCCAGCCCCCGGCATTGCCGCTGGGGGCTGATCGCATGGCAATCTCGAGGACATCCGGGCCCTCGTCTTCGATCTGATTCTTCTGAAAGCGTTTCAGATTATTCGGCCGATGAAATGAGTGCTGTGAAACCAAATTGTTGCAACTACTACATAGTAGACGCAGCGATTTTCATCGCGATGGAGCTTGCGGGCCACGCGTACGTGTGCCAGGGGGAGCCGTTCCAGCGGCACCGTCACCATGGCGTGGCTCGCCGTGGATGCCGGGCGCGGTTCGGGCACGGAAGAACCGCTCGGGGGTAGGCAGAACTGCCGGGCGGGGGGGGGAATCCAGTGGGGATGGCAGGGCCGCACCTTCATTCATCATCTAACGGTTGGCGATTCGACGTTCTGCGCGAGCGGATTGTACAGAGGGATTGTGCGGCACAGTAACACCCGCAGTGCGATCCGGCGTGACGATTACCGGGCAAGTTGTCACCTGGGCGATTTCTAACGCTCCCAGGACGCCGCCCCCAAACCCCGGGCATATGCCGCTTGGGGCCAGCAGCATGATTCAGGAGAGGGCCTCGCAGCGGTTCTGCGCACCTCTCTTCATCTTTGCCGGGGACAACTTATTCTTGCAGGGACATGGGAGAAGGGTTAAACTGTCTCTCAGAGGCACAATGCATTTCGTATCTTGACGTACCTGTGCCGCTAATGCGTTGAGATTGACATATCCATCGAACCGCCGCCGCAGTTGCGCCTGTACCGATTGGCGGTAGGGCTGGCCGGCGCGGTTGGTTCATGGGCCCATCTTGAGAAGGAGGACTGCTATGAGGAAAGCACCGTTGTACGCAATCTGTCTGGTCGTTGTTGCGGCCGTCACGGGCGGGTCACGGGCGAGCGCCGCGACGGAGATCCCCCGGGATCCGAATCTCGTCATTTTCTACTCGTACGACAAGGTCGGGCTGACCGTCCCCGACGAATCGGGCCGAGGCCACCATGGCACGGTCTGCGGCGACGTCTCCGCCGCACCGAGCGGCATCAAGTGGTATGGGGCAGCCCAGTTCCTGGGCGAGTGGGGGCCGACCAAATACAGTTATCTCGACCTGGACAGCTCGCATTATCCGGCGGCCGATATTCCCCGGTCGGCGATTACGCTCGCCGCCTGGGTCAAGTGTCGCAAGACCGGCAAGGATCACGCCATCCTCAGTTGCCGATCCGCCAAGAACGTGTGGGTCGTGCACCCCCAGATCAACGATAACGGCAGCTTCCGCTGGCTGCTGCGTACACCGGACAACGCGACGATCTACAACATGGTGGCCGGTACGCATGGGTGGGATGAGTGGCTCCACTACGCGGGAACCTACGACAGTGCGACCGGCAAGATGGTCCTGTACATCGATGGGGCCGTGTGCGCGACGTACAACGCCCCGCGCGGGCAATTGATCGCCGATTGGGGCACGGGCGCCCGCGTGGGATACAACATCGACAACGCCCGGCCGTTCACCGGCGTGATGGACGAGCTCTACCTGTTCACGCGGGCCTTGTCGGAGGCGGAAGTCAACGCGCTGCTGGCGGCGGAGGGTCTGCCCTCGCTCAAGGCCACGCATCCCAACCCGGCCGACGGCGCCGAGCTCGATACCACCGCGGCGGTTCTGGAGTGGCTGCCGGGCGCTTACGCAGCCACGAACAACGTGTACTTCGGGACGAGCTTCGCGGATGTCAACAACGGCGCCGGCAACACGCTCAAGGGCAAGGTGGCCGAGGCCAAGTATGCCGTCAGCGATCTGGCCTGGGGCACGACCTATTATTGGCGGATCGACGGCGTGAATGCGGTCAATCCGGATAGTCCCTGGAAAGGGGATGTCTGGCGCTTCCTGGTCCGTCCCTCCACGGCCTGGAACCCCACCCCGGCGGACGGGGCCAAATGGATCGACACGAATGCGGACCTGAGCTGGAACCCGGGCCGAGGGGCGGTCATGCACTACGTGTACTTTGGCGACAAGCGGGACGTGGTGGCCAATGCCACCGGGGCCCTGCCGCAGACCAAGACCACCTACGACCCCGGCGTGCTCGGCTTCGAGAAAGTCTATTACTGGCGGGTCGATGAGTTCGACGGCACCACCACGCGCAAGGGCAACGTCTGGAGCTTCACCACGCTGGGCGCCGGCAGCGGTCTCAAGGGACAATACTATAAGGACATGGAGCTGAAGACGCTGGTGCTGACCCGAATCGATCCGGGCATCAACTTCAACTGGGGCGCCGCGGCGCCGGACCCGCTGGTCCCCGCCGAGAACTTCTCCGTGCGCTGGACGGGCGAGCTGGAAGTGCCGTTCACCGCGGAGTGGACCTTCACCGCCAATTGCGACGATTGCGTGCGCCTCTGGGTCAACGACCAACTGCTCTTCAACAAGTGGGGCGAGCAGTCGGGCGTGGAATGGATCGGCAGCCTGACCCTGGTGGCCGGACAGAAATACAGCATCGTGATGGAGTACTATGAGAATACGGGTGACGCGCGAGCGGTCCTGTACTGGAACAGTCCCTCCTGGCTGACGCCGTACCAGCCCAAGCAGGCCATTCCGCAGGGCGCGTTCTCGCCGCCGTTGGCGGCGCGGAGCCCCCAGCCGGCCCATCGGGCGGTCGATGTACCTCAGACCGCAATCCTGCAATGGACGGCCGGAGACAAAGCCACGGCGCATGACGTGTATTTCGGGGTGGATGCCAACGCCGTCGCCAACGCGAATGCCGCGACGAAGGACATCTATCGCGGCCGACAGGCCCTCGACGCCACCAGCTTCAACCCGGGTCCGCTCGAGTGGAACAAGACCTACTACTGGCGGGTCGATGAAGTGAATGGGGCCGCCGCCGACAGCCCGTGGAAGGGCACGGTCTGGAGCTTCACCACGGCCGACTTCCTGGTAGTCGACGACATGGAGAGCTACACGGACGAGGAGGGCCACCGTATTTACGAAGCCTGGCTGGACAATTTCGATCCCAAGGGTGACGGCTCCGGCTCCACCGTGGGCAACGATCCGGCGCCCTTTGCCGAGCAGACGATCGTCCATGGCGGCAGGCAATCCCTGCCCATGGCGTTCAACAACGCCGGTCCGAAGTACTTGTTCAGCGAGATCGTGCGGACGTTCGAGTCGCCGCAGGACTGGACGATCAACGGCGTCAAGACGCTGACGGTGTTCGTGCGCGGAGTGACGACGAACCAGGCGGCGCCCTTCTATGTGGCCCTGGAGGACAAGGCCGGCAAGGTCGGCGTCGTGGCCAACGCCGATGCCGCCCTGCTGACCAAAGCCGAGTGGGTCGAGTGGAAGGTCCCGCTGACCAGCTTCACCGGCGTCAATGCCGCGGCGGTCAAGAAGATGTACCTCGGCGTCGGCAGTCGGACGGCCCCCAAGGCCGGCGGCAATGGCAAGCTGTATCTCGACGATATCCGCGTGGTCAAACCCTGAGCGCCGGACGAATCCACGCCAACTTGCTGGGATCGAGAGGTCCTCGCGGGTATACTGAAGTGACGTGCTGGAGGGTTACGAGTCGTTCTCGTAACCCTCCGCGTTTTTTCCTGGTGTTCAAGGGGAGGTCACATGGCAGGCAGAAGGCCGGTGCGGGTAGCTTGGGCAGGCATTCTCGTGGCGGCCGCTCTGGGTCACGCCGCCACCGGCACGCTGCCCGGCGGCAGCACTCCGGCACCGATCGAATTCAAGCACTTTCCGGATCGCCTGCACGCTTTCGTCTGGCGGAACTGGGAGATGGCAGCCCTGGAACGGATGGCGGACGTCCTGGGCACAACGCCCGACAAGGTCCACACGCTGGGCGAGTCGATGGGCCTGCCGCCGCACCGGACGCCCCCGGCCGAGTATCAGCAGCGCGGCTATATCACCCTCATCCGGCGCAACTGGCACCTGCTGCCCTACGAGCAACTCCTGCAACTGCTCGATTGGGACGCCGAGAAGCTCGCCTTCACGCTGCGGGAGGACGACTTCCTCTGGGCCAAGCTCGGCTCTCTCAAGCCCGCCTGCGCCCCTCTGCGGTACGCGGAGCCGAACGAAGCGGTAACCCAACGCTGTGCACAGATCAAGACGCTGGTTTCGACACATTTCGGCGACCCGCTTGCCACACCCGGCGTACCACGCTTTGACTTCGTGCGGGAGTTATCACGCGCCGATGCATACCAGGCATCGCAGACCACTCCGGGTGGGGTGCGGGGGAAGATTCGATTTCTGTACTCCTACTGCGGCCTGTTCGGCGATCCGCTGCTCACGCCGGAGCTGGACCCGTACCCGGATGGGCTGCTCCAGCGTCTGTCGGACCTCGGCGTCAACGGGGTCTGGCTGCACGTGGTGCTGCGCCAGTTGGCCCCCCCGCGTACGGCCTTCCCGGAATTCGGCGCGGGCCACGAGCGCCGCATCGAGAACCTCCGGCGGCTCGTGGACCGGGCCAAGAAGCACGGCATCGACATCTATCTCTACATGAACGAGCCCCGGGCGATGGAAGAGTCCTTCTTCCAGGATCGGGATGATCTTAAGGGCGTGCGCGAGGGCAACTTCCACACGCTATGCACTTCTGCGCCCGAGGTCCGGCAGTGGCTCGCGGATTCGCTGACTTACGTGTTCAAGCAGGTGCCGGGACTGGGCGGGGTCTTCACGATCACCGCTTCGGAGAACCTGACCCACTGCTACAGTCACGACCGTACGGCCGCGGGCTGTCCCCGCTGCTCGAAGCGGCCGGGACCGGAGGTCATCGCCGAGGTCAACAAGACCATCGCCGCCGGGGTCTGGGCGGGCAATCCCAAGGCCAGGGTCATCGTTTGGGACTGGGTTTGGCCGGATGCCGGCAACCCCAAGGACAAAGAGGCCGGCTGGACCGAACAGATCATCAACGCCCTGCCGGATAGCGTCTACCTGATGAGCGTCAGCGAATGGAGCAAACCCATCGTCCGGGGCGGCGTCGCCAGCACGGTCGGCGAGTACTCCCTCTCCGCAGTCGGGCCGGGCCCGCGTGCGACGAAGCACTGGGCGCTCGCCCGGCACCGGGGACTCAAGACCCTCGCCAAGGTCCAGGCCAACTGCTCGTGGGAGCTGTCGGCCGTGCCGTATCTGCCGGTGATGAACCTGGTGGCGCAGCACGGCGCCAACCTGGCCGAGGCCGACATCGACGGCCTCATGCTCAGTTGGAGCGTGGGCGGTTATCCCTCGCCCAACCTGGAGCTGCTCGCGTGCTTTGCTGCCGAGCCCAGGCCCACTGTGGACCAGGCCCTGACCAAGGTCGCCCAGGGGCGCTATGGCCCGGATGCGGCTCCCGGCGTCCTGCAGGCATGGTCCAAATTCAGCACCGCCTTCGCCGAGTACCCCTTCCACGTGCACCTCCTCTACCGGGGACCGCTGCAAGTCGGGCCGGCCAACCTTCTGTACCCGGAGCCAACCAAGTACCGTGCAACGATGGTCGGATTCCCGTACGACGATCTCGACGGCTGGCGGGCGGTCTACCCGGCCGAGGTCCTGGCGGGACAATTCGAGAAGATCGCCGCCGGCTGGCGGGAGGGTCTCGCCCTCTTCCAGTCAGCCGCGGCCCAAGCCCGGGTGTCCCCCTACCGGTCGAACCTCCGCCAGGACCTGGGCCTCGCGGAAGCCGCCGGCCTGCACTTCCAGAGCGCTGCGCAGCAAATGCGTTTCATTATGGCACGCAATGCCCTGCTAACAGGCTCGAAGGATGCCGACCGCCAGGCCCAGATCGACGCCATCCAGCGCATCGCGGCGGACGAGATCCAGACCGCCCGGCGGCTGTTCGCACTGACGTGCCAGGACTCCCGCATCGGCTTCGAGGCGTCCAATCACTATTACTACCTGCCGTTGGACCTTGTCGAGAAGGTGATCAACTGCGCGTACGTGCGCGACACGTGGCTGCCCGCGGTCCCGTAGCGCGCGTATCACTTATCAACGATCCGGTCAAAGGCTGGGCCGGGCTCCAGCCCGTAGGGAAAAGGGGACATTCTACTTTTTCATCCTTCTTATCGTCGGGTTCGACTGAAAAAGCAGAATGTCCCCTTTTCCCCAACCCGTTAGGGAGATGGTGCGTGGTACGCACCCTACGTAGGACCGACGGCAGCGCGAATGGCGTTCGGCCCCGCGTTTGTCTCAGCGGGAGGGGACGGCCATCATCACCGAGACGTTCTCCGGGTCGCCGTCGCAGGAGACCGTGTAGGCGCCGGGCTCGTCCAGACTCACGGTCTTGTCGTAAGACCGGCCGTCGAGCACATACGTGTGCACGATTCGAACGCCTGTGGTGGGAGGATCCTTGGGGAGCAGGTGCAGGCAGGCCCGCATCGCGTTCAGGCCCGGGTCGCCGTGGAACTTGACGTAGACCACCTCCGCCGGCTCCTTCAGGCGGAGGTCGGTGTCCCAGTTGTACCGCCAGTGGCTGACCCAGGTCGGCACCGCCGAACGGTAGACCTCCCGGAAGTCCTGCGGCGCGTCGACGGCATAGGCGATGCGGTTGTCCGTCTTGACGGCCGGCTCGCCCTGGTGGGTGCGGAAGGTGGCGCCGACCGCGAGCCAGGCGATCTTCATCCCGGCCGGAGCCGCGAGACGCAACGTGATGTCCCCCACGATGCGCGCGGTATGTCGCTGGGGATCGTAGTCCTGCGGCAGCGCGACGACGTACTTCTCCAGGTCCTTCGGGTTGGCGGTATCGGGCTGGACCGGCATGGGGATAGTCCTGAGGCCGTAGCGGTCGCCCATCTCGTAGCACAGGTGGTTCTCGCCACGTTTCAACCGGGGCAGCGAGATCGGCGCCACCTGGACCCAGGTATCGATGGCGAGGTGCATGAGGGCCGCCTGTCCCGGGTCGCCGGACGTGGACAGGCGCAGCAGGTAACCATAGGTCCCTTTGACAAGGCTCGTCAGATCGACCACACGCCGGCCGTTCCGGGACATCGTCGCCGGTTTCCACGTGAGGCCCTGATCCAGCGATACCGCGACGCTGACCGGCAAGACCGTATCGAGAGTCACGGTCGAAGCCTCGCGGTCGTCGTCCGGATTGTCGAGGTCGTTGACTTGGGGCACGATGATGTACGGCGTGAAGACCTCGAAGATGACCTCGCCTTCGCCCGCGCTCACCAGGTGCAGGCCCTGCCGCCCCGGCGCCAGGTTGCGCACGGCGTACACGCCGTCGCGGAAATCGGTCGAGTCCGCCGACAGGTTGGGCGCATAATGGAACAGGCCGTTGCCGTGGTTCCAGCGGGTGAAGTCCCGGTGGTTGGGCTTCATTCCCACCGGCTCCGTCAGGAGCAGCTCGCGCACCCACTTGGTCCGGCTGTAGCGCGGCAGGTGGTGCCAGCGGCCGCCCTGCGGGGTCCACCAGCGGGTGAAGGACTCCCCCTGCCGGAGCGAGAAGTCCATCGTGTGCGTGCCTTCGAACCAGCGGTAGTAGCGATAGACCGGACTGTCGCGGTAGATCTCGAAGACCCGGCCTTTGTCTTGCTCATTCGGGAAGAAGGGCTCGATCGGCCGGGGCGGCGCGACCCAGAGGTCGCGGTTGCGCTGCGCCTCGGCGAGACTGACCACGGTGCCGGCGCCGTCGAGCAGCACGCCCCGGACGTCCATGTCGAAGTAATGCCAGGCGTTATCGTACCAGACTTCCGTGGCGCAGTGATTCCAGCGCACCAGGCCGAAGGACCGCCCCTGCTCGAAGCCGATGCCCTGGAAGATCCCGTCCAGCACCGGGCCGAAGATGCCGCAATAGCCCATGTTGTAGACGTTGAGAATCTTCAGCGGGTCGCGGACGGTGGCGTACTCGTCGAAGGGGTCGGGGCCGTCGAGGACCTCGTTGAAGTGATAGACGCCGGTCTCGTAGTCGCACAGGTACCGCCAGACCGCCAGCGCCAGGTCGTTGCCGGTCTTATCCTGCCACGGGGCAAACTGGCGGAACCGCTGCAGGTCGCTCGTGTCGGCGGTGTGCTCGCTCGTCACGCGGGCACAAAGGACCCGCGCCCGGGAGACGCGGGTATGGGACAACGGGAGAACAGATAGGAGCAGCACCCCGGCAATCGCCCCGGCACCGTGGCGTGGGAAAATCGACATTTGAACCTCATTGTCATTTATGATTTACGATTTATGATCTATGATTCATTTGGTCCTGTGCCTGGCGTCATGGCCGGCATCGATGCCAATAGTAAATCGTGAGCAGCGAATCGTAAATGGCGTCGCGCTCGGAGACGGGCGGGATTTCTCGGGTTGGATTGGGGAACAACGCGTATGTGGCTTGCCGTTCTGTTGCTGCTATCCATCGTCTTTATCATTGTGAGCACCGCGCGCTATGGGCTGCATCCGTTCCTGGCGCTGCTGCTGGCGGCGTTTGGCTACGGCATCCTGAGCGACAAGATGTCGCTGAAAGAGCTGGTCGAGGCCGTCAACGGCGGGTTCGGGGACACGGTCGGCCGCATTGGGATCGTCATCCTGGCGGGCGCGGTCATCGGGACGTTTCTGGAGAAGTCCGGCGGGGCCCGCAAGCTGGCCGAGCGCATCCTCGCCTGGGTGGGCTACCGCAATGTCCCGCTGGCCATGGGGATCATCGGCTACATCGTCAGCATCCCCGTATTCTGCGACTCGGGTTATGTGATTCTGGCCCCCCTGGCCAAGGCGCTGTCCCGCAAGGCCAAGGCCTCCCTGGCCGCCAGCGCCATCGCCCTGAGCCTGGGCCTCTATGCCACGCACACCATGGTGCCGCCGACGCCCGGTCCGGCCGGCGCGGCCAGCATCCTCCAAGCCGATCTCGGCCTGGTGATCCTCTGGGGCCTGCTGATTGCCCTGGTCTCCCTGGCCGCCGGCTGGTTGTTCGCCATCCTGGTCGCGGCCCGGACCCCGATCGAGCCGGGCGCGGAGCCCGAGATACCCGACGTGGCCGCCGCCGCGAGCGACGGTCCCTCGGCCCTCAAATCGCTCATTCCCATCCTGTTGCCCATCGTGCTGATCGTGCTCAAGTCGCTCGGCGATCTGAAAGAGTATCAGCCGTTTGGCACCGGCGGCTGGGCGCAATTCGTCAGCTTCATCGGCAGTCCGGTCGTGGCGCTGCTCCTGGGCGTGTTCTTCGCCTTCCTGCTGCCGAAGAAGCTCACGCGCGAGATGCTCTCGACCACCGGGTGGGTGGGCGAGAGCGTGGTCGCGGCCTCCATCATTATCGTGGTCACCGCCTGCGGCGGCGCCTTCGGCGAAGTCCTCAAGAAGTCCGGCATCGCCGATGTCATCACCCAACAGCTCGGCACCGGCGCGAGCACCAGCACGAGCCTGAGCATCTTCCTGCCGTTCGCAATTGCCGCGGCACTGAAGACCGCCCAGGGCTCCTCGACGGTGGCCATGATCACGACGGCCAGCGTCATCCTGCCCCTGCTGGAGCCGCTCGGCCTGGGCAGCGCGACCGCCCGCGCGCTGACCGTGGTCGCGATCGGGGCCGGCTCCATGGTCGTCAGCCACGCCAACGACAGCTACTTCTGGGTCGTCACCGGCTTCTCGAAAATGACCGTCCGGCAGGGTTACAAGCTCCAGACCCTGGGCTCGCTCGTCCAGGGCTGTGCCGCCGCCCTGGCGGTCTGGGCGCTCAGTGGGATTGTGCTGTAGGCAAATTCCAAAGGCGAGATCCGAAACACATCCCAAACCCAAAGCGCAAATGACCGAAACGCTGGCGCCGGTGGTCGCATCGGGTTCGAGCCACGTAGGATGGGCTTCAGCCCATCGCGCCCGCCCTTGCCATACGCCGAACCGCATGGGCTGAAGCCCATCCTGCATTCTCTTTCACAGTCAGGGCTTACGACGGGTGGCAGCGGCAAGCTCCGAAAACTACGCTTGCCGCTGCCACCCTGCGATTGCCATACGCCGAACCGCATGGGCTAAAGCCCATCCTACATTCCGTGAACCGCGAGCCTACGCCTTACGCCGCAGCTCGGCGTTCTGCGCGAGCAGCAGCTTCTGCAGGGCCTGGACGTCGAGCTGGCGGGGCGGAACGTTGTCCTTGGCCGCCAGGGCCGCGGCGCAGCCGGAGGCGTGACCGACCGCCATCGCCGGCGCCATGGAACGCGCGGACTGGAACGGGCCCTGCGCGCAGGAGATGCAGCGGCCGGTGAGCACCAGACCCTCCACCTTCTTCGGGACCAGGGACCGATAGGGAATGTCGAAGCCCTCGTGCTCGAAAAAGAACCGCTGCCCGTGATAGCTCGGCATGGGGTTGGAGCTGATGGCGACCACGTCGGCAAAACGCGTGCCCTGGATCGCGTCCTGCTCGGTGACGGTGTACTCGCCCTCGATCCGGCGGGTCTCGCGGACGCCGATACCGGTGGCCACCTGGGCCAGATAGACGGAGCCCTTGCCCGGCTGTTGGCGTACGGTCTGGACCTGGTCCCACAGCTCCAGGCGCGTGTCCACCTCGGCGCGCGTCAGGTTCTCGACGTCCAGGCAGTCGCCGCCGGAACCGGGACCCCATTTGACCACGCGGTCGCCCAGGCGAATCCCGCCGGTGTCCTGCATGCTCGGAGTCATCCCGCCGAGGACGTACATCAGGCTCATGTTCATGCGGTCGCCCTTGTCGGCGGGACCCATGAACGGCGCCCCGGCGCGGGCGGCCACATCGCCGTCGCCGGTGGCGTCGATCACAATATCCGCGGCAATCGCCTGCCGGCCCGACTTGGACTCTGCGATCACTCCCGTCACGCGGGCGCCGTCCAGCATCGGCGCGGCGACCCAGCTATGCAGGCGCAGCGTAACCCCCTCTTTCTTGAGCAGGTTGAACGAGGCGATCTTGGCGGCCTCCGGATCGAAGCCGATGCAGTAGGGCAAATCGCCGCTCGCCACATCGTGTTTGGCCTTGGGATACGGATCGTACTCGGCAATCCCGCCCAGGCGGACGAGTTCTGCGATATACTCGGCCGGGATGCCCTTAACCGTCTGCAGCGCTTCCGGCGGCCGCTGATTGCGAAAGCCGTTGTAACAGGTCATCAGCCCCGCGGTGCCGTTGCCGCCCAGGAAGGGATACCGCTCGATCAGCAGCGTGCTCGCCCCGCTGCGGGCCGCAGCCGCGGCCGCGATGACGCCGCTGGGACCTCCGCCCGCGACGATGACCTGATAGTGCCCCACGACCGGCGTCTGAAGCCGCTCGGAGTAAGACTTCGCGTCGGTCCGGCTACCCGCGTGCGCGGTGCCGGTCGCCGCGGCCACGCCCAGCGCCGAACCCAGAAACTCTCGACGATCCATGCTCATGATTGCTCTCCTCGACTGATTGGTATTACGACAATTGAGTCTCCAGGGCCTGGCGCTGAGGCTCATCGAGCGGCGGCGGTCCGCAGACCGTGGCCACGTTGGCCCGGACGTGGGCGAGCGAGTTCATGCCAACGATCGCCGCGGTGATCGGCAGACCCAGCACGTAGCGGATCAGCATCCCCGCCTCGGCCTGGCGCGGGGCCTGGTCGTGATACCAGTAGGTGGCCAGGTCGTTGCGGAGCGGATTGCCGGCCGCCAGGGAGCCGAAACCGCCGCCCATGACCTTCATGGCGAGAATGCCCATCTTCTTCTGACGGGCGACCGGCAGGACCAGCTCCTGGAAAGGCCGGCGTCGCGCGGTGGGGTTGAAGGTGGTCAGAATCGTATCGAAGTCGAACAGCTCGATGGCCCGGCGCAGCGCCGCGGCGTCTTCATGCCCGGTGACGCCGAGGAACCGCGTGACCTTCTCCTCGCGCAGCTTGTACAGGGCCCTGAGGACCCCCTGCGGCCCTTCCCACTTGGAGAAATCCTCTTTCGCGGTGACGCCATGCACTTGGAGCAGGTCCAGGCGGTCGGTCCGCAGTCGCTGGAGACTGGCCTCGACGCTGCGCAGAGTCCCATCATACGACCGGCTGCCGGTCTTGCAGGCCAGAAAGACCTCCTGGCGGCGGGTGGCGAGCACCTCGCCATAGTTGCGCTCCGACTGGCCATCGCCATAGGACGGCGCGGTATCGAAGTAGGTGATGCCGGCATCGAGAGCGGCCTGGGCCAGCTCGGCGGGATGGAAGGACCGGGTCGGCGCGTACTTCATGGCGACGACGCCGCCCAGGATCAGGACCGGGACTTCGACGCCGGTCTTGCCGAGCGGGCGACGGGGAATGGCCGACGGGGCCGAACCGGCCTGTCCGGCCGGGCCGACTCGCGCTGCGGCCGCCGAAGCGAGCACGGCCCCAGCGGCGCGTTTCACAAACTCACGACGATTCATCGCAGGTCTCCTTCTACTCCAAGACGATCAACGTCCACAACCTGAGCTCGGGCACCCGCACGCGGACGGTGCCTTCCTGCCGCAACAGATCGACCTGCTGGGGCGCCTGGTCGTACGAAAGCAAGCGTGCCTGAGACTTCGTCGGTGCAACCAGGCTTCGGTCCATGGTCACCTCCACATTGGACAGCGGCTTCAGACGCTTGGCCTGGGCATCATAGTCGCGGTTGAGCACGTGCAGCACGATCTGGCTGGATCCGGTCTTTTTGCGCAGAGCGACGAGCACGTTGGCCGGCGCGCCGG
>JALORE010000209.1 GCA_025459125.1 Planctomycetota bacterium | reverse complement strand
TTGCCCAGCCCGCGCACCTGCGACAGCAGGTGCGCATACAGGTAGCCCGCCAGCAGCACCCCCTGAAAGAACATGACCGCGGTGTTCCAAACCGCCGGCGTGCCGCCCAGCAGGGGCAGGATCATCTTCGTGAACATCGGCTGGATGGCAAAGAGGATCAGGGCACTGAGGAACATGGCCGCCGCGCACCACGGCAGCGCCAATGACACGCGCCGGCTGGGGAGGGCGATCTCATCAGGGGTAGGTAAGTCCATACACGTACTTCGACGGATCACGCTGTTGGTCGGGTTTCGGACACAACGCGGTACTTTATGTCCGTGTCGCAAACGCGTCAAGAACAAAGCCCGCGCGGGAGTGCGATCATCGCGGCAGTGCCAGGGTCTCTGGATGGCACCCTCAAGCACGGCTTGGGGGTGGTCAGGTATCGACAGTCGCCATCGCCAGGCCCTGACGGGCGGGACGATGCCGCCCACTCTATTATGTCTTCATCGAAGGCAGGGATCGGAAAGAAGAAGGCCGTCGGTCCCGAGCGGATCGAGACCGACGGCCTCTGATTCTCTACGCAGGTGTTTACGCAGACTCCTTATACTCGCGGTCCGTGACGGTGCCCGGCTCGGGAGCCGGGTACTTGCCTTCGGCGTTGGCCCGGACCGGGGCCGGAAAATCCATTGTGAACTTGTCGACATCCGGCGCCATCTCGTGCGGGCAATCGAGCATCTGCTGATAGGTGACCGTGTTGCCGGTGTGAGCGGCCATGCGGCCCATCGAGGTCACCAGGCTGGCCTCGGCGCCGCGCTTGGCCTCGTTGTAGGGCTTGTTGTTGCGAATGGCGTCGATCAGGTCGTCCCACTCGAGTTGGTAGGGGCTCTCTTCCTGGCCGGGGTTCTTCGCGCCGGCCCATGTGTACCGCCAGATCGGCTCGACGCCTTCCATGAGATGCCCCTGATAGCTGCGCACTTTGCCGGGCGTGTGGCCGCTGGTGGAAATGACGGCCGAGCCGCGCGTCCCATGGGCGAAGCTGCAGAAGGCGTTCTGGCAGCCCTGCATGTTGCGGCCCTGGTAGAACAGCTTCGTGCCGTCCGGGTAGGTGTATTCGACGGCATACGTATCGAGGTTCTGATCGTGCGAGTCCCCGCGGAAGTGCCGGCCGCCCAGGGCGTGGGCCTCGGTGGGCCAGGCCCCCTTCATCCAGGAGCATTCGTCGATCTGGTGGATGTAGTAATCGCTGAAGCAGCCGCCGCTGGCCCAGATCCAGGCATGGAACGAACGGATCTGCCAGAGCAGCTCGCTCATGCCGCTGGGCCTCGACCGGGTCAGCGCCGACCGGCCGGACATGCGGTATCCGCGCAAGAGGAGAATGTCGCCGATCGCGCCGTCCCGGATGCGCTTGAGAAGCTCCTGCCGGCCCCGGCAGTGCCGGACCATCAGCCCGACACCGACCTTGATGTTTTTGCGATCCGCTTCATCGGAAAGCTGGAACATCCTCTTTGTCGTGGGACCGTCCACCGTGACGGGTTTCTCCATGAACACGTTGATACCCTTCTGGAGGGCGTACTGGAAATGGACCCAGCGGAAGGCCGGCGGCGTCGCAAAGATCGCCACGTCGCCCGGACGGAGGCAGTCCATGGCCTTCTTGTAGCCGTCGAAGCCGAGGAACCGGCGGTCTTCGGGTACGTCCATCTTGGCGGCATGCTTCTCCACGAGGCTCTTGTAGCTGCGGCTGAGCTTGTCCTCGAAGACATCGCTCATGGCCACGAGCTTCGTGGGACCGTTCTTGACCGACAAGGCGTTGTCCGCCGCGCCGGTGCCGCGGCCGCCGCAGCCGATCAGGACGACCTGGATCGTGTTGTTCTCGCCGGCAAAAAGCCGCGGCGCGAGGCTGGCCGCCAAGGTCGCGGTCGCGGCGAGCCGGCCGGTGTGTTGCAGAAACTCGCGACGCGATGGGTTCTTCTGCGTGGGTTCGCTCATAGCGGGTCTTCTCCTACTCTGATGGGGGTTACGGATGCCGCACTTGATGCGGAAGGGGACTTCGCGGCAAGCTCATCCACGTACGCCTGATAGAGCCTGATCGTCTGCTCATCCGACAGGTTGGTCCCGATGACCAAACGGGCGCGGGCGCTGACGGTGGTGCCGGCTTTGAGGTCGTGACCGAAACGGGAGAGATACAGCGAATAATGGCTCTCGCCTTCATAGGGTGTCGCCACCGCGAAGCAATCCCGGGGTGGCGCCATGAGCACGGCGGTCAGCCCGCCGGCACCGCCGCGCCGCAGGCCTAGCGGCGCCGCCAGGCAGGGCCGGATCGTCCAGCTTACCGGGTTGGGCGGGAGATTCCAGCGGCCGTCGCGGATAATCGCCAGGACCTGCTCATCCCGGGGGAACATCTGCCAGTCGCCGTAGGTTCTCCGGGCCGGCGGCAAGCCCGGCGTGCCCTGGCTCTCCGGATTCTCACGGACATAGACGCAGGGTGTGGGAAAAGCCTCGGTGAAGTAGGCGGCCAGGAAGGACTCGAATCCGCTCAGGTCCTGGCGGGCGGTGACGGTCGTCTCGACATCGATCGTCTGTGGGTCCTTCCAGCGATAGAGGGCCCCCATCTCGAAGGGCCGGTCCGCTGTCGCGGGCCACATGACCTGCACCGCTCCATCGAGCAGGAGCTTCGCCGTGCTGGCCCAGTTCCACGCGCCCGCATCATAGCGCTTGCTGGTCGTAAAGACGCGGTAGTAACTCAGCAGGCCCATGCTCCGATCCAGCCGGGCCCCGGTCGGCACATGGATGACAGGGGCTAGGCCCAGCGACTTGCCGCCCTGGCGCAGCGTCCCGCGCAGGACGCCGGTGTCGAATGTGTACTCGCCCTTGTCGTTCGCCACGAAGGCAAGGCCTCGGGACGTCTCCTGGCCGCCCGCCAGCCCGGCGAGAAGAACAACGGCCATCGCGGTGGCGCGTAGGGTACGTGTCACGCACCGCTTCCCCAACGGCCTTGTGCCACCCCGATCGGGTGGCAGCGGCAAGCGGAGTCTGCGGAGCTTGCCGATGGCGGATTGCCTGTGCGTAAGACCGTCGCCAAGGCCTTTGGCCTTGACGATGCCACCCATCCAGGGGCGCACTCCTGAGCCTCTGCTATTCACCATTGCGAGCTCACTTCTTCCCGTTGCCCGGCACCTCGCAGGCGACGCGGATGCCGATGAAGTCGATCTGGGGCAGCCACCACTTGCTCTTGGGGATCTGGGGGTCGTTCATCCGCCACCAATCCTCCTCGAAGGCCCGGGCCGCACAGCGCAGCTCGCCCGGCTGGGCATCGTGGAAGCCGCCGCGGGCCACGTGGATCTTGCCTTCCTTCGGGCCGGTCGGGTTGGCCGTCTCTTTGTTCTTGACCGCCTCCTCGTAGGCGGTCGGGCTGTAGAAGTCCTGGACCCACTCGCGGACGTTGCCCTGCATGTCGTACAGACCCCAGGCGTTGGGCTTCCTGGTGCCGACGGCGTGCGGCTCCATGTTGGCGTTGGCAGTGTGCCACGCAAAATCCTTCAGGCCGTCCGCAGTGTCGCAAACGCCGAAGGCGCTGGTCGTACCCGCCCGAGCGGCGTACTCCCATTCCGCTTCCGTCGGCAGGCGGTACTTCTTGCCCGTCTTCTGTTCGAGCCAACGGCAGAACGTCGTGGCATTGTGCCAGGTCATCCCGATCGCCGGGTGCTTCTTGCTGAAGCCCATGGTCATATCGCCATAGACCGGAGTGGGGCCGGTGATCGCATTGACGCCCGCCGCCTGCTGGGCCTGGGCCAGCTCCGCCTCCTGCTCCTCCGCGAATTCCTTCTTCGCCGTGCCGGTCTCCTGGTAGTAGATCAGGAACAGCTCGAGCGTCGTCTCCGTCGTGCAGAGATAGAAGGGGCTGAGCTGCACCTGTCGCTGCGGACCCTCGTGCTCCGCGCGGTCGGCCTCGCCCGCGGGGCTGCCCATCGTGAACGTGCCGCCGGGGATCAGGACCATGTCGAAGGTCAGCTTGGTGCCGTCCTTCGTGGTGATCGTCTCGGTATACTTCTTGGCCAACTCGCCCTTCGGCCCCTGAGCCGCGCCGAGCGTCAGGATGCCGGCACAACACGCCAGCAGGATGGTGCAGGTCAACAACGTACTTCGTTTCACTGGTGGTCTCCTGTAATCGAGTTTCAAGTTTGAAGCGTAAAGTTGCAGGCTCTCACTTGAAACTGCAAACTTCACACTTCAAACTTGTCCTATATCAATTTCGTTTGTCCCGGCACCGGCACGGGGTAGCTGCCGCTGGCGTCCGCCTTCACCGGCGGCTCCATGTCGTCACGGCAATCCTCGGGCCTGGGCGGATAGAAGAAATCGGATTGCTTCATCTGCTCCATGGTGACCTCCTTGCCGGTGTAGCAGGAGATCTGTCCCATGATGCCCGTCAGGGTGCTGGGGATCATGTAATCGCCGTTATTGATGGGCGAGCCGGAGCGGATCGCCGCGAAGAGCAGGTTGTGCTCCCGCTGGTACGGGTCGCATTTGCCGGTCCAGCGCCAGGGGTTCTCGCCGGTGATCCGGGAGGCGGTGATATCCGCTTTGCCCTTGCTGCCGAAGATGACGCTGGACGACTCGTTGTAACAGCCGGTCGTGGTCCGGCAGAAGGCGTAGATCCGCACGCCGTTGGCGAACTGGTAAACGACCGAATGATGGTCGAACACGTCGCCATAGATCGGATCGGTCATCGAGGACCGCCCGCCCAGGCCGTGGCACTTCACCGGCACCTGGTTGTGCATCACCCAACTGGCGCGGTCCAGGTTGTGGACCAGGGACTGCGGCACATCGTCCCCCGAGAGCCAGCGGAAGTGGTACTGCGTGCTGCATTGCCACTGGAGTTCCGACAGGCCGGGCTTGCGATCGATGATGACATAGGGGGCCCGCAGGAAGTTCTCCTCGATGGACACGATCTCGCCGATGGCGCCGTCATAGACCCGTTGCACCGTCTCGGCGTAGCCCGTGTGGTAGCGGCTCTGCAGGCCGGAGACCAGGCACAGGCCTTTCTCTTTCGCCAGATCGGCGGCCCTCTGCATCATCTTCATTCCGGCCGGGTCGATGCCGTGCGGCTTCTCGACGAACACGTGCTTGCCCGCCTGGATCGCCGACCAGGCGTGCAGGGGGTGGAACTTGGCCGCGTTGGCGATCGTCACGACATCCGCGGCTTCGATGACGTGCCGGTAGCCGTCAAACCCGGCGAAGCAGTGGTCGTCATCGGCCACGACCTGGTCCGGGTGCCGTTTCCGGATATTCTCCCGGGCCGCTTTGACCCGATCCGGGAAGATGTCGCACATCGCGACCAGCCGGGCGCCCTTATCGGCCGCCAGGGCCTGGTCCCCCGCGCCGCTGTTACGTCCGCCGCAGCCGATCATCCCCACGCGGATGATGTCGCTGCCGCCGGCGTACAGCCCCACATTCAGTGCCCCCAGGACCGTGGCGGAGGCCACGCCGGTGGAGGTCTTGAGGAATTCCCGTCGGGTTGTCCCCGGTAGCCCAGCCGCCCCCGGCTGCGACTCGTTCGTCTTTGCCTGTGCCATGTTACCTCCTTTTCGGTTAACCCGTACAAGGTCGGTTGCTTGGGTAATCATGGTATCCGACGCACCCGGCCAGTTCAAGGGTTTCCCCAACGCCACCGTCCGTGTCCGGGGACCCATATCGAAAGACGCCTGTGTACCGTGGCTTATGGCGTCGGATGGCCGACCATCGGCAAATCGGGGCTCTTCCGGTTCTTCCGTACTTCGCTGCCTTCAACCGGGTGAGCCGGCATTGTGTCCCACGCCGCGGTGCCGGGACGCGCCGTGGAAACGCCCGGTATGGTCCGAGCGCCACCGGGACGCCCGCGACCCTCCGGTCGAAAGGCGGGCGATCGGGGCGGTCCCGGCGGTCGCCGGGGAAGATCGTCAAGTTGCAGCGTTGACGATCTTCAAATCCGAAAAGGGCCGAAATCACGCCAAAAACGCGAAGATCGTCAAGATCGTCAACTTTTATATTTGACGATCTTCAGGGACCTGGGCGGTCTGAGCACGTAGGATGGGCTTCAGCCCATGCGGTTGCCATAGTCAGCGTGTGACCTTCAATATTGTGAAAAACGGCACAATACAAGAGAAGTCCTCACCGCCGCAAAGAACCCAGGCCGACCCCGCGTGACCCCGCTGCGCTCGGTGTAGCCGAAATGCGGCTCATCCGGTTTTCGGGTACTTGGCGCTTGCCGACCACCCTGCGGGGGTTCTACTCCCGAGCCCCCGGTATGGGAGCCCATCTTCCGCTTTGGGCCAGTAACATGGCAGCAGGGCCGCGCAGCTCCAAGGGCTCCCGGCCCTGGCGGCGACAACCCGCGAGGGAAGCGCGTCGGAGGGTCTCAGGTCCGCTCGAAAGGACCGTCACGTCAGGCGGTCTGGATCATGCCATTGGCAGAAAGCGAACGGGCCTTGCAGGGTACCCAGCCACACTACGACATCACCGCTGGAAGCCCTCTTTGAACCCCGCGCGACCACCTGCGGACGCACCTGGGTCGCCGGCGGCAACGTCCGTACCGGTCACCGAAGGGCGGGACCGATTGCGAGCAACTCCCGCAGTCCGGCTTGGAGAGGGAGGGGCCTTCCGTCCTTCCCTAGCGAAGGATGCGGGCCCGTCCCGGCGGCCAGTAGATGTGCGTGACGACGCCCCGCAGATGCGAGGCCGGTACGGCGTAGGGCGGATGGCCCGGCGCCCCCTGTGACCACAGGCGGGAGTCAAAGGAGTTGGGCGAGAAATCGCCGAGCACGAAGTACTCGTCCGCCCCGAGCCGCGCGGGACGCTCCCGCGTACCCCACAATTCGCGCGGCACAGGGTCGTCATACCGATACCGGATTCCCTGGATGGACGGCGGCGGCGTCAGCTTCTGGCCATCGACCCACACGGCGTCGTCCTCGATGTGGATGGTCTCCCCGGGCAGTCCGACCACACGCTTGACGAAGACCTCGGACGGATTGGTGGGAAACCGAAATGCCACCAGGTCCCAGCGCCGCGGCCGCAGGGGCTTGAGCGCCAGGACGCGGTCGGGCGGCAACCGCGGCGGCCCATACTCCCCGGTCTCGGACGTGTGGAAGTTCTCGCAAATCAGCGGGTGCCGGGCGGCCGGCCCTCGCGTGCTCACGGCGAACGGCGGCTCATCCGCGGGTGCACAGACAAAGGCGGGCCGGTCACACTCCGGGCAGACGCCCCGCCAATGGTACCCCAGCAGCGTAGGCGCCATGGAATTGGCGGAACAGACAAAGCCCTCCACGAGGGACGAGCGTAGCAGGCCGGCCAGGAGGAATTCCGACAGGATACCGAACACCAGCGTCGGCAGCCAGGCCTGCAGCGAACGGCCCAAGCGAGCACCGAATACTCGCGCGATCAGCCAGGCAGGCACCAGGAGGACCACGGCCAGTTGCGCCGCGAGCGCGGCAAGCGCCGCCGGGAGGGTGGAGGCCCTGGGCAGCGCCAGCAGCGCGACCAGCAGCAGAATTCCCATACCCAGGACGAGGACCAGCACGAGCACGATCCGCCGCCTGGTGATCCCCGGGATCTTCGCCCACCGCAGGCCGAGATAGAGCAGTACGCCGCGGAAAAGAAAGTCCACCACCAGCAGGCCCACAAACGCTGCGATCAGGATCGCCGTCAACCGCATACGTGCTCCTTACGCCCGCGCGTCCTCGCGCGGCTGCCGCCACTTGGGTGCAACTCCAGCACGGGTGTTTCTCTGCCAGAATTATGACCGGGACAAGGACAGAAGGCAAAGGCAAAAGACCAGCACCCCCATCCGTTTCTCCCGGGCTCCAGGAGACTTCTCGCCCTGCACCGGGAGGTGACGAACGGCCGCCGCTGCGCAGAAGCCCACCTCTACTTCTACTACGGCGGCGGCTGGAAGCTCCTGTTCAACACCCCTCGCGAACGACGCGAGCCACACCCGCGGGAAAAGGATGTGCCCCCGCCCTGTCAGTGCGAGGAGCGCTGCGACGCGGCCATCTCAGGCGTCATACCCGGGGAGAACCCCAGCGCAGCCTGCGGCCGTAACCGAAGGAACTTCAGCCGCAAGAAACGCAAGAAGGCTCAAAAGAAGACATGTGGCCCAGCCGCCCTCGGCTGGGGTCAAAGGATTACCCCCGGCGGGCTGGCGTGCGCCGGGCCAATTCGCTGGCGTACTGACGGCCGAGGGTGTCGGCGTGGTCGCGAACCCAGTACGTATTGACCAGGACCTCGACTCCCTCCAGCGACCGGGCCAGCAGATCGGGCTTGTCGAAGTGGAAGGGTATGCCTGCACCCGTTCTCCGAACGGGTTCTCCTTGTGCAGGGAATTCGTGAGTGTGCAGACCCTCGCTCCCCCGGCCGGCAATCGCCCTGTGATATACCTGCCGGAGTAGCCAAACACGCCTGTCACCGCATACCTTGTCATAGCTTCTCACAGCCATAATAGGCGACGGTCCCCAATTTCCAATCTCGCCCCTTTTGCTGGAGTATCGATCATGAATCTGGTAGAATATCATTTATGCCGCGGACCGCTCCAGCCCTACCCTGCTCAGTGGCCCGGCGCAAAGGAACAGACCGTGCTGGAAGGCCGAAACGTGAAGCCGCCGCTCCCAATCCGCCAATCTACAAGAAGCTCTCTTAAGATTCTGTTCCAATTCCCAAACCGGCCAGTCCCCATTTCTGCTATCTGTCAATCCCGAAGAGACTCCTTCATGACCTTCAATGTCCTTTTCCTGCAGATGGGATCTGTCCCCGTGTGCGCTATTACCATACTGATGGTCTTGATGCTTGGCCAGGCGGCGACCTCCCAACCGGTCACGATGGCGGGATTTGGCGAACGCGTGATTTACCCTGGCAGCAATGGCGACACCTGGGATTTCGCGTGGTCAACTGATGGGACGTTGTATTCCCAGAACAACGACGGCTACGCCTTCAACAGCAGCTTGGGCATGCCGCACGATGTCATTGCCACGCTGGCCGGGAGTCCGGAGATTCCCGCTTCTCTGGCTGGAAGGAACGTGAATCCGGGCGGGCCGGGTGATTCATTGGCTGGCGGGCCCTGCTATTCCTCGGGTATTCACGAGGTCGATGGTGTTCTCTACCACAACGTATTGTACAGCGATCAAATCCCGGGAGCGTGGGTGTTTCATCATGTCAGCACGATGAAGTCCGCCGATGGCGGCGTAAACTGGACCAACCGCCTAGGCCAGACCAATGTTTGGATGCCCAATACGTTGGCAGACTCCTCGTTTCCGAACGAGTCCTGGCGACATGTGAACTTTGTGAAATACGGTGCAGGCGGCGTGGCGCCCGCGGTGGACAATGCCCAGTCGTATGTCTACCTGGTCGCCGCATGGGTTGGAGATGGGTACATGCTCGGACGGGTGCTCAGGACGGATCTTCCGAGCCTCGATAGATCGTGCTATCAGTTCTATACCGGCGGCGATGGCATGGAAGACGTCAATTGGACGAGCGAAATCGCCCAATCGGCGATCATCGGTACACCGTATCCGGCTTTCAATTCCATGGTCTACAATCCGGCGCTGGGCCGCTATTTGCTGACATCGTTTACCAGTGACAGTTGGGCTAGTCCCCCGGTAGAGAGCACCTTGCGCCTGATGGAAGCGCCACATCCTTGGGGCCCGTGGTCACCCTTGATCGAGGAAAACGTCAATCACAAGGAGTCGGATAATCTGACCTGGACCTACCTCGTGCCCAAATTCACAGCAGCGGACGGAAGAAAAATGTGGATGTCGGTCAGTGGTCGCGCGCCCTACGGACTGCAGTTCATTCCCGTCTATCTCTCGACCAGTCCGGTCCAGGTCGTGGAACTGGAAGCTGCCACCTTAACCGGAGTCACCGTCGCGACAGACAAGGCGGGCTACCTGGGAGTCGCATACGTGACCGGGTTCGACGTGAGGGGAGACGAGGCTCAGTTCATCTATACCGCGGCGCGCGCCGGGACATACCTCGTGAAGCTCAGGTACAACACCTCTGCCTATCAAAGCATCGGCTGCTATGTCAACGGCAACCGCGTGACGTCTCTCAAGCTCGGCAAGTCGGAACAGAATTACGCGACCTGGACCGAATACTCGCTCTTGGCTGTGATGACAGCGGGCAGCAACAGCATTGCATTCCGCTACGATGATCTCTCAACGGGCAAGTGCAATCTTGACAGCGTTTCGCTGGCTTTCTACTCCGCCAACGTTAGCGCTGTGACTCGCGGGCCTTGGGGCGGATTGAGTCGCAAATCGCCGGGGACCGTTGAGGCTGAGGATTACGACACCGGGGGCGAAGGCATAGCCTATTGCGATACCACACCCTCAAATCTCGGCGGAGCAGGATACCGAAACGATGCGGTGGACATTCAGTCCTTCTCTGGAGGCTATTGCGTTTGCTGGATCGACCATGGGGAATGGCTGGAATACACCGTCGATATTCCTGAGGGTCTGTATAACATCACTGCCCGAGTGGCCAGCGCCCAAGGCGGGGGAATGGGCATTCGGTTCAAGTTTGACGCCGCGGTGCTTGGCACCGTCAGCGTTCCGGTCACCGGCGGGTGGTATGCGTGGCAGAATGTGACCCTGACGAACGTCTTCATACCCGGCGGGGGAGGCATCATGCGGCTCGAAATGATCTCCGGCAGCTTCAATGTGGATTCGTTCACGCTTACGGCCGCCGGCGATGTTGACCTGCCCTATGTTCAGGTCTGTTCCGGCAGTCTGGATGCGGGACAGGTCGTAGGGGGATCGGATAGTGTGGCCACCGGATCTTTCAAAGTACTGGCCACGGAGGACCGCAGCACCGTTAAGCTGGAAGTGGAGCACACAGTGGCAGAGCCGACCTTACTCCGTATCTGTGATGGCGGTTTTGGCACGGTGGGCACCGTGGTGCTGAGCTTCGAGAACCCTGTCAGCCCCTTCACACACTACTTCACGAAGGCTGAGATCGGGCAACTGGAAGGCTACGACGACTTGTATGTCGACATTGTGGACACCTTTCACTCCCACGGAGCGATTCGTGGACAAGTTGTCTGCGTCGAAGATGGCTGTGCCGCCGAAGGAACCGTTGCCTTGATGGACGGCAGCCTTCGCGGGTGCTTGGTGAACAATGATGGGGCGAATGGGGGTGGGAATGGACTTCGGCTCCTCTGCCACGCGGACTTCCCGAATCAGAGCGTCTATGGCTGGTGCGGGCTTAACTTTGAACACATATTCAACGGGGTTCGTTCCTATGATGCGCCCTATGGAATCTACGATCAAGGCCGTTCTCGGTTCTCCCCGCGGAAAGACCCCTGCACACTTGTGATCCATTCCGCGAGATCAGCGTCACTGATATGGACGGCAGAAGACTCGGCATGGGGCATGGATACGGAGATGCGCTACACGGTAAGGGGGCCTCACTATGTGGACCTGGAGTGTCGCCTGACTCCCAGGAAGTACCATTTCTACCAAGGGTGGGTATCTACGTTTTGGGCCAGCTATATGAATCACGCCAAAGATCGGAAGATCTATTTCTATGGCATGGATCTTTCCACGGGACGAGAGGGTTGGATTACCTGGGGCGAGGATCTTCCACAGAACAGGTTCGAGGCGGGTGTCATTTCCCACGTGGGTGCGCCCGATCTCCCTCACGACCCTGAGGTATACAGTGGTGACATCGTGGCCTCTCCCAAGAAGAAGTTCGTCTGGCCTTTCTATTTTGGTTTGGTTGACGGGGACGGCGTGGACTCAGAAGGGGAAGGGGTGCTTGCAGGGGACGTGTGGACCGGCGGCAGTGACACTGACTCGATGGTCTACATGATGATGTTCGATCAGAAGGAACCCGTACGGTTCTGCATGTGGAACTGGGGGCCCCCTTACGGCACTGGACTTCCTTCAAATCCAGCGTGGGATTGGGAGTATGTGATCGTCAATCCAGCCGTGGGACGAGAGTACACGTATCGAGCGCGTCTTGTCTTCAAGCGGTGGAAAGGAGTTGACGATGTCGTGAACGAATACAAGGCGTGGCTCAACACGCTCTCCACCATTGAATCGTCGAGATAACTAAGCGCTTCCTTCGCCTCTTTTCGTTTCTTTCGGCTATCCGGGGTGTGGTTGCCGCCGTAGGCCGCGCTGGGCCCTCTGTGGTTCAAGAGCATTTTGGCTCCGGCCGCAGGCACCGTTAGGATCTCTGCGTCTACACTCGCGGAACGTGTGGGGTTGTCTGAAGACGTCGTGCGGGGACCCCCGCCTGCGTGGGGGGAGCCTGCTCCCGGCATGACCGGACGCACGACCTACGAAGAGAACGCCTTACGGCGTCACTACGAACGGGACGCG
>JALORE010000208.1 GCA_025459125.1 Planctomycetota bacterium | reverse complement strand
CCGGCGAGGGCGAGGAAGACGCCGGTATCGGGCAGAGCGAGGCAGCCAGTCAAGAGAACATTGCGGCAATCCTCCATCATCACGATCGGCACCTCGGAACCGGCCCCGGCCGGCCCACGGCCCAGGTCGTGGAGGGTGGCTTTGGTCACGTTGTGCAGGGAGAGAGCCGAGCGCGGGTGCCGGGCGAAGACGTCGTCGGGGATCAGGACCCGCAAGTGATCGACCATCAGGCTATCGACATTGGCCAGGGTGACGTAAGAGGGTTGGCGGGCGTAGATCGTGGGGCGGCGGTCCTCCGTCGCTTCGACGCTGCCGCCAACGTGCTTCTTGCGCGTGGCGTAGTCGAAGGCCCTGTCGATCCGCAGCGTGATATGGTGCAGGGAGACGTCCTCGATCCGGCCCGTCGTCATGCCCTGGATCAGGATGCCGTTGTCGCTGAGGATGGAGAGGTCGGAGAAGGTCAGGTCGCGGACCTTGCTGATGGGTGAGTCCGGGCGGCGCTTCTCAATGTCCACGAAGATCGGGTAGATGGAATCCTTCAGGGACTCGCCGGCCAACTCCGGCCGGCGGATCGTTTCGATGGTGCAGTTGGAGAAACGGATGTGCTCGGCGGTGCCGCCATCCTTGAGGTAGAGGCCGATGCCGACCGTCGAATTGCGGATCACGCAGTTGCTCACCAGGATGTTGCGGAAATCGCCGGGCGACTCCGTGCCGATCTTGACCGCGGTGGCGATGGATTCCAGAACACAGTTCGTCACGACGACATCCTCGCAGGGCTGCCCGGGACGGGTCTTGCACACGATGCAGTCGTCGCCCGCCACGATGTGGCAATTGGAGATCCGCACGTTCCGGCAGGAGACCGGATCGATGCCGTCGGCGTTCACGCGGTAGTAGTTGTTGAGGATGCTCACGCCGTCGATCACGACGCCGTCGCAGCGCTCCAGGTCGAGTGTCCAACTGTCGCTGTGCCGCACGGTGATGTCGCGGATCGTGATGTTCGCACAACCCGTGAACTGCAGGATGCCGACCCGCCAGTCCGGCCGGGGCCGTTTGTCGCCGCGTTTGCGCTGCAGGTCCTGGGCGCCCGTCCCGTGGATCGTCCCCCGGCCCTCGATCGTGATGTCATTCTGGTCGCGGGCCACCAGGAACCGGTTGCCGCGCGGGTAGTCCTGCCGGTCGGGGCTGACCCACAGGGTGGCGCCGGATTCCAGGTGCATCGTCACCTGGCTGCGGAGCTGCAACTGGCCGCAGCGATAATTGCCCGCCGGCACGTAGACGGTCCCGCCGCCGGCCTGCGCGGCGCTGTCGATGGCCTTCTGAATCGCGGCGGTGTCATTCGCCTGCCTGTCCCCGCGTGCCCCAAGCTCGGTCACGTCCCACCCGCGCGCCCCGCACGGAAGCGTCAGTGTCAGCACACCCAGCACAGCCAGACATATGCGATCAACGCGATTCATTCCTATCCCCTTCCCAGGTGCACGAAGCAGATTCTCCGAGCCTCGAACAAGATGAGCGTTCGATCCCTTTCTGTCACCCCCGCGCAGGCCGGGGTCCAGTAGACGCCAAAGCGTGATTGGATTCCCGCCTGCGCGGGAATGACAATAGGCGGCAACTTCATACAGGCTGCGGCCGGGCGTCGCAGCACCAGCGCCAGACTCGGCCATCCTCCGGATCGTCGACTTCCCCGACGCAGCGCATCCCGGCCTTCTCCAGAACGCGTGTGGAGGCATTGCACTGCGGCAGAGTGTGGGCCATCACCCGGCGCACCACCGGCGCTCCCAGGGCCAGGGCGATGAGCTTCTGCGCCATGGCGGTGGCGAAACCCTGCCCTTCGAACGCCGGGAAGGTGAAGTAGGCGATCTCGATGCTGCCGTCGGCCCGGGGGGCGGTCTTGAAGGCGCACGTGCCGACCACCCATCGTTCCACCTCGTCCACAGCCAGATACCCGCCCCAGGACGACTCCCGGGGGGCCGCCGCCAGCAGGGTCAGCGTCTGCTGGACCGCATCGCGCGCCAGGTCCAGGTGCGCGCCCAAGCCCACGCCATAGTGCTGCTCGAAGGCGGCGTGGCCCATCGCGATGGCCTGGGCAAGCGTCCGGTCGATCTCGATCAATATCACGCTGGCCATGGCGGCCATTATACGCGGGGAACCACAGACAGGGCGCAAGAAAAGGCGACGGGTGGCGGCGGCAAGCGCCAGCTTGACGATGCCACCCGGAACTCACCGTTACAGGATGAACCCCCTACCGTCGTCCCGATACGTGGAGGACAGCCGGGTAGACGTCGGCGGGACGAGGGCAGATTCCGTCCGGGGCGGCGGCGGCGATTTCCTCGGCACTGCCGAAGCCGTAGGTCACGCCGATGGTGCGGGTGCCGTTGGTCCGGCCGGATTCGACGTCGCGGGCCCGGTCGCCGATCATGATGGTGCGCTGCGGATCGAGGGCCCGCTCGCGCAGGATGAACTCGACCAGCTCGCGTTTCTCGTCGAAGCGGCCGTCGAGCTCCGGGCCATAGACCTCCGTGAAGAACCCGTCCATATCGAAATGCCGGATGATCCGGTCCGCGTAGACCTTGGGCTTGGAGGTGACCACGTACAACCGGTAGCCGTCGCGGCGCAATTGCTCCAGCAGCTCCGGGATGCCGGGGTATACCACGTTCTCGAAGAGCCCGATGGTTTCGTACCGCTGACGGTAGTAGTCGATGGCGGTTTCGACGAGGTCGCTGTCGTCGGTCCCGAGCAGCCGGGGGAAGGTCCAGCGCAACGGCGGACCAATATACTGCTGCAACTCGGATTTCTCCGGATAAGGTCTCCCAAGGCACTGGAGGCCATGCTGAACGGACCGGGTGATACCCTCGCTGGGGTCGCTCAGGGTACCGTCCAGGTCAAAAAAGAGCGTCAAAGGCCCACGGGCCGGATTCTTCATGCGGAACTGCTCCTGTGAGTCGGCCGCCAATCAGGTCGAAAGCCGGCTATTGTCAGTATTTTGCAGGTGAAGTCAAGGTTCACGTACGCCGGCTATCCGGGTTCGGCGGGGAAAAAGTTGCGGGTGGGGACCGATTTTTGTGTAATCTGGGCGTCTGCCGCCTGTCTCTACTGTGGACCGGGTTCCCCGCCGCCTCGCAAAGCGTTGGGCAGGGCTTTCCCAGGCAAGATCGCGCGGGAGGCCCCGAGCCCGGTTGGATTGCGGAGCTCCGCGTGGACGACCGAAGCGACAAAGAGTTGACCTGGGCCGCCTGCCAGGGGGATCGGACGGCCTACGCGGTGCTGGTCCGGCGCTACCACCAGCCGGTGTTCCTGGTCTGTCTGGGCGTGCTCGGCAAGGTCCACGACGCCGAGGACATCGCCCAGGAGGCGATGATCCGGGGATTTCAGCAGATCTGCCAACTCCGCGACGGCTCCCAGTTTTCCGGCTGGATCGTTACGATGGCCCGGAATCTGAGCATCAATCTTCTCCGCAAACGGAAGGTAGCCGCCAAAGCGGTCGAAGCCGAAGTGCCCGCCGCACGCGAGCCATCCGAATCGCGCCATGAAGAACTGCAGCAGGCGGTGGCGCGGCTGCCGTGGGACCTGCGGCTACCGCTGGTGATGTACTACTTCGACGGTCAGAATGTCAAAAGCGTCGCCCGCCAGCTCGATATCTCGACTTCCGGCGTCTACCAGAAACTGCGAGCGGCAGTCAAAGAACTGCACGAAATCCTGACGGCACAAGGAGATACGCCATGAACGGGCCTTGTTCACTGAGGCGGGACCAGATCGCGGACTACGTGTTGGAGATCCTGGACACGGAGGCGGCCGAAGCCCTGCGGAAACACCTGGCGGTTTGTGACGCCTGCCGGCAACATGCCCAGGAGCTTGCAGACCAGGCGAAGTCGCTGGTGGCTCTGGGTCAACAGATCGAGGCCGGCAGAGAAGCCCGCGCGGATCGGGTGATCGAGGCCTTGCAGAATGTATCGCCCGTGGAGGCAGGTACGGTCCGGGTCCTGCCCTTCTTCGGCGGCTTCCTTCGCACAGCCGTAGCGGCGGTGCTGCTCCTGGGAGTCGGCGTGGTCGTCGGCCGCTGGACCGGCCCGCGCCCGGCGGACATGGAGCAACTGCGGACCGAGGTCGAAGCTTCGGTTGCCGCATCGCTCCAGTCGGCCCTGCAAGAAGCGGTGCTGACCCAGGTGGATCAGCGTCTGCAGGCCGATCTGGCGACGTATGAGGCGGTCCTTCGCGCGGAACTGGGAGAGCAACTGCGCGGCGACTGGCGGCTCTTCGCGGCCCAGTGCACCGGCGGCCTGGAACGGCAGATGGACAAGCGGTTTGCCGAATTCGTCCAACTGGTCGAGGAGGCGCGTCTGAAGGACCGCCGGCAGGTCGCCCGGGCCCTGGAACAGATGGAGCAGGACCGCCTGCGCGACAAGACCCGGATCGGCCTGGGATTCCAGTCGCTGGCCGCACTGACGGCGAAGGCCACGCCGGCAAAGGAGCAATGATGCCGCGGCATGGAGGTGGCGGAGCGGGAAGGAGTTTGGGCAGCAAGAACCTGTGAAAGGACAGTATCATGACACGCATTCACCGAGTTATCATGACATTGACGCTTCCGGGCCTGCTGGCGCCAGGTCTTGCCCAGAGTGCCCAGGAACAGACGCCCGTGGGCGCTTCCAAGGTAACCTACACGATCTCCGGTGCGGTAGGGCTGGCCGGCGTGGTCATGAAGGGACTGCCCGGCGATCCCATCACCGACGCGCGGGGGAACTACGGTGCCCAGGTATCGTATGGCTGGTCCGGCACCGTGACGCCCGCGCGGGAAGGCGTCATGTTCGAACCCGCCACCCGAACCTACCCGAGGGTCACCGCCGATTTCAGGGACGAGAACTACTACGTGGCCCAGGTGCGGATGGCCACCCGCACGGTCGCGCCGGTCTCGACCGGTGATGTCTTTGTGATCCCCACGGCCCAGGTGGTGCCGGAGAGAATCGCGGAGACCGCCGACGACCTGCGCATCATGCTGCAAATCCTGCGGGAGAAGCTCAGCGAGCCGCGCCTGGTGCGGGGCAGCTTCGTCGATTTCGGTGATTTTTTCAGTGACCGGGACCGGGCCTTCCAGGCGTTCCATCTCCAGGGCTCGGCCGTCGTGTTCGTACTGGAGATGGATTCGCCGTTCTCCTTCGCTCCGGTCCCGCCGGGGGAGAGCGAGGCGCAGAAGGACGCGGTCGATCCGGTCTGGCAGAGGGCCCGGCAGAAGATCTATGCGCCCCAGGACCCGACGCTGCGCGGCTCGCGCGGCCGGCCGGGCGAGACGGACCGCCTCGACTTCCAGCAGTTCAAGGAGGACCTGACGCGGACGCTCCGGCACGCCGCGAACCTCCGGCACGTGGAGCCGAATGAATGGGTCGTTCTGACAATCGTGGCCCGCGCTGCGCCCGGCGGCTGGCTCAACCCAGCCACAGCCGGCGGGGTCTACGGTGCCGACGGCGCCTACGGCGGGGCCATGTCCTTCGAAGGCAGCAGCTACAGCACCAGCGGCAGCTCCTTCGGTCCCGGCGGGGGCAGCACCTACGCGGATTCGCGCACCCGCTCCAGCGGCTCGACCGCCGGCCGGGGCCGGCCGACGCCCGTCCCGGCCGGTTCCGCGCCGGCCGCTTCGGCCACGGTCCTGACGATCCAGGCCAAGAAAGCCGACATCGACGCCTTCGCCCAGGGTAGTCTGCCCTTCGAGCAGTTCCAGCCGCGGGTCAAAACGTTCATGTACTGAGACAGGAAGCTTGCCATGAGAAGACCGATGATTTCGCCGGGCCTGATTCTCGGCGTCCTGCTCTTTGCGCTGCCCGGCCAATCCGCCTCGCCATCACGCGGACCGCAATCGCACGCGGAGTTTCAGCGGCGCATGGACGAGCAGCGGCGCCAACTCAAACAGAAACAGGAAGAGTTTCAACGGCGGGCCCAAGAGCAACAGGCAACGTCGCAGAGGCTCCGGGAGGAGTATTCCGACGAGGCGTATCGGGAGGCGCTGGGCGCCACGGCGGAGCAGTGGAAAGCAATACAGCCGAGATTGGCGAGAGTCCGGCGGCTGAGGGACATGCCGCAGATCGATATCGGGGTCTTTGCTGCGAGTGCGTCCGGCGGTTACCAGGTCGGCGGTTCCGCGGCAACCTCCGACGGCGGGCGCAGTACCGCTAGCGCCACCGGCCAATTCTCGGCCACGCAGGGCGTCCACAGCACCTCCGACAGCACCACCCGCTCCGGCACCGCGGGCGGCTACGGCCGGGCCGCAGACGCCCGGGCCGGTCCGCAAGCAGGTGGGCGATACGAACCTCGGCTGGCAGTGGCAGCGGCCCTCCCTGCGCAAGAGCCCCGACACACTGACCGCAAGCGAGAAGACCTGCGAGCAACTGCTCGACGCGTGCGAGGAGGACACGCTGAATCCCGAACGAATCCGGCAACAGGTCGAGGCTGTGCGGCAGGCCCGGCGGCAGAGACAAGCCGACCTGCAGCAGGCGCATCAGGCGTTGCGCGAGATCGTCACGCCCGCACAGGAGGCGAAGCTGATCCTGGAGGCGAAGCTGATCCTGATGGGGTACTTGGAGTGAGGACAGAAGACGGAGGACAGAGAACGGAAGGCATAGGGACGCGTAGCGGTGGCGCGAAGGCCTGGTTCGTAGTGTGCCCGTCAGGGCAGATCGGATAACGCCTCACGGCGTCACGACGAACCGGCCGAAGGCCCCTGTTTCGCGGTCATCCTCTCGGAATAGATCGACCCGAGTGCACAGTTTTTTGTGCAACTTCGGTCGCGCGAAACGTCTTGTATTGTGGAAGAGCGCTTCATCCAAGCCACGTGCCTGGATGGGCCGGCGCAGGTGGTCTGCGCCGTTTGAGGTTCCTTTTTTTGACGGAGGTACAATTATGCGGAGCGGAGTCTTCATCCCTTTGATCATGGCAGCCCTGGGCACCGGCCTGGTGGCGGGGCAGCCGAACCAGATTCGGGAGGGCGCCATTGCGGCCATGGCGGCAGACCCGTGACGGTGCTGTTCCGCGCGGATCGCGATGCCCAGATTCCCAGCCGGACCGTGTCGGTCGCCTGTGCGGTCACCGTCACCGACCCGGCCGGTATCATCGGCTTCACCTCGACGCCGACCGGGGTCGTGGTGCTGGATGAACGTGAGAACGTGATCCACAGCTCGCCCCGCAACGAGCAACGCTGGTACTCGCCGCTGCGCTACACCCGGACGCTGCAGGATGGGGCCTGGGTCTCCGAACTCCAGCCATACTCCTTCCCGATCGACATACCGCTGGACCCCAATGCTCCCTGTCCCTTTCTGCTCGACGCGGTCCAGTGGTCCATGTTCGCGCTCGTAGCGGGCCAGCAGAAGACGGTGGATGTCCCCTTTGTGCCGAGCAAGGAGTGGATCGAGCTGACGGCGGGACTGCAAATCCTCGTGGAGCAGGCTACGGTCAGCAATGGCCGGTACCAGTACACGATCAAGGTCAAGTACAACCGTAAGAAGGCCCTGTACACGATGGGCAGCGTCATCCACGTCTCGCCCGGCGAGCCGGCCCCGCCGGCGGTGGTGATGAAAATGGACATCCTCGACGCCCAGGGCAAGCCGGTCCAGGGCCAGAGCGGCGGCGCCTTCGGCGGGGGCGGCAGCTTCTCGGGCTCGGGCGACGAAGTGACCGGCACCACGTCCGGCAGCGGCAGTTGCAGCGCCTGCGGCACCGCCGCCACGATCCGCTACACCCTGGGCCTGCAGGTAGGCGAGAAAGAAATCCACTTCCTCCTGGAAAACGTCCCGGTGCCGCGGATCTGGTACTGAGACGAGCGCGTCAACCTCCACCACGCCGGGTGGCCCCGACGCGCACCTGCGCCGGCGCCACCCGGCACCCTTTCAGCCGGCAGAACAGTTCATCCGGCTCTGCGCGACCTCGATAGCTCTTGGGGGCACTGCCCCCAAACCCCCGGCATCTTCCGCTGTGGGCGAATGGCAGAAAAGGGAAGACCCGCCGCGAAACCAAGGAGAGTCCCGCATCGCAGTCTCTTGACGGAAACGCCGAGGAACCACGCGGGAGAGGCTGGGCGAACCGCCCTTCCATGGCTCCCCCGGACTCCGTCGCCCCACCTATCTATTAAGTAACCCGAGCGGGTGCAGTCCGCCCACGTCCCTGACTCTTCTTGTGCCTTTTGCGTTCTTTGCGGCTCTCCATCATCTTCTTGTCTTGCGGTCGCCGCTCAGATCCCGCGAGAGGCCGATCCGTGCAGTTCGGGAGGGTCTGCGCCCTCTGGGGGCGGAAAGCAGTTGCCGGCTGCCTCTGGGCCCTCTGCGGTTGTCCTCATTCCCAGGGTCGAGATTGCCGCGCCGCGGTGCGGCTCGCAAGGACATGCGTCGCAAGACGGGGGCAGGCTCTGGATGTAGCTGTCCCAACGGCATCCGCGCGTGGGAATATCCAGATCCAAGGCCTGATTCCTGACCTGTTCCCAATGCGGCAGCTCTCCCCGGGTCTCCGCTAGGCGGCCGCGGAATGCCGCCAGGCTCGTTCCTGCGTGTGTTTTTTGGATCGTCTTCGTCGGTGCGCGGCGAGGTGCCAGGCAATGTGGGGCAGACGCAGCAGGAGGCCCGGGAGGAGACCCACCCAACTCATCCTCAGGCCCTTGCGCAAGACCTGGAGCAACTGGGACGGGGTGAAGAATTCGCGATAGAGGCGGCGCCGCAGGTCCCGCAGGTCGGCCACGGAGCATTCGTCGGAGAAGATCTTCCCGCCGGGCGCCATATGATACCCGGGGCTGGCGGCCACGAGTTCATCGAGGCCGGAGTGGGGACTCGCGCGCAGGGTGGACAAGGCGATGGTGTCCAAGCCCAGCTCGCGGGCGAAGGGGAGAATCCGCTCCATGTCCTGGAGGCTTTCGCCGATGTTGCCCAGGATGAAGTATCCGTGCAGGAGCATCCGGTACTGCCGCAGCACGGTGAAATACTGGCGGATTCGCGCGGTATCGAAGCCCTTGTGCATGGACCGCAGCGTCCGGTCGTGGGCCGACTCGATACCCAGCATCAACAGGGCAAAACCGGCCTGCTCCATCTTCTTCAGGATGTCCGGACGCTGGGCGATCTCCAGCCGGGCATTCACGAGGTAGTTCTTGCGAATTCCCCGGTCCAGGATCAGGTCGCAGATCTGCCCCACCCGATCCATGTCGTAGGTGAAGAGGTCATCCGTGAAGCCGACGATCCGGGCGTGGGTCTGCTCCAACTCGGCCACCACCGACTGCGCGGACCGCGCCGACCACTGGCGCTTCGTCCCCCACGGATTGCGGCTGAACGAGCAGAAGCTGCAGTTGAAGGGGCAGCCGCGGGAGGAGGCAATCAGGTCGACCTCGATTCCTGACCTCGCGCCTCCCAGGATGGCGTCATAGGTATATTTGCGCAGGCGTCGATCCGGAAACACGTCGTTCTGGACCGGGCCGGGCTGGCGGTTGGGATTGTGGACGATCCGGCCGTCCCGGCGAAAACTCAGGCCGGTGATTTGCTCGAAGGGGACCCCTCGGCAGATCTCTTCCATCGCCTCCTCACCGTCGCCGCGCACGACGGCCGCGACGCCGGGACAGTCGGCCAGCCAGCGTTGCGGGTCCTCCGTGGCGTGCCGTCCGCCCACGATGGTCAAGACGCCCGGGGGGACCCCGCGGATTTGTTCGAGCAGGATATCGCGATCGCGATCCCAGTTGATCGAGAAACAGACCATCCCGGTGTCCGGCTTCACGAAGTCCACCGCCGAACCCTTCTCCTTGCGGAGATCCACCACGTCCAAGCGCCGCGTGAACGGCTGGACGACCCGGGCAATGAACTCCAGCCCCAGCGGGGGAAAGAAGCCCGCGTCGTTCAGCTCACGGCGGTAAGGGTAGACACAGAGGACATGCTCATATCGGATCGGGGCCTCCCCGTTTGATGCCATAATCGGTACTCCTGCACAGTATACGGCCTACCATACCCGAGTACGGCATCCATTTCAATAGCCTCGGCGGCTTCTGTCGTTGTCCTCGTGGCGGAGGGTTGAGATTGCCGCGGGGCGGCGCGGCTCGCGATGACATGCGGGGGCACCTCCCGTTCTTGTTGCCGTGGTTCGCGTCCCTGACCCGCGGCAGGGAGGGTCGCCCCGGCGCGGATAATTCGCTTGACAATAAACTACCATGACTGTATAATATTCCATGAACAAGTGGAGGGCTACCCATGCTGCGTACAGACGCCGGGGTCCGGAGAGTCCACCACGGAGGCCCACAGGCCCCAGAGGTGAAGGCGGAGTTGCTCACAGATATGGCTTCGACCTCCTTCTCCGGGTCCTCCGTGTCTCCGTGGTGAGAGTTCATTCAAACGCGGCCACGAGGCGGTGGTCGGTGGGAAGAACCCGGTACAAGCAAACCCGAAAGGCGGTAGTCGGCGGCACGAACAAAGCCAATTGGGGCTCATCCGGTCTGAGCGGACTTCGCTTCCTCTTGGGGCTCTGCCCTCAGGGGGTTGGGCCCTTCCGGGGCGGCAAGGACGCTGAAACCGGGTGAGCCGAGGAAACGTTGCGTACCTTGAGCACCTTGGGTCCTGAGTGCGGCGGGACCGTCCTGCCACCAGACCGCCCAGGTCCCTGAAGATCGTCAAGATCGCCAAATGAAAACGTTGGCGATCTTGGCGATCTTCGCGTTTTTCGCGTGATTTCGGGGTTTTTGTGGGGGGAAGATCGCCAACTCGGGAACTTGGTGATCTTCCCCGGCGGCCGCCGCAACCGCACCGCGCGGATCGCCTTTCGACCGGGTGGTCGGGGTTATCCGGGTGGCGTTTGGACCCTGCGTCCCGGCGCCTCGGCGTGTGGCACAATGCCGGCTCACCCGGTTTAAGGCAGCGAAGTACGGAAAAGCCGGATTAGCCCTAATTGGCCGGTGGCGGGTGGGATGGTAGCGGGGATCAAATGCGCCAAACAAACCCAATTGGCCCCGGGATTGCGTGACGGGCAAGTGGCCAGCCGGAAAAGAGTTATGACGAATCGCGGTTCCATATGGCTCGGAAAAACAAAGCCAATTTGGGGGGCGGGGGCCTCGGCCCGCGCTGGGCGGGATCTCCAAAAATTTTTCCAAAATCCTATTTTTCCTCTTGTCGCCTTCTACGGATGTAGTAGAATCTTCTACGATTGTAGAAGGAAGAAGGTAATGAAGCTGACAGAAGCAGAGTGGCAGATCATGAACGCGTTGTGGCAGAAGCATCCGGCCACGGCGCGGGAGATCAGGGATCGGCTGCCGGCCGGGATCAACTGGGCCTATACCACAATAAAGACCATGTTGACCCGACTGGTGGAGAAACAGGCCGTCAGTGAGATCAAGCAGGCGAATACGAGTGTCTACGACCCGCTGGTCTCGCAGCAGAAGGCCCGGCTCAGCGCCTTTCGGTCATTGCTGGACCAGGCGTTCGACGGGGCCATCGGGCCGCTGGTGCATTTCCTCGCGGAGGAGAAGCAGCTTACGGCCCGGGAGAAGGCGGAACTGGCGAAGATCCTGGAAAGCGAAGCCCAAGATAAGGGGGAATAGCCATGGTGGAGCCACTGAACGACCTCGCCCGCCTGTGGTGGGCGTGGACGGCGTCCATGTTCTGGCAGGTCGGTCTGCTGATCCTGTTGATCGGGTGCATCGATCTGCTGACCCGCAAGTGGGCCTGGCCCCAGTTGCGGTACGCCCTGTGGTCGCTCATCCTGGTCAAGCTCATTCTGCCGCCGAGCCTGTCGCTGCCCAGCAGCATCGTCCCCGAGGTGCAGCCGCGGATCGCACAAGCGGTTCGCTGGCTGAACTCGGAAAGACCGGCAGGTAACAAGAACCCCAAGACACTCGCGAATGGCGGCTGGCGGATGGCAGGTTTGAGCCTGGACAGGGATCCGCAATTCCAGAGATTCGCCAACGCCGAGAACAGCCTCGTTGAGGCCGAAGGCCTGGTTCGTAGTGGGCTCAGCAAGGCATATGAGATAGCGCCTGACAGCGTCACTACGAACGCGACGGTGGTCCGGCAGGCGATTCCCGACTCCAATCCGCAATCCGAAACCCCAAGTCCACAATTCCAATGGCAGTTCTATGCCATGATCACCTGGCTCTTGGGAACCCTGATTCTGGGGACCTGGCTGGTCCTCAGGCTGCATAGCGTCGCCGGCCGGCACGCGTATCGAGCGGCAGCCGCTTCTCTGCCGCAATCCTTCTACAATCACCTGGCCGACTGCGCCACGCGCCTGGGACTGCGCCGGATTCCTCAGGTCGCTGTCACCCGGAGGCTCACGAGTCCCGCGGTGTTCGGGATCTTTCGCCCGGTGCTGCTCATGCCGAAAGGCTATCTGAGCAAGCTGTCACGCCGGGACACCGAGCACATGCTCCTGCACGAGCTGGCCCACATCAAGCGGGGCGATCTGGTCATGCACGGTCTGTATATGCTGCTCCAGATCGTCTACTGGTACAACCCGCTGCTGTGGCTGGTGCGTCAGCAGGTGCACCATCTGCGCGAACTGTCGTGCGACGGGACGGTGGCCGAGCTGCTGCGGGAGCGGACGCTGGCGTATCGCCAGACGCTCCTGGAGACCGCCCGGCGGCTGCTCGCCACGAGCGCGGAGCCGGGACTGGGCCTGCTGGGTCTGTTTGAAGATTCGAACCGTTTAGTTGTCCGATTGAATTGGCTGACCAAGCCAACCTGGAGGTATAAGACCATGAAACGTGTCACCGTAGCAACCATCGCCGCCCTGATGTTCGCCTGCGTGCTGCCCATGGCGCAGGGGCAGGAGGCGGCCGCACCGCAAGTCACAACCGTCGTCCACGACCAGACCGCCCCCGTCAGCACGGAAGGAGCCAACCCGCAGACCGAGGATCGGTCGTTGCAGGAGATCGCCGCATTGCAGAGACAGCTCGAGGAATTGGCCCTGCAGCAGAAGGTGCTGCAAGATCAGATCAAGACCCTGGCGGAGCAGCGCCATCAGATGATGCGTGCCAGGCAAGAGGAAGCCGCTGCGGCTGTCGCCGGCCGACAGCCGCGGGAGCGCGCCGCGGGTGAGCCGCGCCGCGCGCCGGCGGAGCCGCGGGCCGGACGCGGCGGGGGAGCCCCCGGCACGCGCGAGGAGGCCGCCGCCGCAGCTCGGGAGCAGGCCAAGCAGGCTGTGCAGGAAGCCGAGCGCGCGAGGCAGGAGGGCGCCCGGGCCCGCACCGAGATCCGGCGCGAGATCCGGAGACAACCGGGTTGGGACACGCAGATGGAGGCCTGGGGCGAGCCCATGGAGCCGCGGGAGCGCAGCCCCGAGGTGCAGAGCTGGCAGACGGACATGGACGCATGGAGTAAGCGGATGGAGCAGTGGGGCCAGGAATTGGGGCGCCGGATGGCAGCCATGGCGCAGCCGGCGGGTGAGGCCGAAGCTCCGGCGGCGGCCCTGATGCCCCCCATGCCGGCCATGCCTCCCATGCCTCCCATGCCGGCCAGGCCCGCCAGGCCCCGCGTGGAGACGGAGGTCGATGTGAGGGTGCAGCCGGCCCCACAGCCCATGCCCCGGCCGCACGCCGGCGGCGGCGTGCCCCATATCGCCGTGCCGCACATCGCGCCGCCTCACATCGAAGTACCGGTGGTGGAGCCTCCGGCGCCGCCGGCGGTCCCGGAGAAGCAGGAGAACCAGGAAGAGATCGTGTCCCGAACCGAGCATACGATCGACCTAACCCCGGGCCGGGTCCTGGACGTGAAGAACGAGATGGGCTCGATCGCCGTGCGCGGCAGCGACCAGCCCGGCTGCCGACTGACCATCACGGTCAAGGGCCGGGCCGATACGAAGGAAGAAGCCCAGGCCATCGTCGAGCAGGTGAAGCCCGTTATCCAGCCGTCCCAGGATGGGGTCTCGGTCAGCATGACGAAGCCTGAGCAGGGCAACCAGCGGGAGCATGTCAATCGCGTGGTCACGATGGAGCTCGTTGTCCCGCGGGACGCCCAACTCCGGTTGAGCCAGAATTTCGGCAATATGCAGCTGGCCGATCTGAACGGTTCCGTCCGGGCGGTGAGCAACATGGGCTCAATCCGCACCGCCAACGTGCGCGGCCGGGTCAGCCTGGAGTCCAACATGGGGTCGATCGACTACCTCGCGCCCCGCGAGTTGTCCGCGAAGGTGCAGGCGAAATCACAGATGGGCTCGATCCAGAGCGACCTGCCGCTGGAGACTGGGAAGTCGCATGGCTTTTCCATGGGCAGCAAGGTCTCCGGCACGATTGGTGACGGCGCAGGCGAGGTCTCCCTGTCCACGAACATGGGCTCGATTCGCATTCGGTCCCAGGCGCCCGCGCCGGCTCGTATCGAGCGCAGCCGCCGGGCGGTGGCACCACCCGCCGAGGAGGCGTTCTGACGGACCGATCGCCCCATCCATGGGGTGGACCGTCACACTAAGGCAACGACCAGAAGGCCGGGGTACTCCCCCGGCCTTCTTCTTGCGCGCGGCTGCAACGGCTCTGCCTGTGCCAGTTCGGCAAGCTCCGGGTGGCAGCGGCAAGGCCGCAGGCTCTGCGCGGGCCTTGCCGATGGGGAGGGGTCAACCATCGGCAAGCTGCGAAGACTCCGCTTGCCGCTGCCACCCGGCAGGGCCGCGACGTGCCTCAGGCATGCCACGTGATTTCTGCGCCGGTTCGGGAATCCATCTATACGGAAACGGGTGGCCGCGTTGTTATATAGGCGACAACCGGTGGTCCAAGAGAGCGGCCGTTCGATGCTGGAAGACAAGATACTGGTCCTGAGGTTCAATCGCGGCGACAGGAGCGTCCTGCACCGCCTGTACGACAAGTACAAAGACGATCTGGTCACGCTGGCCGCCGCCCTGCTGCTGGATGTCAGCCTGGCCGAGGACGTGGTGCATGATGTATTCATCGCGTTCCTGGGCTCGGCCGGCCGGTTCCGCTTGACTGGCAATCTCAAAGGTTATCTGGCCACGTGTGTGGCCAATCGGGCCCGTAACGTCAACAAGGCGGCGCGGCGGCATAGATGCACCGCTCTGGACGAGGTGACGGATGCCGCCGGCAAGGAGTCGGCACCGGAGCAGGCCGCAATCTTCGGCGAAGAGCTCGGGCGTCTGACCGAAGCACTGCGGGAGTTGCCTTATGAGCAGCGCGAGGTGCTGCTCTTGCGATCCCACAGCGGGATGCGGTTCCCGGCTATCGCCAGGACCCAGGGCGTTTCCATCAACACCGTGCAGGGCCGGTACCGGTATGCCGTGGACAAACTACGGTCTGTGCTTGATTCCGAGGCGAACCCATGAACAGCATCGATCAGAAGATTGGACGATTACGCCTGAAGGCCAGCGACAACCTCAGCCGGCGTGTTCACACCGGCATCGACGAGAGGCTGACCAACGAACAGACGACAACGGTTCTGACGATAGGGAGAACGAAGATGACCCATTCCATGCTGAAACTGGCCGCCGCGGCGGCGGTGGTCTTCGCCGGCCTGCTCGGCGTGAGCACTCTCAACGGTCCGCACAGCAGCGCCGTGGCCTGGGCGCAGATCCCCGACCACATCCAGACAATCGACACCTTCATGTTCCGGCTGGCCATCCGCGTACACGGAAAAGACGGTGCGACTAGTCCCGGACCGCAAGGCGGGGAGTTCACGTTCTATCTCTCCGAGCAGCACGGGTTCCGGATGGACATCGGCGGGGGCGGGACGGTCGTGTCCTGGTACGTCCCCCCGGAGCAGGACACGCTGACCATGGTGATACCGGCTCAGAAAACCTGGTCGCGCACCCCCCTGCCGCCGGACCAGCGCGGCAAGATGCCCGACGAATATGAAGACCCGGCCGAGTTTGTCCGGGGCTTCCTGGCACGGCCGTACAAGGAGCTGGGCCGGTCGGTGATCGATGGCATCGAGGTGGAAGGGATCGAAGTGACGAATCCGCCGCTCAAGGAGAAAGATGGAAAGCTGGAGAACAGCGTCGGCCGGATGTGGGTGGAGGTCAAGACGGAGTTGCCGGTTCGTATTGAGATCGAAGGTACCGCCGACAAGGCGACTGTCCAATGGCGCATGGAATTCCGGTGGGGCGAAGCGGTCGATCCCAAGGTCTTCGACCCCAACATCCCCAGCGACTACACGCCATTGGTCCCATAGGAGCACTGCGGCCAGTTCTGTAAAGGTGAGAAACAGGGTGGCATCCTCAAGGCCGCAGGCCTTGGGGATGGTCCAGGGCACAGGCAAGTCGCCATCGGCAAGCTCCCGCTGCCACCCGAAACCCGTTGTTCTGAGCTGGACGCAGTAGCAGGGAGGATGCCGGCGGCGCTACGGCTTCACCTCGCTGAAGGCCAGCGTGTCCTCCTGCGACGCACCCGCCAGCGAGGTGGTCCGGGTGTGACTCAACTGCCGGGGCCATCCCGAGGATAGATCGACGGTGAAACGTGCCTCGTCCTTGACATTGATGAGATCGAGAACTTTGCCGGGCGGGACCGGCTTTCCCAGGCGTGCGGCCAGATCTCTCAGCGTCTTCTCCAGCACGCCGGCACCGGCCACCGGATCAATCTCCTGACGCCAGGTCACGATCGCGGTGTCCGCGACGGGATCCACTTTCTCCAGCGTAAAGGAGGCCCGGGTGGGGAAAGACTCGCCGCCCAGAGGATTGGGCAATTGATCTTCGTACTCCCGCGGACGACCGACAACATACTCCATGCCCAGGGGCGCGAAGAACACCTGCGGAGACCTGGTGAAGAGAACTTCGATCTGCTGGCGCGTGGCGAACATGGACAGCAACTGCCGGCGCGTCTTGTCCAAGGCGGCGTCGTTGGCGCCCTTCTTCTGGAGCGCCTGCACACTCATCTCGACGACTTTGTGCGCCAGCGTCTGGAGCTGCTGCCAATTCCGAACGCCGCGGAGCTTGGTGTCCGAGCCGAGCTGCAAAACGATCGTGACGTCCCTGGCGAGGTCGACCAGGGCCTGGGTGAAGGGATCGGCCGCCTGGGCCGGGTCCTCGATCCTGGTTTCGCCCGCGGTCCAGCCGAGCAGATAGCCGGCATCGTTGGCATCCAGGACCTCGATGCGGACCAGAGTCGTGCTCTTGCCGCTGACGGCCGCGCTGCCCTGTGTCTTGCGCCGTCCTTTCACCATGGTGTACTGCCGCTTCTCACCCTTCTTCCAGTGAGGCATCAGGGTAACCTTGCGGGCTTCCTCCTGCGCCCAAGCCACCGGCGCCAGGTTGAGAAGGCAAAACACCGACAGCACCAGCCATACGCTCGTCTTCATGAACTTCAGTCTCCCAGTAACGGCAACTGCTTCCAGACCACACCGGCCCTATCATACGTGGGCGTGTTCCGTGTGTCATCTCCGTAGAAACGGGGCCATAAGGTAAAATCACGCTCACGAACGTCATACAGGTGATGGTCGATGGCCAGAACGTGTGCCGGCAGGTTCGCGATGCTTGAAGACAGAAGACTTCTGCACAGACTCAGACACGGCGACAAAGACGCCTTGCGCCGGATCTATGAGAAGTACGCAGATGATCTACGGGCGCTCGCCGGCAATCTCGTGCACGACACCGCGACGGCGGAAGATGTGGTTCAGGATGTCTTCGTGGCTCTGGTGCGGATGGTGCCCAAGCTGCACCTGCGCCGCACGCTGGGGGCGTACCTGGCAACCGCGGTGGCCAATCGGGCGCGGGATCACTATCGCAGAAGGTCCCGCGAGCGGCTGGCGCCCCTGGAGGACGCGGACTACCTGGCCGCGGATACGGACGGGCCGATGCAGATCGTGGGTAACGCGGAGTTGCTGCAGAAGCTCCGCGCGGCTGTGGCCCAATTGCCTTACGAGCAACGGGAGGTCGTCATGCTCCGCGTGCACACCCGGATGAAGTTCCGGGAAATCGCCGCGCATCAGGAGACCTCGATCAAGACCGCTCTGAGCCGGTACCAGTACGGCTTGGACAAACTGCGTTCGATGTTGAACGGTGAGGTGCCCAAATGAGATCGAACGATTCCATGGAAAGCATGCTGCGGAAACTGCGTTATCCAGCCACCGCCGGCCGGCGGGAGCAAACGCTTCAGAATATCTTCAATGTGATGGATGAACCTCAAGAACAAGCCCCGGCCGCAAGCCGGGTGCACATAGGGAGAATAACAATGAACACTCGGACAACAAGGCTGGCCCTGGCGGCCGCCGTGGTATTGATCGTCCTGGGCGGCCTGACCTTCCGGCCTTTCGGCGTGGGTGGCAAGGACCAATGGTGGCTCGCCCCCCCCGCCGCCTGGGGACGCGAATTGTCGAGCGCACTGGACACCATCAAAGCCGTGAGCTGCCGCGAGCAGACTGTGTTCACGGCCGCCGACGGCTCGCAACACCCTTCCAGCACATGGCACCTGTTCTACGTGTCGAGCGACCGCTACCGGCGGGACATCTACGATGGGCAGGTCCTGCGGGAGATCCAGTGGTACGTGCCGGACGGGGACGGCATGATCCAGCATTACATCCGCTTCGATCTGGGTTGCTACGGCGCCCTGCGGCATGAAGGGAGCTTTGGCACCGAAGACCCGGTAGAGCGAATGCGGTTCGCGATCGGGCTGTTGGACAAGGCGGATACGGTGCTGGACCAGGCGATCCTCGATGGTCGCAACTGCATCGGCTTCGAGATTCGTGGGGACGGGCTCGGTAACCATCCGGACCTCCAGGTCCTCCGTGTCTGGTACGACGTTCGCACGAGACTGCCCGTGCGCATGGAACGAGTGGGCAGACCGGCGGGCGGACACACCGTCGGCACGCCCACGACCGTCCTGGACCATTTCACGTACGACTCTCAACTCCCGGCGGATACGTTCCTCCCCCAGGCACCTCCCCAGGGCTTCATCAACGCCCATCCGGATGACCTGCCGCGTCAGTAAACGCATGAGCCAGCAGCGACACCAGGCCGGGCAGCGGAGCCCGGCCTTTCGTATTGCCGTGGGCAGCACGGATCGTTACCCTAGGGCAACGCTATGGATGTCCGGAACAAGAACATCGTGCTGATCGGGATGCCGGGGGTGGGCAAGAGTACGGTCGGGGTCTTGCTGGCCAAAGCACTCGGGCGATACTTCCTCGACACAGATGTCCTGATCCAGGCCATGCAAGGCCGCACGCTGCAGGAGATCATCGATCACGATGGCTTGGCGGCCTTCTGCAAGATCGAGGAGGAGTACGTCCTGTGTATCGACCTGACCAACGCGGTCATCGCCACGGGAGGCAGTGTCGTCTACAGCGAGCCGGCCATGCGGCACCTGGCCGCCCACGGCCAGCGCATCGCCAACCTGCCCACCCGCGGCGTCGTGATGGAGAAAGGCCAGACCATTCGCTCCCTCTACAACCAGCGCCAACCCCTCTACCGCCGCTACGCCCACCACACCATCGACTGCACCGGCAAAAACCACGAGCAGATCGTCGCAGACATCATCCGAGTACTGGGCGAGACCTGAATCGCGACGCAATGCTCTCTTGACACTAGCGAGCAGAGGTACCCCAATGGTTCCATAGTGAAACCATCCGGGAGTATGGTATGGCAACGATCATCGTGAAGAACATCCCGGATGAGATCTATGAGAAGTTGAGAAAGGGCCGCCGAGATCAACCATTGCAGCATCAATAGCGAGATCATCGCGTGCCTCGAGCGGGCCGTCAGCAGCCGGGGGATCGACCCGGAGACAGAACTGGCCGAAGCCCGCAGGTTGCGCGCACAGGTGGCGGTCCCACCGATCACGGATGAGGAGCTTACCCAAGCGAAGGCGGCGGGCCGCCTATGATCGCGGTTGATATTCAGCTTGGAAGAGGCCGAGGAAATCATGGACACAACAAGCCCAAAGCAGATCGCACCCCGCCAGGACAGAAGCTCCTGGACACGGCGAACCACTACAAGATGGCCAGTCTGAACCTGATGTCTACCGGCCGCTTAATCGAGAACCAGATGCTGAAAGGGCGTTTCCGCTACCTCGGTAACGGCGTCAAGGTCGGCGACCCAGACCGCCTCGTCTGCTGGTACAAGCTCAAGGACACCGGCACCTACCGCCTCGTCTACGGTGACTTGAGCGTCCGAAACGCCGCCCTGGAGGACCTGCTCCTGCCCGTGGAACTGTAGGCGGAGCGCGGTGGCAGACGTATCCAAAATCTACGAGTAACTATGCGGCGAGTTCCATTCGGATGTTGTCCCGTTTGCTCCAGGGAATCGGTTGCACGTCATAACTGGCAAGTGCCTCCACGACACCGGGCGGAATGGCATGGTCAGTATCGTTAAGAAGAGCGTATGCCTTTGAGTCCACAGGCCGGACCTGTTTCGTGTCGATCCAAGAAAAGGCCACAGCCTCAGCCATTTCCCGGTTCGGGCGATTGATGGCTTTGAGCATACGCTCCGGTTTGCTGCGCGACTTGGGAATTACGAAATCAAACAGATGATCGAAACCGCTGATTCCGGTGAACTTAACCCTGGAAATGTAGCGCACGTCGTGCATGTCGAGCCAAGCCACCACATCTTCGTAGAACAGGCCCGCGACC
>JALORE010000462.1 GCA_025459125.1 Planctomycetota bacterium | reverse complement strand
TCGGGATCGCTGGGGAACTGGTGCCAAACCCGCTCCATCGCTTCCGCGTACGCGCGATCCAGGGGCAAACGGTCCTCGGGGGCCGGCCACCGGTATCGCTGACAGACGGCGACAATCAGTGCCCGCTCGACGTCCGATTCGTCGTCCAGTGCCGCGACCGCTTTCTGCGCCGCCTCGTTCGCGAGCCGGCTTTGTTCCTCACCCATGACGGGGTTATTGATGTGCGGGCCGCGGGCGTAGGCCGATCCCCACCAAGCCATCGCACAGGAAGGATCGATGGCAGCCGCCTTCTCAAACGACCGGATCGCTTCGTCATGGTTGTAGCCGTACAGGAGTTGGATCCCCTGATCAAACCACCGCTGCGCTTCGGCCGAGGCGCACGTCACACGCCGCGCGTACCCGCTGAAGCCGGGATAGAATCGTAGGGAGCGCTCAACGGCGGGCCGAGATTCCTCTTGGTTAATCCGGTTGGGTGCGTCATCGGCCAAGACGCAAAGGCACGCCAACGCGAGTTCCATCGCAAAACAACAGGTCGCCATGGTTCGAGCCATGAATGCCTCCTCCTGCAGAATGTAGGAATTCGTTGCTGGCGGGTTCGCCGCGGCGGCCCCGCATGGCCCCAAGGCTGGTCTGCAACTCGACGAGGGCGGCAACACAATCCGCCTGACAAATCATAGTCGTCTGGCTCCCCGGGGCACCGGCCTATCTTGGAAAAAGGCAAAATCGAGCCGGTGGCCGTGATAACACAGAAGATCGAGCCACGAGTCATACATCGGCCGGAGATCGTTGCGCTTCGCGGCGCCCGTGTTGGTGGGGGACACGGCCCGCGAATGGGTCGGGGCCTGCACGGATAGGACCAAAGTCCTACAACGAAGGTCCAATTTGGAGGCCCGCGGCTCGGCGATAATCTATTGGGAGCGAGGCCCCGGACCGGTTCAACCTCAAGGAGATGCCAAGATGCTGTTTAGTCCGGGCTCGTCGCTCGGTGGATAGGATCATCATCGGCGAACAAGTGATAAATCAGGAATTGGAGGAATCTATGGGACCAAGAGTGCTGATCGCCGACGCGGACGACGTCTGGCTGGACATTTGCGAGCGTGGACTCTGCGAGAGCGGATTCACGGTCGAGACGGCGCAGGACGGCCTGGCATGCCTGGCCCAGTTGCAGCGGGGCCCTCAGCCCGATGTGGTCGTCCTGGAACTCGACATGCCCTGGGGCGGGGGTGACGGTGTCCTTGCGATGTTGCGCGAGGAGGCACGCCTGCTGGACCACGGAGTCGTCATCGTGACAGGCCGGGTCCCGCCAGATGTTTTGTCTGCACGCACCGGAATCCCCATCTCCCGTTGCCTGCGGAAACCCTTTCATTTGGACGTCCTGCTGAACTTGGTCGGTGGGGCACGCATGGCTTGTGCTGGTTGATGTCCGTGAGGAACGCACCGATGCTGAAGCACACCCAGGCCGTCATCTTGGCGGGGGGAAAAGGAACTAGTTTGGGACCGCTGACGCGCGACCTATCTAACCTTTCAGGTCTCCTTCTTGTACCTGTTCGCGTTCATGGCCGGCATCGTTGTCCCGAAGACCCTGGATTCGGGCGAGGCCGGACCGCTCGCCCAGGCAATCGCCGTCAACACCCCGTTGCTGGCGATGTTCGCGGTACAACACGGCGTGATGGCTCGCGACACCTTCAAGTCCAGGCTGACGAAGTGTGTGCCCGAGCCGCTGGAAAGGAGCGTCTTCGTGATCGCGGCCAGCTCGGTTCTGGGGCTCGTGTATTGGCTCTGGCAACCGATCCCAGCCGTTCTCTGGGATGTCCAGCTGTCGTGGCTGCGCGGCGGGATGTGGTCCGTTTTCGTCGCGGGTCTGTTGCTGGTGTTGTACACCAGTTTCCTGATCGACCACTTTGATCTGTTCGGCCTGCGGCAGGTCTGGTTGTACTACCGCGGCCGGCCTTACACGCCTCCTCGGTTCAGCGCGCGATCGTTGTACAAGTACGTACGTCATCCGATGATGCTGGGGCTCCTGCTGGCTTTCTGGTCGGTGCCCACGATGACTTGGGGCCATGCACTGTTTTCCGCTCTGATGACGCTCTACATCGTCGTGGGAATCCGTATGGAAGAGCGCAGCCTGGTAAGGAAACTCGGCGAGGACTACCGCCGCTATCGCGAGGGCACTTCGATGCTCGTTCCCTGGTTTCCGGATCGTGGCCACGGGGACGCTGAGCACGCGACCTCAGGGATACCGGTTGAGGGCGGCCCGAGATGAGCGAGCGAATCGGCCCAGGGGCGCCCCAGGACAGGACCAATGATGAAGTGCCCCCTTGCCGACGGGCATGGCGGGCGGGAAGCCCAGGCCACACAGCGACGGACAATCCGGCCCGTCTCGGCCTCTGCTCGCGCCCGGCCGCCAGCGGACGTGGCACCGCGTAAGACCAAAGTCCAAGGGTCCAATTCCGCTCCCGCGGGCATGATGGACTGCAGTCAGGTACGTGGAGGGGCTCGCATGAGGACGTGGAAGCAGGGGATGGTCGACGTGATCGAGGACGACGCGTCCGTCCGCCGGGTCCTGGAGCGACTTGTGAAGTCCGCCAATCTGGCGGTTCGCACCTTCACCAGTGCTGCCGCATTTCTGCAGGCGGGAGGCCCCACGGAGAATGTATGCGTCGTCGCCGACGCGTGTATGCCATGAGCGATCTCCAGCTGCAACGCGAATTGCAGAGGGCCGGTTCTCCGCAGCACTTCATCTTTGTTACGGCCCAGGACACGGACGAGACCCGCGCCCAAGCCATCCAGGCCGGCGGCGCCGCCCTCTTTGTCAAGCCGGTAGACGACCAGGCCCTGTTGGATGCGATTCACTGGACGCTGAGTCTCAACGCCGACCGAGCGGGCGCCGTGCATCCCGGTCGATAGGGCCATGATCCTAAGACGAAGGTCCTACAACGAAGGTCCAATTGGTGGCCCTGGGCGGAGGTGGTCTGATGAGTGCGATGTGGCGGCGGTGTGCCGCCCCGCCCGGAGTGACAAGGAGGAAGGGACATGTTAGTGCTGAGCCGACGGTCCGGAGAGCAAGTCCTCATCGGGAAAGAGATCGTCGTCACGGTCCTGGAGGTTCGTGGGGGCCGGGTCAAACTCGGCTTCCTCGGCCCTGAGCAAGTGCCGATCAGCCGGAAAGAGATCGAGCGGAAGTCCGCAGCGCCGGACGATTCGAAGCGACGCCCCGGATTGGTGATTGCGTCACCGGGCAGTGATCGGTCCACGCAATTTTAGGCTGGTTCGTGTATTGGTTTTTCGGGACCCCCCCCAGTTTTTTCTTTTTGAGGGGTGTCCAATTTTGAAGCGATTTGTTGAACGGTGTGCAGCGTCGCGTGTGAAGAAGTCCAAGCAAAAGCGATCCTTCGGCGGATTTGGGGCCACGTCCACGCGCGTGCGGAAGCGGAAACACGGGCTCCCGCGGCGGCCGTCCACGTCGAGCGGCAGGCAAAACATCCACATTTCCTTGCCAGCCAACTGGGGAAACGGCTCGGTCTTCCAAGAGTCGGCGGTCAGGTAGTCGGCGGGATCCGGTGGCGCCCAGTGGGCGTACAGCGTGCGAGACTTGCCTTCGGTGCTGCTGACCACGTCGGTCGCGCCGTCGCCGTCCAGG
>JALORE010000207.1 GCA_025459125.1 Planctomycetota bacterium | reverse complement strand
GCGAGGAGCGCAGCGACGAAGCAATCTCAGCGCCAAGGATTGAGACTGCTTGGGTTCCCAAACGCGAAATAATGCGTTTGGGGGCCCTTCGTTCCGCTCGCTATGACAGACTACCTCTGCTTCTTCTTCCGGGCTTTGGCCTTGTCGTCTTTGGATCTCTGCTTCGCGCCGGACTGACCGCCATAGTAGGGATAGCTGTCAAACGCATCACCGTTGCCGACCACACGCGGATCGCGGGTCGCCTTCAGTTCGGCCATCAGCCTGGCCGCAAGATCCTCCTTCGCTCGGGCGTAGGCAGGGTCGGCAGCGACGTTGTTGAGTTGCTCGGGATCTTTGTGCAGATCGTACAGTTCCTCGGCGGGCCGCTTCGCCACGGCCAATTCGAACAGGCGTTTCACCTCCGGGTCGTCCCGATGCTCCAGCAGGTACGTCTTCGTGGGACCGTCGTCGATGTCGCCGTAGATCCGTGTCGAGCTGTACGGCTCCGCGCCGCCGGCGGGATCGCCGGCAGGCCACCGGTCGGGCTGGAAGTTGCGGATGTACAGATAATCGTACGTCCGCAGTCCGCGGCAGGGATAGCCGAGGCCGCCTTTTCGCACCCAGGCGTGGCGTTCCTTGCCGACGAGGACGTGCTGCCGTGCGGGATCGAGGCGTCCGGACCGGTCGGACGTCAGGAGGCCCAGCAGGCTGCGCCCCGTCATGGCAGCGGGCGCTTTCAGATCCGCGACTTCGAGGAAGGTCGGTGCCAGATCGTGCAGACTGACGAAGTCCTCCACGACCCGGCCGCTCTTGATCCGCCCGGGCCAGCGCAGCGCCAGTGGGACGTTGGTCCCCGCGTCATATAGATTGCTCTTGGCTCTCGGGAACGGCAGGCCGTTGTCGCCGGTCATCACCACCAGGGTGTTGTCCAGTTCTCCCTTGTCCGTCAGCGTCTGGAGCATCTCGCCGACCTCACGGTCAAAGCGCTGGATCTCCCAGAAGTAATCGCAGAGGTCCTTGCGGACGATCTCGCTGTCCGGCAGGTACGCCGGGACCTTCACGTCTTCGAGTTTCATCCCGCTCTTGACGCCGGACTCCCACTCATACGCGCGATGCGGGTCGTTGCTGCCAAACCAGAAGCAGAAGGGTGCTCCTGCCGGCCGGGCTGCCAGGAAAGCGTTGAAGTCCTGATAGGTGGGCCCGGCGGGGTTGCGCGTCCGGCCGCCCGGCTTGAAGTCCCCGGGGCCCCAGCCCTTGCGCGTCAGGCCGACGTGATAGCCCGCCTTTTCGAGCAGATCGGGATAGACCTCGAACTTGGCCGGCAGGGTGCTCCAGAGGTTGCCTCCTTCCTCCAGACGCCAGTGCCATTGCCCGGTGACGATCGCCCCGCGCGACGGAGTGCACGAAGGGGCAGTGACGAACGCGTTCTGGAACAGCACGCCCTCGCGCGTGACCCGGTCGAACGTCGGTGTCTTGACCACTTTGTCTCCCGCGCTGCTCGCGAACGGCCAGGACCAGTCATCCGCAATGCAGAACAGGATGTTCGGCCGGGCCCGGCCGCGCTCGGCGGACTGGGCCCGGGCGCCGCCGCACACGATCGATGCCGCACTGAAGCCGGCAACTTTGAGGAACTCCCGACGATGGCAGCAATGGGTCTTCATGGTTTCTCCTCGCGAATCTCCTTGGGTTGGCCTTTCGGGAACTTCGCTCCCACCCGGCGCTGCCAGGCGTGCAGCTCGTTCAGCAACTCCCGTCGTTTGTCCGGCTGGTCCTGGGCCAGGTCGTGTTTCTCACCCAGGTCCTGGGCCAGGTTGTACAGCTCGCTCGTCCCTTTATCGAAGAACTCGATGAGTTTCCAGTCGCCTTTGCGGATGGCGCCGGCGGACCGGCCGCTCAGGAAGTGCGGTGTGTCCAGCGGGTAATGCCAATAGAACGTGTCCCGGTCCAGCTGGGCCTGCGGATCGCGCAGGACCGGCAGGAGGGAGACCCCGTCGACCACGTGCGCCGGGGCCGAGCGGTCACCGGCCGCTTGGGCGAAGGTCGGATAGAAGTCGATATTGCAGACGGGGGTCTGGCAGACGCTGCCGGGCTTTGTTACGCCGGGCCAGTGGACGAGCAAGCCTTCGCGGATGCCGCCTTCGTAGAGGGTCGATTTGCCCGCGCGCAGGGGACCGTTGGTGGTCACACGTCCTTCGCCGCCGTTGTCGCCGGTGAAGACGATGATTGTGTTCTCGGACAAGCCCAGCTCGCGGAGCTTGTCCCGGATCATCCCGACGCCGCGATCGATGACTTCGAGCTGGGCGGCCAAGTGCGCGTTGTTCTCCGGAGCGTCGAATCCCTTGCCGGCGCCCGGCTTGGCCTCGTATTTGGCCACCAGGTCGGGTTTGCCGTTGAGACGGGTGTGTACCGCGTAATGGCTCAGGTAAAGGAAGAAGGGCCGGTCCTTGTGCCGTGAGAGGAACTCGACCGCCTCCAGGTTGCAGCGGTCCACCAGGTACTCCCGGCCGGGCAGACGCTGCTGAATCTCCTTGTTGAAGTGGTAGGGGAAGAAGTAGCTGCCGTTGGCGATGCCCCGATTCTCCGAGACCATGATCTCGTCGAAACCATGCCGCTCCGGCCCGATCTCCGTTGCGCCGTGGTTGGCGTAGCCGGTCAAATGCCACTTGCCCACGAGCCCGGTGACATAACCGGCGCTCTTGAGCATCTTGGGCAGGGTCCTGTAGTCCGTGGAGAGGTGCTTGGTGTCGTTGGGGCGCAGGTAGTCGGTGATGCCCGTGCGGACCGGGTATTGGCCCGTCATCAACGCCGCGCGGTAGGGGGAGCAGACGGGCGCCGCCGCGTACGCCTGCGTGAAGCGCATCCCATCCCGCGCCAGTTGGTCAAGGTTGGGCGTCTCGTTGAACGTGTTGCCGTAACAGCCCAACTCCGCCCACCCGAGGTCGTCCCCGAGGATGAAGATGATGTTCGGCCGCCGACCGCCTGGCGTACCGGCCCCCGCCGGGTGCAGAGTCTGCCAGAAAACGGTGCCGGCGGCGGCCTTTAGAAAGTTGCGTCGCGTCGCGCTCGAAGTCATGATCCCCAAACCTCCTTCATTCCGGCGTAGTGTCGCTGACTGTCAGTTGGAGAACGCGTTGCGTTCTCCTGGTGACCTTGATCCGTTCGCCGATGCGAACGGGGCAGACCCAGACGATTCCCGCGCGATCCGCAAAGATCAAGATCCGGTCCCGCACGTTGCGCGGTACCTGTGCCGTGGTCAGGAACTTGCCGACCTTCTTTTCGCCGGCCATGCCCAGCGGCTGGAACCGATCCCCGACGCGACGCGGCCGCACGATCAACGGCGGTTCGATTCGATCGAAATCAAGATACTCGCAGAGCGGGCTCTTGTCACCTGCGATCCGGGCCGAGTCGGCTTCGCTCCAGGGTAGGATTTGCGCTTCGATCTGACTCCCCGCCAACCGAGTCCTTCCCGGTATCGCCAGGACCACGGTAGGGTGCGCATCACGCCCCATCATGCCCCCGGTGCCCGCGGTGCGTGGTACGCACCCTACCTGCCGATCCTTGCCCAACGTCAGATGCTCCGGCTTGCGTCGCGCCACCAGGCCGCCGGGCAGTGAGAGCTCCTTTCCGTCCGAACCCTGGCGGGCCAATCGAAGAAGGCCGCGGTAGTGCAGTTCCGCCAGGTCGCTCCCGCCGACGGCCGGGCAGGCCACGGCGCGACGGATCAGCTCCACCGCGACGATCTCCGGCAGGGATGCCAGTTGCGGCGCCCGGATGATCACCTTGTCCTCGCCGACCTCGACCAGTCCCGGCCATGCTTCCTCCACCTCCCGTTCGATTCGCCCGTAGAGTCGGGTAGCCGACGCGGCCAGTCCCGCCAGCGCGTCGATCAGGTTGCCGTGAGCCTCCCGCTGCAGGCCGGGCAGGAGCCGGTGCCGGATGTAGTTGCGCATGTACGTGACGTCAACGTTGGTGTGGTCTTCCCGCCACGCCAGGCCGTGGTCGTTCAGGTACCGGACGATCTCCTGGCGGGTCACCCCCAGCAGAGGGCTGGCCAGCCACAGGTCACCGATCCATCGTGCCGGCCGGATGCCCGCGAGGCCCCGGAAGCCGGTCCCACGCCCCAAGCGTTGTATGACGGTCTCCGCGTTATCGTTCTGCTGGTGGCCGGTGCTCGCCCAGGTGCATTGCTGGTCGTGGGCGATTTCGACAAGATGCGTCCGGCGCAGTTGTCGCGCCGCCGTCTCGATGGACAGCCGGCGTGCGCGGGCGTGGGCCCGAACGTCGACGGCCCGGGTGACCGCCGGCAGCCCCAGCCGGGCCGCTTGCGCGACAACGAAGCGCTCGTCGTCATCGCTGGCCAGGCCGCGCAGGTGGTGGTTGATGTGGACGCAGACCAGGGTCGCGTCCATCGCGCCCCGGGTGCGCAGCCCGTGGAGGACATGGAGCAGGGCGATCGAGTCGGCCCCGCCGGAGACAGCAAGCAGGATGCGCTCGGCGCCGGCAAACAGCCCGTGCCGGTGGATGAAGTCCGCCACATCCTGCTCCAGCTTGTCCAGCATAGGTCCCCCCGGAAAATGAAAACGGGCCTGACCCCAAGGTCAGACCCGTCGGATCGCGAGAGAGCCGTTCCGTCTTATGGCTGGGGAGTGTCCTTGGAGGTGTTCAACTCCTGGACGCGTCGTTCCGCCATCAGCCGCAGATCCGTGTACTGGGCCTCCTTGACGATGGCCTCCTGATAGACCTCCATCGCCTCAGCCCGGCGGTGCAGCCTGCGGTCGAGAATATCAGCGGCGCGGAAGCGGGCCGGGTGCGGCGTGGCCGCATCCCACTGGTACGCCCGCTGATAATAGGACAGGGCGATCGTGAAGTCGCCCAGCCCCTTCTGGATCTCGCCCATGCGGAAGGCCGCATCGTCGATCTTGTCGCTCGTCGGGTACTGCCGGATCAGGTCGCCGTACTTGACCAAGGCGGCCCGCAGAGTCTCCTCGTTCTTGAGAAGCGAGGGCATCGGCGACGGACCGGCCTTGCGCTCGGTCCGGAACGCGTCTTCGTACAACTCGTCGGCCGCGGCGATACTCTCCGTGGCCTTCAGATTCGCCGGCATGACCTCGGCCTCGATCAGGTACCGGTATTGCGGGATGCGGTCCAACGAGCCCAATTCCTCGTTGGCCCAGATTACTTTCTCGTGGTTGCCGGAGGATTGGTAATACTGGATGAGGGCCTGGAGACTGCTGCGGTAGGCCAGCCGGTTGGAGGCCATCTTCTCGACGAGGTCGATTTCCGCAGCCGAGCTTGGCACCGCCAGCGGCGGCGCCGGCATAGTCAGATTGGGATTCGTCCGGATGGGCAGCTTCTGGCTGGTTCCGGTGTTCGTCTGGCAGCCCATCAAGATCGTCACCAGGACGACCGCCGCCGCAGTTGCAACCATCCGTGTCATCGTATGGCCTCCTAAAGCTCTGCCATTGCCTTCCTGGCCGGTGCGGGTCAACGCACAGGTACCTCCACCTCCGTCGTTTACCCCCGGCACTTAACCGAAGTAGTAAAGCCCCCGTCGCCCCGCGCGTCAAGCCTAAACATCCCGAAAAACGCGAAAGTACACTGATTCTTGTGGCGGGCTCGTTCGCTTTGTGGTAAGGGGCAGACACACGACTCCGGCCCGGGTGCGTGTGTGGCGTAGCCGCGTGCCGGGACGATGGGAGTTCCATATGAGCACGAACTGGAACGCCGACAGACTGATGGAAGCGGTGCGGGGGTATGGACAGGCATGCCTCGTCACCGCCGCCGCCGACCTGGATCTGTTCACCGCGTTGGTACGCCGGCCCGCGCCGGCCAGGGACTTGGCCGCGACAATCCAGGCCGACCCGCGTGCGACCGAGGTTCTTCTGGAGGCGCTGGCCGCACTCGAGCTGCTGGTCAAGAGAGGCGCCATCTACGAGGTCCCGCCGGACGTGATCGCGCTGCTGACCGAGGACACGCCGACGAACATCCTGCCCGCGATACGCCATCATGGCAACTGCCTGCGCCGCTGGGCCCAGTTGGCCCGGGTTGTCCAAACGGGTCGCCCCGTCCCCCGGGAGCCCAGCATTCGCGGCCAGGCCGGGGACTGCGAGTCCTTCATCGGTGCCATGAACAACTTCACCCAGCCGGTGGTCCCCCAGACCCTGGCACGGCTGATGCCGCTGCAGTTCCAGCGCATCCTGGATGTCGGCGGCGCCTCGGGCACGTGGACCATCGCCTTCCTGCGGGCCGTCCCGGAAGCGACGGGCGTTCTGTTCGACCTGCCCGAGGTGATCCCCTTGGCCCGGGACCGGCTCACCCGCGCGCACCTGGCCGACCGGGTCACCCTCGTGGCCGGCGACTACAACACCGGCCGGATGCCGGGCGGAGCCGATTTCGCCTGGCTCAGCGCCATCGTCCACCAGAACTCCCGCGCCCAGAACCGGGCCCTCTACGCCCGGGTCCACGCCGCCCTGGTCCCCGGTGGGACGTTGGTCATTCGGGATATCGTCATGGAGGAGTCCCGGACCCAGCCGCCGGCCGGAGCGCTGTTTGCCGTCAACATGCTGGTCGGCACCGAAGCCGGCGGCACATTCACCTTCGCCGAGTTTCAGGAGGACCTGATCTCCGCCGGCTTCGCCGAGATCGAATGGCTCCACCGGGACCCTGGCATGGACGCGCTGATCCGTGCCAGTCGCTGAAATCGGACAGCAGGACTTCTCTGCCATTGATAAGCATGTCCGACGTCTCGAGGGCAATGTCGGCCGTTGACGAGAAGCACCTGCCTGGTTTTGCGTTTCTCGCCCAGACCGGCAGGTTGGATGGTTCAGACACGCACGGAACTCCCTGCGGTTGCGGTCAGCCGTTGATCTTCTTGAGCAGCCAGGCCATGTTCCGGCCGAGGGTTTGCATGGTGCCCAGGGCCTCTTCGTCCTGCTCGACTTCGCCTTTGGCGCGGCCGATGCCGATGTTCCAATAGCTGGAGCCCGGGATGATCATCTGGCCGATCAGAAAGAAGTGATTGATCGAGTCGAAGGCGTGCATGGCGCCCGCCCGGCGGACCGCCACCACGGCGGCGCCGACCTTGCACTGGAGCATGTCGCCATTGGCCCGGGCGACGTAGCCACAGCGGTCGATCAAGGCCTTGGTCTCCGAGGTTACGTCGGCGAAGTAGGTCGGCGAGGCCAGGATGATCCCGTCGGCCGCCAGCATCTTCTCAAGGCAATCGTTGACTATGTCGTCTGCGACGGCGCAGCGGCGGTTCTTGTTCTTGAAGCACTGGCCGCAGGCACGACAGCCGTGGATCGGTTGACCCGCCAGTTGGACCAGCTCCGTCTCGATCCCTTCCTTCTCAAGTTCCGAGAAAACCCGCCGGACCAGGATCGCGGTGTTGCCGTCCTTGCGGGCACTGCCGTTGAACGCGACGACCTTCATCGTGCCTTGCTCCTATGCGACGTGGGCGGGATCGCCCATAAAGTCACGATCACGGGCAGAGCCTGCCCCCGCACAGGCGGGGGATGCCCGTGCCACTTGGAAGAGGAATGCTAACCCAAGCTGTCGCCCGTCGCAAGATGCTGTTGGCATGAAGCAGGGTTCCAGGCGAGAGGCTGCCTTGCGTCCGTACACGCAGGAGAGAGCGACGCCCCTGCGGGTTCCGGACCGGCGGAGTTGACACAAGGAAGGCTGTTGCCTGGGGTGGCCTCAGTTCTCCGACTGCGGCAGCGGCTCGGGCGTGTGGTCGTGCGACGCAACCTTGTGGCGGAGGAACAGGGTGCCCCGATTGTGCCAGAGGAAGCTGGCGGCATGGTCGAGGCTGTGCTCCTCGATCTGCCGGCGGAAATCCGACCAGTGGGACCGGCGACACAGGCAAATACCCTGCTCGCGGTCGTACCACCAGAGCTCGAACCCGCCCGAGGCGTAGCAACTGGTGTTCCGGACACCCACGATGTAGTCGTCGCACAGAAGCTGCTTGATATGCATCTTATCGTTGATGGTGATCTGCCCCATGGCCCGATCCTCCCTGACAAATCTGTCGGTTGGCCGGCAGCGACGCTGTAAAGTGTTTCACAATCGGCCCTTACAGGCACGCTGCCAACGTGCACTTGTCTTCCATCCCTATCGGTCCATCCTCCTTCCGTCTTCAAGCCCGGACAAAAAATAAATTGGGCAAGGACGGGGAAAAGCGGGGGCCGGCGGAGCAATAAACGCAACCGGCTTGCGACCAATCTGGTGTGGCCGGTTTGTGGCCGGAAAAAAGTCCATCGTGGGGTTTCTTGAGATTTAAGGAGCAGTGCTATGATTCTCAGATGGGTAAAGTGGGGTGTTATGGGGACCGTCGGCCTGGGCCTGTTGGGTGGTATGCTGTTTGGCAAAGACATCCTCAGCTATGCCAAGAGCTCGGCCAAGGGTGTTCGTACGGCGGTCCGGGACCAGGTTCCGATCGAGTTTGAGTTGCGGCGAGCCCGGGACCTCCTCGAAGAGATCATTCCCGAGATGCAGACGAACATCCGGGTGATCGCCGAGGAAGAGGTGGAAGTGGCGGCCCTCAAGGGCGAAATCGCCAAGTACCAGGAAGGGATCACCGACGAGCAGTCGAAGATCAAGACCCTGCGCCTGGCGTTGGAGCAGCCGCGGGCCCAGTACGCTTTCTCCGGACGGAACTACAGCCACGATGACGTGAAGCGGGAGTTGGCCGGCCGGTTCGAACGGTTTAAGGAGAGCGAAGTCGTCCTGGCCAGCAAGGTCAAGGTGCTCGAATCCCGCGAGAGATCCTTGGACGCCGCCCGCCAGTTGCTGGAGAAGACCAGCAATGAGAAGCGGGTCCTGGAGAATCGGATCGAGGCGCTGGCCAGCCAGTATCGGCTCGTCAAGGCGGCTTCCACCGGCTCGAAGATCGAGGTGGACAACAGCAAGCTCGCCCAGACCGAGAAGCTGATCGCCCAGATTCAGAAACGTCTGGACGTGGCCGAGCGGGTCCTGGCGCACGAGAGCAAGTTTGTCGAGACGATCCCGGTCGATACGGTGGTCGAGTCGGACCTGATTGCCCAGGTCGATGAGTACTTCGATACCCGCGGGCAGCAGCCGAAGTCTGAGAAAGACCCCAGTGCCGTGACCATGGCCGAGCCCGTCAGGAATTGATGATTGGTGATTGATGATTTATGATCTGAGTGGATCATAAATGCAAGGGGTTTGCCGTGTTGATCCTGCGAATCAGACAAGCGGAGTGTGCGTTGGCGGACGGCCGGCTCGATGAGGCTTACGAGATCGCTCAGGCCCAGGACATCCGCCGGCATCACCACGGGCAAAGACTCATCGGCCGGCTCGCGCGGGCGATGATCCAGCGCGGGCAGGAGAGCCTGGCCGACCACCGCTTTCAACCGGCCCTGGCCGACTGCAACAAGGCGGAGAAGCTGGGCGGCAACCTGCCCGAAGTCGCTCAGCTCCGTGCCGCGGTCTGCACTGCGATCACGCGGGAGCAGCAGGATCGGCAGCAAGAGGCGCTGCGGGTGGCACAGGCCCAGCAGCAGATCCAGGACGGCTGGCTCTCGGTTGGCGGACGGATCCTCGAAGAAGCTCCTGCGGGCGACGGTCGCGTGGACCTCGTCCGGCAGGAGCTGGTGGCGGCTCGGCTCAAGGCCGAGGACGCGGTCGTCAAGGCGCAGCAGGCCCTGCAGCAGGGCGATGTCGAAGAAGCGATGCAGATCGCGATAGCCGCACGGATCGGGCAATGCCAGAGCGGCGGGGCAGGCGACCTGCTCCGCCAAGTCCGCAGCCAGGCGCTGCAACGTGTTCGTGCCGACCTCGAACAGGGCCGGCTCGACCGCGCTTTCTCGTTCTTGCAGAGGCTCCTGCCGCTGGGCCGGGATGGGACCGAAGTCGCCGAACTGTCCGACGCCCTGGCGTGGTGCCGTCAGGCGGCCCAGCACGTGCTGGCCGGCCGGCCCGCGGTGGCTTTGCCGCTGCTCCGCAAGGTCAAGGCCATCTGCCCCTCGGCTCACTGGCTCGATGCGGCCCTCGCCGATACCAAGCGTGCGGCGGAAGCGTATGAAGAGTTGAACGCGGGACCTTTGGGTCTGAGCACCCGGGAGACGCCGTGGGATGCGACGGGTGGCAGCGTCAAGGCCGCAGGCCTTGGCGATGGTCGTGCCGCGGGCTTCCAGCCCGCGATTCGAGGGCGGGACGCCCTCGAATCGGGCCTTGGCGATGCCACCCGCCGCAATCCACCATCAGAGGACGCGAATATGCCTTCGAAGTTCGTTCTGCAGGTGGATGGCGTTGGCAGCTTTGTTGTTTTCCGGGAGGCCCAGGTCACGCTCGGACCGATCAGCGCATCCGCCCGGCCCATGTTGGCGTTGATGGCCGACGCGAATACGCCAACCGTCATGCTGGAGCGGATGGAAGGCGATTACTTCCTGCGGTCCCAGACGTTGGTCGCGGTGAACGATCGGCCTGTGACGGAGAAGCTGCTGGCCGACGGCGACCGGATCGCCCTGTCGCCGCGTTGCCAGATCCGGTTCCATCTCCCGAACCCGGCGAGCACGACCGCGGTCCTGACCGTCTCGGGCGCCCGCCTCAGCCGGCCGGACATCAAGCAACTGATCCTGATGGACCGCGATATCCTTATCGGACCCTACGCCAACGATCATATCCGCACCGAGCTACTGAAAGAGCCCGTGGCGCTGTTTGCCCAGAATGGCCGGCTGCTTTGCCGGGCCAAAGAGAGTATACTCGTGGATGGTCACAGTTTTGACCCGACGGTCGGTCTTGCCCTGGATCGGCGTATCGAGATCGGTAAGCTCTCGATGGCCGTGGCCAGGCTCGGGGAGTGACGGTCTTCCGCACGCGGCCTGCCGCGCGGGGATCCAGGACGATAACGTGTTACTTTAATCCGGCAGAACGAAAATGGACACGTATCAATACAAATATGGAGATCGGCCGCTGGAGGGATACACGATCCAGCGGGCGGCCGGGCGGGGCGGCTTCGGCGAGGTCTACTATGCCATCAGCGACAGCGGTCGCCAGGTGGCGCTCAAGGTGATTCAGAGTTACGAGCAGATCGAGCTGCGGGGCATCAGCCAATGCATGAACCTCAAGAGCCCGCACCTGGTCACGGTCTTTGACGTCAAGTACAACGACAAGGGCAAGCCCTTCGTGATCATGGAATACGTCTCGGGACCGTCGTTGGCCGACGTGCTGAAGGAATCCCCCGGGGGGCTCGGGTCCCAGAAGGCCGCCTTCTTCCTGCGCGAGATCGGCAAGGGCCTGTCGTTCCTGCACGAGTGCGGCATCGTCCACCGCGACCTCAAGCCGGGCAACATCTTCTACGAGAACGGCTATGTCAAGATCGGCGATTACGGCCTGACCAAGGCCATCAGCGCGAGCCATCACGTCAGCCATACCATCACCGTGGGCACTGTGCATTACATGGCCCCGGAGATCGGCGCGGGGCGCTACGACCGCAGTATCGACATCTACGCCCTGGGCGTGCTGCTGTATGAGATGCTGACGGGCCAGGTCCCGTTCCTGGGGTCCAGCCCGGCGGAGATTCTCATGAAGCACATGACCGCCGCCCCGGACCTGACCAATATCGAAGAGCCCTTCGCCCGGGTCATTGGCAAGGCCCTTGCCAAGGAGCCCGCCGAGCGGTACCAGAGCGTCCAGGAAATGGTCGAGGACGTCTTCGGCGCCGAGCACGTGCGCAATAGCGTCTCGCAATTCGCTCCGGAGGAGCTGTCGGTCGTGGCCGAGCACCTCGCGCAGAAGATTCGGGGCGCCCGGCCGCAGGAGTCCGGGCCGAAGCCTGCTGGCGCGGCCGCGGAGAGTGACTTCAGTAAAGAGATTGGTAAGAAGGCCGAGCTGCTCGCCAAAAAGGCCGAGGAGTTCGCCAGGAAAGCAGAGATCTTCGGGACCCAGTTCGCCAAGAAGGCGGAGGTCGCGGGGAACAAGTTCGCCGAGAAGATCAAGACCGCCAAGGAGAGGACGAAGCAGATCCATCAGTCCCGGGTTGCCGATCCCCTGAACCATCATCAGCGCCGCAAGCTGGCCTGGACCGCCATCGCGGCCACCGCTCTGGGCGCCGGGTTCCTCTGCTGCCAGGGCGGCAGAGGCACGCTGGAGACGGCAGGAGTCGTCGCGCTGATGATTGGCGTGGCGTCGCAGATCATTCTGCGGGCCCGCCGGCAGTGGTGGCCCGGTCTCGAGCCGGAGTCGAAAGGCTGGGGCAAGGTGGGCACGTGTTTTCTGGCGGCTTTGGTCGCAACTCTGGTCGGCACCGCCGTCGGGGCCGCACTACATATCCCATCCGTGGTCACCGAGGGCGGCCGGCACTGGCCGATGCCCCCGTTCTTCGAGTTTCCCTTCAAGGGATTTCGGCCAAGCATCGTACTTGCGCTGGCGTTGCCGATGCTGTTGGTAGACTGGTGGAAGCTGACGGATCCGCAACGGCCGCAGAGAATGGTC
>JALORE010000206.1 GCA_025459125.1 Planctomycetota bacterium | reverse complement strand
ACGACGGTGCTGAATAACGGCCACCCGATCACCCGGGGCTGCCACGGCTACGTCGCCGAGGACGAGTGGTACTTCGATATCCGCTTCCGCCCGAACGATGCGAACGTCGTGCCGATCATGACCGGGAAGCTCCCGCCCCGGGACCCGCAGGACAAGGTCCTGGCCTGGGCCTGTACCCGTCCCGATGGCGGCCGGGGTTTCGGCTTCGCCGGCGGCCACTTCTCGAGCAACTGGCACATGGAGCCGTTCCGCAAGCTGGTTCTAAACGCGATCCTCTGGGTGGCCAAGGCCGAGGTCCCACAGGACGGCGTCTCGGGCGTGGAAACCTGGCGTTTCGTCAGCATTCCGAACTTCGTCGGGGCCGATCTCGCCTATCCCCAGCCCGGCTGGGAGGACACGCTGGATTACATCCTCAAGGCAGTCAAGGCCGAGAATCCCCAGTTCGTCCTCATTCCCGGCGATCTGGTCTCCGGCCGCTGGTCGGACAAAGCGGCGATCGACAAGCTCGCGCCGGTCCAGTATGCCGCGTGGATCAAGCGGATGGAGGCGCACGGCTTGCGATTCTACGCCGCCGTCGGCGACAGCGAGGTCGGCGGCAGTCCCTGGCCCGTGGACAAAGCCGCCCTCGTGCCGGTTTTCAAGCGGCAGTTTCAACGGTTCATGAATATGCCCCGCAACGGCCCGCTGCGTATGAAGGGCACCGCGTTCTCGGCTCTCCACGAGAACACCCTGTTCGTCGCCCTGGACGTGTTCGAAAGGGACAGCGGCTCGCCGGGCGGTATCGTCCCGCAGGTAACCGGCGAGCAACTGCAATGGCTGGAGCAGACGCTCGCGGACAATTGCGGCGTCGCGCACATCGTCGCGCTGGGCCACGCACCGGTCCTCACGCCGGCCGGGACCGATGACTCCGGCAGCCTGATGCTGGCGGGCGGACGCCAATCGCCCTTGTGGCAGGCTCTCCGCAAACACGGCGTCGACCTGTACCTGTGTGGCGATGCGCGCGCCGTCGCGTGCGCGCCAGCCGACGACATCCTCCAGATTGCTTCGGGCCAGGGGATCGGTCGCGAGCCGAAGGTGAACTACCTCGTGGCTACTGTCTATCCCGACCGGATCGACCTGGAGCTGAAGGAAATTCCTGTCATCCACGAAGGCGGGCGCCTGCCACAGACCGGGGAAGGCGGTCCCAGCGAGCGTGTTCGCATCGCGGACGAGATGAAACAGAAGGGTTTCACCACGATCGGGACTGCCTCCCTGCACGCCGGCCCGGGCGGCGCGCTGCTCACGAATACCAGCGGCCTGTTCGCAGAAAAGCCCCTCCCCTGATCTTTACGATCATTCGATTTTGGCGGGTGAAACGGTTGACAGGGTAGTGGGGTCGTGGTAAAAGTGCTGGTACTGGTAGTGAAGCGGCTCAGGCCGTTTCGTCCCCGTAGCGCAATTGGATAGAGCGTCAGCCTCCGGAGCTGAAGGTTGCGTGTTCAAATCACGCCGGGGACAGTTCATCGCACAAGCCCACTCCGCTCTCCTTTTTGCGGGGTCAGCATGGGGTCAGAGCTTGATTAGTGATTAAGTGGGGCGAGGGATTGCCTCCGGGTGCGGCGATCAGGTTGCGGGCGCGCAGGAGGTGGGGATGCCGGCCGCTGGGCAACGCGACGGTGTTCGCGCGTGCCGGCAAGTCGGGTATCATGGCGGTGTGAACTCGCAGCAGGATTTCTTTGCGTCCACGAGTCTCCGGCATACGCCGAACCGCTTTGCCCCGGAGCGGGTCTATCGATTGCGGAAGGAAGGCGAGGCGGTCTTTCTTGGCGAGTTGGTCGACCACCAGGAGGCGGATGCGACCCCGGGCTGGGAGCAGGCCTGTGTCTATGTCGCGATTCTCAACGCCGCGGGGGAGATCTATATACAACATCGAGCGACCACCAAGCGGCTCTGGCCCGATCGTAAGACGATCTCGGCCTCCGGCCACGTGGACCCGGGCGAGACCTTCGAGCAAGCCGCCGTGCGCGAGGTCCAAGAGGAACTGGGTATCGAGTTGGACCCACTCGCTCTGCACTTGGTCGGTTGGTTCATGGGACTTGCCCACAGTGGACCGGTCTACGAAGCACGGTCCCACCGCACTCCCACGCCTAACCCCGACGAGTTGACTGTCGCCCAGAGCGGGTTCTTGCCCGTGCTGCAGCTCGAACGAATGCTGGCCGATCCCAACCTGTTCACTCCGTCCGGGCGGCGGGCGCTCCAGGTCTGGCTCGGCGCCAACCGCCGGTCAGGTGCGCGGTGAAAGCGCGGGAAGGACCGCGTGTCATTTCCGCTTGCCTAACGAGTCTTGACAGACAAGACCGGTAGTCGTACCCCTTTGTTGTCGGGTACCAGACTGGCGCCTCGCAGACATGTTCGACTCTGAGAGCAGGACATGTCTGCGCAAAGCCGTAGGCCTGGCAGGGGCCCCCAAATGCGATGAATCGCCTTTGGTGTCCCCATGCGCGGCTTGGCGATGGTGGCTTTCCTGCTCCGGACGACCATCGCCGGGGCCTTCGGCCCGGACGATGCCACCCGGCTGGAGGCGTCGCGGTGTCGCCTCGATGAGAGCCAAGTTGAACCAAGCCGATTCCTGCGCTCCCGCGCGGCGTTGGGCGGCGGCCAGGTCGGTGGCGATTGACGCCGCTCGCTTCGTCGGAGGATTACACCCCCGGTGCCGTCGTATGCGGGATGCCTTCGGCCGGGTGATTCTTTTCCCGTTTACAGGTCCCCGCTCCTTTGGTACAGTGCGAGCGTCGTTGCTTCGTGACCACATTCAGCGTGACGAGGAGGCCGTTGGATGCGCGAAGAAGCGGGCCGAAAAGCCGGTTCTTTCGAGAGGGCCAGACGGTGACGAGCAATTTCACTTGGGTGGACGGCGGTATCGTCGGGCTGTATCTGCTCGCGACGATGATCGTCGGCGTGGCAATCCGAAGATACGTGACCCGGGTGGAGGACTTCATCGTCGCACGCCGGGAGATGGACGTCTATCTCGGCATCGCGTCCCTGGCTGCCACGGAGTTTGGCATCGTCACGTGCATGTACGCGTCCCAGGCCGGGTACACACGCGGCTTTGCGGGGGCCATCCCGGGGATCTGTAATGCGATCGCCATGGCTGTGATCGGGTATACCGGCTTCTGCGTAAAGAAGCTCCGCGATTCCGGCGTGATGACGATTCCGGAACTCTTCGAGCAGCGCTACGGCAAATTCGTACGCTGGCTGTCGGGCGTCGTGATCGTGCTGGGCGGCCTGCTCAATATGGGGGTATTCCTTCGCGGGGGGGGGCAGTTCCAGGTGGTCTGCTGCGGCATGAACATCCGCTCCCTCGAAAATGCCATGACCGTTCTGCTGATCGGCGTGGCGGTCTATACCATCCTGGGGGGCATGCTCTCAGTGCTGGTCACGGATTTCCTGCAATTCGTGGTCATGAGTGCCGGACTGCTTCTGGTCACGTTCCTGGTTCTGGGCAAGGTAGGCTGGGGTTCGCTCACCGCCGCCGTCGACACGCACTACGGGGCCGGGGGATTCAATCCGTTCGTGGCCAAGGGCCTCGGGTGGCCCTTTGTACTGTCCAACCTCCTGACCAACACCGCCGCCGTGCTCACCTGGCAGACGTGCATCGCCCGACTGCTGGCCGCCAAGGACAGTCGGACCGGCCGCAAGGTCTATACCGGCACCGCCTTCTTCTTCGTGTGCCGCTGGGTCATTCCCGGCATCTGGGGCATTGCCGCCCTGGCGATCGTCGCGCCGGGAGTCCTGGCCCCGATCGGCCTTCAATTCGGAGAAAAAGACGCGTCGCTGTTTGCCATGCCGTACTTGTTGAGCCAACTGGTGCCTGCGGGCATGATGGGCATCCTGGTCGCGGCCATGCTGGCCGCCGACATGAGCACGGACTCCTCCTACATGCTCACCTGGGGCAGCGTCATCTACAATGACATCCTCGCACCCTTCCGCCGAACGGCCTGGTCCGAGAGGAAGGGCATCCTGTGGAATCGGTTCATCGTCGCGCTGATCGGCGTGTTCCTGCTGTTCTGGGGACTGTGGTACAAGCTCGAGGGCAACCTGTGGGAGTATCTGCAGACCACGGGCACCATCTACCTGGCCAGCATGTCGATCCTGCTGATCGCCTGCTGCTATTGGAGGCGGGCCAACAACTGGGGCGCGATCGCCGGGATTATTGTCGGTGCGGCGCTGCCCGTGCTGGCCTTGAGTCTGAACCTGTTCGTGGAGGTGCGGGTCCCGGTCCTGGATGAAACGGGTAACCAGATCATCCAGGAGGGCCAGGCCCTGACTCAGGCGGTGGGGTTGGCCCGGCACTACGTCGGTGACAACTTCGTCAATATCGGGACCTATGCCCTGGTTGCGGTGGCCATGGTCGTTGGCTCGCTGCTCAAACCGCCGGCCAGGAGTGCCTGAAGAGGAAAGGAATGGCGATGGGCCTCATCAATATGCTCAAGGATCACCCGTTCTGGGCGTCGCTGACGGTAGCCGTGCTGGTGTGGTATTCCACGGTCACGATCTACGTCGCCATCAAGGGCATCGGTGACATCCGTCGCATGCTCCGCCGGCTCTCTGATTCCAAGGATGCTCCCGGCTCCGGCGTCGCCTCCTGATCGATCTTTGGGAACAGCTTCGGCACCGGCCGGGCAGGGGAGCCTTCTCTTCGCAGGGCGAGCGTCCCCGCTCGCCGAATGAGTCTTCACGAACAGAACCGGTGATCGCACCCCTTGGTTGTTGGGTGCCAGACTGGCGCTTCGTCAACATGCTCGACTCTGCGAGCAGGACATGCCCACGCGAAGCCGTAGGCATAGCACCCGGCGTCCTGCCCAGGAAGACTCGCTACATTCACGGCCCCTCGCGGCCGCGCCACTCAGGGGCGCTCGCGCCCATGCCACGAAGAGGGCCGCGCCCCCGGCTCTTACCGAAGTTGTTCGCTGCAACTCATCAGATGAGTTGTGCTCTTACGAGCACCCGACGAACCGGCGATCAATATTCCTTGAGGGCCCGCATCCACAAAGGCCAGTCAACGGGCTGGACGCCGCCGGCCCGGGTCCAGGGGCCGGTGACATCGAACGTGCAGTGCCACTTGAGGGCCCAGAGCTCCTTGAGGCCGACCGGCCGGACGCTCCAGTCCATGAAGAGCATGTTGACCGCGCCGTCGTGGCGATCGATGCAGAAGACTCGCATTTCATTGCCGGCGGTGCCGACGCCGGTCCGCGGCTCGCCCTCGAAGTTGGGCGGGCTGTCGGTGGGATACGGCTGGCCGTCCGACCGCGTCGCGGCATCGCCCATCACCGGCACATTGGCCAGACCCTTGTGGCCGGTGTTGCGCCAGTAGTCCGTGAGTTTTCGCCCGTCGCTGGTGTCGTCACTATCGTAGACCCACTCGTTGATCGCGTAGCTGCCGCGCGGAGCCGTGGGCGTCCCGATGACGGCGTAGCGGACCGGGGCACCCTCGGCGACGGTCTTGGTCGTCATGGCGCAGTACAGCAGGGCGTTCATATTGGAGTAGTATTGCGTCAGTTGTCGCATCCAGGTGTCGGCGAGATAGTCGGGGAACTTGCCGTTGCTGTCCTCGAGATACATGGCCCAGACCAGGCCCCACTGTTTGAGGTTCGACCGGCACATCACGTGCTTCGTCTGCTTGCGGACCTTCTGCAGCGTAGGCATCAGGATCGCCATCAGCAGGGCGATGATCGAGATCACGACCAGCAGCTCGATGAGGGTGAAACCCGTAGGATTGATCATTGATGATTTGCGACGGATGATGCGGCGGGTCATCGTGGTCATCTCCTACTTGGGGTCTGGAGATTGAGTGTTGCCAAAACTTCGATTGCTCCTGACCTGCATAAGCACATCTTACCAGACCTTGCCCGGGGCGGCCAGGGAAAATCCCCTGCCCGCAATCGAGGACGTGCAGTTGGCACCCCGCGACATATGCACCCTCTTCGTAGGGTTAACGTCCCCGTTCGCCCCTCCTTGTACCTCCCTGGGCCAAGCTCAGGGAAGGTCATCGCACAAGATCTTCCGTGATCTTCGGGGTAAAGGGGCCAGCGTCCCCGCTCGGCCTACGAGGGACATCTGGGCCGTCGCCACGGTTCGGCTGTAACGGACGGATGGGGCGACCTCGGTTGCCGCACGAGACAGGGACGACGGACAGTGGGGGGATGGGTTGCCTGGGCAAAGTGGTTTTTTGTTGACAGGGTATGGATTTGGGTTTAGGATAAGTAGGTTGCAGCCGAATACTTACGACGGCTTGTTGTTTGTGACCGCTTGAAGAAGAAGGGATGGACCACTCGATTGCAGACACCGGGAGGATGGGGTCTTTTTCAGCCTTTTCCCCCGTTTCTTGCAGCCGGGTGGTCCTCTGATTGGAGAACGGGGATTGGGAGGCGTCTCGATGCTGAACGGACGAACCGCCGCAGTGCTTCTGGTTATCGGATGTTTGGTCGTGGGGGTGGGTTTCACGCAGAGTCAACCCGCCCCGGACGCCGCGGTCGGTACGGGGGACTCCCGCCAAACGCTGGCGAACAATTGGAACGATTTCCTTCATTACACGAGGATCGCCCGGCTCGACTTGGCCAAGGGCTACGGACAGGCCATCCTGCAGAGCAAGCCAAATCCGTCGGAGCTCTTCCAGTTGGTCCAGGCGAATCAGCAGGGTTACGAGTGGGCGCTGAAGATTGCCGACACCTCTCGCGATGAGGAACTGGCGAAGATGACCAGCCAGCTCCTGGCCCTGGTCGATCAAGGGCGCTTCCAGCAGCGGACCGAGCCGAAGATCATCGTCGATGAGGTCCGGCGGCTCAGCAGCACGCCCCGGGGCAAGATGACGGCGATCCGACGGCTCAAGGACGCCGGGGAGTACGCGGTGCCTTTCCTGCTGGACACGATGACCCAGGCGATCCAGGACCCGTCCACGGAGACCAAGCTGTCCGACATGATCGAGGCCTTGCCGCAGATCGGCCGGCCCGCTGTCCGGCCCCTGGCGGCCGCTCTCCAGACGGAGAACGCACGGCTCCGGGCCGAGATCATCCGGGCCCTGGGCGCGATTGGTTATCCGGAGGCGCTGCCATACCTCAAGCACGTAGCGGAGAAGGCCCCGGCGGCTGACTTGCGGGACTTGGCCCTCGCCACCATGCGCACGATCGATCCGCAGGCTGTCGGCACTCCGGCGGCGGCTCTCTTCTACCATCTGGCGGAACGCTACTACTATCATGACGAATCGTTGGCCCCGACGGCGGGATTGCCCTTCGGCAACCTGTGGTTCTGGGATGCCCAGGCGAACCGGTTGCAGCGGGTCGAGGTGGACCCGGCGTGCTTCCACGAGTTGATGGCGATGCGCTGCTGCGAATGGTCGCTGCGTGCCGAGGAGCAGTTCGGCCCGTCGATCGGGCTGTGGCTGGCCGCGTTTCTCAAGGCGGAGTGCACGGGTGTCCCGATGCCCGGATACTTCGGCCAGAACCACGCCAAGGCCCTCGTCTATGCGACGACGGCGGGACCGGAGTACCTGCACCAGGCCCTGGCGCGGGCCGTGAATGATCGTCATGCCGGCGTGGCACTCGGCGCGGTGGAGGCCCTGGCGACGACCGCCGGCGAAAAATCCCTGATGTACACCCTGGGACCGTCCCAGCCGCTGCTGCAGGCCTTGATGTTCCCGGACCAGGCGGTACGCTACAGTGCCGCCATCGCGATTGCCAATGCCGGGCCGCGACAGGAGTTCAGCGAAAGCCGGACGGTCGTGCGGAATCTGGCCGAGGCGCTGACGAAGAACGCCCAGCCGGCGTCGGCGACCGGCGGTCAACCCTGGACACCGGAGTTGGCCGAAATGTACGCTTTGCGGTCGGCCCAGGCCCTGTTGGGCGTGGCGGCCAGCCGCAATCCCACGATCGATCTGTCTCTGGCCCAACCGGCTCTCGTGGGGGCCACCAAGGATCCGCGTGCGGAGATCCGCGTGCTGGCCGGGCAGATTCTGGCCTACTTGAGCAGTCCCGACGCCCAGCGGGCGATCGCGGCGCTGGCGCTGAACGGCGAGAATGACGCGAATGTGCGGTCCGCGGCATTCGGGGCTCTGGTCGTCTCGGCCAAGCTTCATGGCAACGTCTTGCCGGACGTGGTTGTGGGGGATATCTACCAGTTGATCAGCTCCGGTCAGACGGACGCTGCCGTGCGGGCGGCCGCGGCCGCTGCCTACGGCGCGCTGAATCTGCCCAGCCAGAGGGTCAAGGACCTGATCCTCGACCAAGCCAAAAGCTGAAGTCATCTCCCACGACGTGACGGCCGCGCGATCCGGCGCGTAGAATCCGCGCCCGGTGAGCGCGAGGTTGGGACGGAGGAGGGGGTCTGTGCGCCGGTCCGTGCGGGCGGGTCTGAGGACGTGTGTCCCCGGCGGCCTCGGGTGCTCCGGCGCTTCATTTGGGGGAACAGGTGCATCCATGTACCATCGGCAAGCCCAAGGTGGCCCGCGGCGCCGGGAGAGTTCTCTCCCCTGGAACGCCTTGCGGGGAAGCACTCCGCTATGGTTCCCGGCCGTCCTGGCGGTCGTCCTGCTGATGACTTCCGGGGTTGTCTTTCGCACCGCGGTCACCCGCGTGCACGGGGATTCACTCGCGCCGGTCGCGCTGCCGGTCGCGCTGGGACAAGTGCCCGTGCAGGTGGAGGGTTGGGCGGGCCAAGACCTGGAGATCGAGGAGACCACCCGCGTCTACATGGAGCGGAATTTCGCGGACGATTTCGTCAGCCGCCGGTATCTGAATGCGGCGCAGGGCATCTGGGCGGATCTCTACGTCGTGTACTGCTCCTCCCGTCCCGGGGGGATTATCGGGCACCAGCCCATGGTGTGTTTCCCCGCCCACGGCTGGATTCACGACGGCACCGAGCCCTCGCAGATCGTGTCCCGCACGGGCCGCTCGATCCGCTGCCTGGTCCACCGGTTCCACCGGCCGGCCCCGTCGTACCAGCAGATCATCGTCCTGAGCTACTATGTCCTGAACGGGCGCATCACGCTGAGCGAGCGTGATTTCTCGGGCTTTCTGAGCCGGCGGCCAAACCTGTCCGGTGATCCCGCACGCTACGTGGCCCAAGTCCAAATCAGCTCGGTCCTGGAGCACTGTGCTCGGGCCGCCGCGGCGGACCTGGCGGACACCATTCTGGCCTTCCTGCCGGATCAATACGGCTACGTCCGGGTCGCCAACGAGGGGCGATGAGGGTCGAAATCAGCAAACGGCTGGTGTTGCTCAATACCGCCGGCGCCATTCTGGCGCGTACGATCAACGTCTCCGTCATCCTGTGGCTGCACTAATACCTGCCGCACCGGATCGGCAAGGAGGAGTACGGCCTGCTGCACCTGCTGATGTACCTCGTGGTGCTGCTGCCCCTCATCACCTCGATCCTGACCGCCCGCATCGGCCGCTTCGTGCTCGCTGCGTATGCAAGACGGGACGATCGGGGTGTGATGCAGATCGTCTCCACGATGTTCCCGTTGCTGTTGGGCACCGGTGCCCTGATCCTCTCGGGCGGCTGGCTGTTGGCCTGGCACATTGACAAGGTCCTCGTGGTGCCGCGCGAACGGCTCTGGGATGCCCGCCTCATGACGGCCCTGCTGATCCTCTCGGCGGTGGTCAAACCGCCCTGTGTGGCGTTCGGCGTGGGGTTCTATGTCCGACAGAAGTTCGTGCGGCACAACGCGATCAGCGTCGGCGCCGAACTGCTGCGGGCCTGCTGTTCTTTGTGCTGCTCTTTGGGGTCGGCACGCGTGTCCTGTGGGTCGTGGCGGCCAACGTGACGACCGAGCTGGTCCAGACCTTCGTCACGTTGATCCTGTCCCGGCGAATGCTTCCCGTACTGCGCTTCCGGATGCGGGAGATCCAATGGCGCCGGGCCTGGGAGCTGGCGTCCTTCGAGGCCTGGAATCTCCTGACCAACATCGCCTATCGGCTGCGGGAGCTCATCATCATGCTCATCTTGAACCGGTGGGCGAGCCCCGAGGCGGCGGTGTGGAGCGTGGGGATTCTGGGTCGCCGGCAGATCGAGGCGTGGCTGGCAGGCATGGCGGGCCCCCTCGTCCCCGTCGTGACGGGCATGCACGCAATCGGGGCGGGCGCGTCCTGCTGTGGCTCGTATTGCTGATTGCCTTGCCGGCGACCCTCTACGCCGAGACCATCATCCGTTGGTATGCCGGACGGGAGTACCTGGAAGCGACCGTCGTCATGACCCTGAGCCTGGCCGTCACGGACGGTAAGGGTCACCTGATAGCTGCGCGCCTGGCTGTAGGTGGGCGTCCAACCGAACGCCTGCCCGGTCAGGCCGGCGCCTTGGGGCAGCCCTGTGGCTGTGTAGGTGAGAGCCGTGCCGTCGGCGTCCGTGCGCTGAGGGAGAAAGCGACCGCCTAGTTCTCGTTGACGGACTTGCTGCCGATCGTTGCCCCGACCGGCGCGGAGTTGCCTTGGAGCACAGTGATGGTGCTGACCTCAGAGTCCTGGGCACGGCCGTCGGTGACGGTGAACGTGACCGCGTAGGAACCGATCTGTGCGCTCGTCGGCGTCCAGGCAAAGGTCTGGTTCGAGAAGGTTGCCCCGGCGGGCAGGCCGGAGGCGGAGTAGGTCAAGGTGCCACGGCCGCCCATGGCACTGACCTGGAAGGTCAGCGTCTCGCCCACGACGACCTGCTGGTTGCCGATGGGGGCGAGCACGGGGGCGCTGGCTCCGGTCTCGGGCCAGACGGGACCGCAATCCTTGCGGTAGGCCCACCACATGTAGGATTGGAAGCCGTCCTGCGACAGGTAATGGGGGAATGATCCATCCCAGGGGAGGGTATGCCACCGGTCGCAATAGTCAAAATAGGCGTCATGATTCCAGAGGGCTTTGGCGCCCGGGGTCAACAGGGCTGCGAGGGCAGTGCCGTGCAGGGCGGGACCGGCCACGTTCCGATACATGGTCGAAAGCCACTTGTTGGCGGTGTAGATGTCGGTCGCGTGGTAGATGCCCCACTCCGGCAGGCCGATGTCCGAAGTCTCGTAGGGAGTCCGCACGGTGTCGCGGGAGTCGGGATGCCACTGCGAGCTGTGGGTCGCGTCCACGTCGGCCTGAGTGACGTAGAAGGTCTGGTCGTCCTCTCCGAAGTGGACGTAATCCGGCGCGCAGTGGCCTGGTCCGTGGCCGTTCTGGTAGAGGTAGTCGCCGGACTTGGCGCCGATGCCCTTCATGGCCGGATCGTTCAAGACCATGCCGGCGAAGAGAATGGGCCACTTGCGCCCGCCGCCGTGCCCACCGGCGCCCATCCAGTTCCAGGTGCCGCCGTTGGAGGCGATGCCATAGAGGTCAATGCCCAGTTGCACAAAGCGGACCAGGAGTCGCTCTTTCTGGGCGTTCGTCCAGTTCAGGTGCAGGGCCAGAGCGATGTTGTCGATCTGACTGTGCATGCCCACGCCGTAATCCGGCATGTTCTTCCGCGGGTGCTGGTACCGCGCCACCCATCCCTGTTGATGATCGAGCCAAGGAGCGGCCACGTATCCCTCGAGCGTCGAGAGGGGCGGCGTGCTCTCCACGGGCGGCAGGCTCCGCAGCAGCGAATAGTCCAGTTGGGATTTGTTGAATTTGATCGTCTTGTCCGTGCCGCAGTAGGCGGGCCGGAGACTCCCCGAGGGCGGTGCCGCCGGCAGCACCGTCAAGACCGCCGCGCGATCCAGTTGGGGGATGACACCCGCGCTGGCGACGCTGATCGTCGACATGAGAGAGGAATGGGGCGACAGGACGAGCGGATTGGTGCTGGAGCAGTTGTAGGCCACGTTCAGGTTCGCGTCGTACTCGTTGTTGCCCATCGCGTTGTCGTACCCCTGTCGGATGACCTTGGGGTCCGGATTGAGCATGGAGCCATTCATGATTCGCCCGCTGACCGGCGTGGATGGCGGGTCGATCCCGATGATCGCCACCGGGCCGATGACCCAGAAGTCTCCGTTGGCAAACTGGCCCACGGTGTACTCCTTGTCGAAGGTCCAGGTGATCTCGAACTGCCGCACCACGCGCGTCCGGTAGGAGATCTGGATCGGCCATTGGGTCATGTACGTGCCGGCGTCCGCCGACTGGACGATGACGGAATCGCCGCTGACCGTGCTGGATTGAACCTTGGTTATGGTCTTCCAGGGAGCACTGATTGTGCCCAAACTGGTGTCGCTGCCGGTCGCCGTATTGAGATAGTACGTCGCGGCGCGCGTGCGGCCCTGGACGCCGAGGCTGCACAACAGCACGGCTGTCAGCACGAGACAACGGCGAGACCACACGGGTTGGCACAGGTTGGGAAGGAGGTGGTGGGTTCGTTCCATGTTACAGGGTCCTCCTAGTACTACAACGCTACGAAAGCTCAAGAAAACCTAAGCGGCCATCCGATGATCCGATAGGAACGGAAGTTCCGTTGGGAGGTCATCGGTATGGA
>JALORE010000205.1 GCA_025459125.1 Planctomycetota bacterium | reverse complement strand
GGAATTCGCCGCCCAGGCCGACCGGTTGCCCCTGGCGGCCATCATCTACACCGATATTTCGAAAGACGGCATGCTCTGCGGACCGAACATCGAGAGGACCCGCGCGCTCGTCGAAGCCGTGCGCACACCCGTCGTCGCCTCCGGCGGCGTCAAGGAGGTCAGCGACATCCGCCGCCTGGTTCCCATCGGCGTTGCCGGCGTGATCGTCGGCCGCAGCCTCTACGAGGGCACGCTCACCCTCCCAGATGCCCTCGCCGCCGCAAAGTAGCGCGAACCGTCCGCGTTGCTCCGCCAGATGGGAAAGAAATCCTGCCGATAAGAAATCACGGATCGTTCGACGGTCTGCGCGCGCTATCGTGAACCCTTCATGCCAATACTCGCCGGCAGGAAATTCTCCATCACCCACAACTCGGTGCACCACAGGCTTGTCGTGAACGCGATTTGCCGGCCGTTTGGGTGGACACGCAAGGAGAGGCACTCGGAACCGAGGTCCGCTTCGAATATCTTGCGAGGTTGACTGCCATCCGTTGTCGCCTGCCAGAATTCGATGGCGGTTTTGGGCCCCGGCTTCGGCTTGTCACGCGCAGGGCCAACGAACAGCACGGTCTTGTTGTCGGCGGACCAGGCGAGTTCGTTGATTTGGCGCGGGGTCTCGTCACCGCGCGGCAGCTCGGCAGCCGGACCGCCTTGCGAAGGCACAATGGCTATCTTGGACGCACGCGGCTCGTTGAAGGCAACAGCAATGTAATCTCCGTTCGGTGACAGGGCCCAGGGAAGCTCGGGATACGAACGAATCGGCACATTCTTTGCCTCAAAGATGGTCTTCTCCTCCCCGTTGTCCATCTCCCGGCGAATGAGGGCATATAGCCCGCGCGAGTAGAGACGCGACGAGTAGAAGATCGTTCTCTCGTCGGGGGACAGTTCCGCACGGAGCAGTTTGTCGTCTTCGTCGTTCGTGACCTGCAGCAGGATGGCGCTGTCGCCGGTTTCGACGTCAACGCGGTACACGCGGTCCTCCCAGCGTTCTTTGTCCAGTCTGTTGGCCCACAGGCCCGAAGCCAACAGTGAGCGTCCGTCGCGCGACCAGCGCAGACACTCCATCATCGCAAGCTTGGGGATGAGCTCGCGCTCTTCGCCCGTAGCCAGAGTGCGAATACGGATGAGGTCCCTTTGGGAGACCCCCAACGACCCCAAGGGACCAGGGCAGTAGGCCAGACGCTTGCCGTCCGGTGACCAGTCGGCACAACTATTGCAGCCTGCCGCACCCAACGGAGTCGGCGCAGACAAGAGTCGGCCCGCTTCCAGGTCGATTCCAGCCGTGTAGACCGTGCCGACTTGAGGCATCACCCGATAGTAATAGGAGCCGTTCGGTGCAAACAGGTTGGAACTGTCGGAGGGTATGTCAATGCCACGGACGACCAGTTCGGGCGGGCCTTGCACCCTGCCCTCGGCGACGGGCACGAGGTAAACATTCGGTCCTCCCATGCGATCACTGGCAAAGAGGATGTGTCGGCCATCAGGCGTCCACCCCAGCAGCCTGTCGTTCGCCGGGTGCTGCACGACCGGGATTACCTGCCCCGAATCGATCTCGACCACAACGATGTCAGACTTGTAAGAGGGATCCTGACGCACGTCAGAGGCAAGGTATTTCGCATCGGGCGAAAGACCTAGACCCTGTGCCCCTTGTCGACCGCTGGTAGACTTCAAGTACTTGATCTTCTGCACCGAACCATCCGAAATGGAGACGGACACGATCTCTCTGCCGGAGTTGTTCGGCTCCCCTGGGAGCTGAACCCCCAGTACCCGGCTACCATCCGGAAACCACCCGACCGGCTTGACATTGGGACAGACGACGCGCTGCCCGGAACCATCGACCCCGATAAGACACAGACGTTCGTCCTTGGCGCCCCATACGGCGTAGGCAATCGCCTTGTTATCAGGCGACATCAGGAAGGGCCATACGTTGATCCTCCCGTCCGTGCCATCCAGCGTCGGCTTGAAGGTTCGTCTCGCGCCCGTGGCGAACTCCCGAATGGTGATAGCTCTTTCCTGGGCGTCCCAAGCGCAGAGGTATCTCCCGTCGGGCGATACGTTTCCGCCGGCGTCCCTCTCTACGAGGCGTATCGTCATCGCGGTTTCGGCTTGCGGTGTGGAACTCGTCGACACGGCGGCTCGCGTCGGGTCGATCAGGGATATCGCCCCCAGCACCGTGATGACGCCGATTCCCAGCGCCGAGCGGGGATGGGAGTCGCTCTTGAATTTGGCAATCATTTGAATTCTCCTTTCGATATGAGAGGGATTCTCCAAGATCCCGGCCAGTGAGGGCAGGTATTGGGGCCGGGAGAAACGTTCGACGAGGCTGACGATGGTATGGCCGTAGTGGCGAGATTCGTCCGTCCCGGCGCTGGCAAGGGCCAGACTGTCGGCGGCCACTTCCTGGTCGGCCCGCATCCGGCGGAACGCGTACCACATGAGCGGGTTGAACCAGTGGAGCATCTGCAGCAGACAGACCAGCCACGCCAGATAGATATCCCGCCGCCTCAGATGAGCCAGCTCGTGAAGAAACACACAGTGCAGTTCGTCCAGGCCGAGCGTCTCGAGCAATCCCTGCGGCAGCAGAAGGCGCGGTCGAATGACGCCGAAAAGGGCTGGCGTCTGGACTTTGTCGGTGACGACCACGCCCACCAGGGTCCGGACCCGCATCTGCAGCTTGCCGTCTTCCAGGAGGTCGAGAATCTGCTGATCGGTGACCGGCCGCTCAGACCGAACCGCCCACCACAGGCCGAAGGCCCGCAGAAGAACATACCCGCCCAGGATGAGGCAACTGGCCAACCACAGCCATGGCACGACACCAGCGGCCGACCCAGCCCAGGGCCGACGGGTGCTCAGCCCCGCCACATTACGCGATTGCCTCATGACCGGGGCGGTAACCGCGGCCCCGCCTTGCCCGGGCTGCGGTCTTTCCCCTTGCGCCGAAAGCCCCGCAGGTTCTGTGCGCCTGTCCACTCCCGCGGCAAGCTGCGTCGTGTCTGCCGCGTCCCAGTGGGCGCTCGGAGGCGGAGTAGAGAGCGTGCGAGAGGCGGGAAGCCACCGTGGGAACAAGCTGTAGATGCTCAGCCGGCTCTGGGGCGCCCAGGGTAGGGCCAGACGCACGAGCAAAACGAGCCAGAGGCAGTAGTGCCACCGGACCGGCAGCCTCTCTCGCAAGGCAGTCTTGAGCAACAGGATGAGACAGATCAGCAGGCTGCCTTGGAGCGTGGCTCTCAGCACCGATTGAAAGAACGTGGTCAGACCTGCACTGAACGTTTCCACAGTCTCCCCTTTCGACGTGAAACCGGTCATTCTGGCTGGCGGCGCTTCGTATTGCTGTCTTTGCCGTCGAGCATCTCTTTGAGGCGGGTCATCTGCTCCTCCGACAGGCGCTGTTCCTCGACCAGGGCCGCGAGCATCGGCTCGATGGCACTAACCCGGAATCTACGCAGCAGAGAGCGAGTCTCGGCCTTCACGCACGCACTCTCGGCGATGAGAGGATAGTAATGGTGTTGCCGTCCCTCCTTTTCGAAGGCCACCGCCTTCTTCTGTACCAGCCGGTTGATGAGGGTCCGGATCGTCTCCCGCTGCCAGCGGGTCCGCAGGGACAACATCTCCACGATCTCATTGGCCGTCTGCGGGGATTTCTCCCAGAGAGCCTTCATGACCTCCCACTCGGCCTCTGAGATCTTCGGCATCGTTCTCATGGGGCTCCTTTTACTGTTACATCTGTAACACGCATAATGTTACAGTCGTAACAGAGAGAGTCAAGCATGATTCTGAAATTTTCTGAGAGATTTTTGGCGCGTGCAGAAGTGGGGAGCGGTCTGCCCCAGTCGGCTGGTGTGCTCGGAAGGACCCCCACAGGCGTCTCCAGTAGCATGGACGCGCGCGTCCATGAGTATTACGGGCGTCCCGCCCGCGCTCCCACGCCCTTACGGACACACTACGAACTGTAGCAGTCGGCGGGACCGATCACGGCCGGCTCGACGTGTCTTTCGAACAGGAATTGGCGAACATGGGTGCAGAGGTGGCATTTGTCGGTGTAGGCGGGCAGCTCCTGAAAGCCGACAGCGCGGGCCTCTTCCAGCAATCCCCAGGGGCCTTTCTCACAAAGGGCCCCGACGAGCCCGTCGCTTTTCGGATGGAAGGTCTTCCAGATCTCCACCAGAGGCGTCTGACCCACATTGCCGAGAATGATGCCGCTGCAGACGCCGCTGAAGACGTTGCCGTAGGGATCGATGTGGACGCCCTTGGCCCCGAGGAAACCGGGAAGGCAGGAATGATTGATGATTGACGATTGCTGATTCAGAGCGAAGTCCACGTCCGCCTTCTCAATCATCAATTGCGCCAATCGTCCCGCCGCCCGGCCGGTGAAACGGAAAGGATAGTCGCGGTAGGCCTCGACGTAGACGCGATCCCGCTCGTCCCATCTCAGATCTGAAAGCGACGATCTCAGATCGCCAAGGTACTTCTCCCAGCGCACCAGGACGCGATCGGGGCCCAATATCTTCTTCGCCGTCTCCGCCAACCGCCGGGCCGGCTCGATATCGACGTACTCCTGGTGAAACGGATCGACGCTGATCTTGAGCCGCTGCACGCCCAGTGCGATCAGGGTGTTCAGCCGGTCCGCGATGAGTTGCTCATCGGTCGCCCAGAAACCATTGGTCTCCACCAGGTCGACAGGGCCAAGATTCTGTCTCTTACCCTCCTGGAGAATCTCCACCAGATGCTCCCAGTGGAGGAACGGCTCCCCGCCGGTCAGGTGGATCTTCGCGTCCTCACCCGCCAGCACCTGGAGCGACCGCCAGGCACCAATGCAGGTCTCGACGGGCATGAGTCCGCCCTGACGGGGCGAGCAGTGGTAGTAACAGAACTCGCACGCCGCGTTGCACCGGTACGTCAGCATCAGGCCCGCCGACCGCCAGAGCTTGAACTTGGGCTCGTCGCGCGGCACGTTGCGATTGTACGTGTTCTCAGACAAAGCGAGCATGGACGTAACCTACTCCTTTCCTACCATAGCGTCCAGTCCGGCTCGAATGCGTGATTCCCGGGACCAGAGGCGGTAGCGCTCCTGGGCGTGGATAATATCGGGGCCATTCCCGCACCGCCGGCACTGGCGCTCCTGGGCTTCGGCATCCTGACGCTGCTCCCGTATCGCCGGTCCAACAGCCACAGAGCGCCGGGACGTTGAGGGCCTCGGCCCGCGAATCTCAGTCCCTGGAATTCCTCTTGAGGTAGACTTGGATCACCGTGATGTCGGCCGGGGTGATGCCGCCGAGGCGGGAGGCGTGGCCGAGCGTGGCCGGCTGGAAAGCGGTCAGTTTCTCTTTTGCCTCAGCCCGCAGGTGCGAAATCGCCCCGTAGTCCAGGCCGGCCGGGATCCTCTTGCTGTCGAGACTGCGCTGGGCCGCGACGATGCGCTCCTGCTTGGCCAGATAGCCCTCGTACTTGGCGTCCACCGTGACCGCTTCGCGGACCTCGGGACGGAGGGCGATTGCGGATTGCGGATCGCGGATTGCGGATTGTGCCGGATCGTCCGTCGTCGAATCCGCAATCCGCGATCCGAGATCTGCAATCAGGCTGTCCAGCGACGGCCCATCCGGCCGGCGCAGCAGATCCCACAGGGTCGCACCCTCCACGCGCACGCTTCGCAGCCGTTGCTTGAGATCCTCGATGGCGGCGTGCTTGCGTTGGAACTTGCTCCAGCGGGTCTCCTCGACCAGGCCGACCGACCGGCCGATGGGCGTCAATCTCCTGTCCGCATTATCCGAGCGCAGCGCCAGGCGGTATTCCGCCCGCGAGGTGAACATGCGATAGGGCTCGTCGATGCCCTTGGTCAGCAGGTCGTCGATCAGGACACCGATGTACGCCTGGTCCCGGCCCAGGACGAGCGGCTCCCGGCCCTGGAGCTTGCGCGCGGCGTTGATGCCTGCGATGATGCCCTGGCCGGCGGCCTCTTCGTAGCCGCTGGTGCCGTTGATCTGGCCCGCCAGGAAGAGGCCCGCGATCCTCTTGGTCTCCAGGCTCGGCTGCAGCTGCACCGGCGGACAGGAATCATATTCGATCGCGTAGGCGTAATGGACGATCCGCGCGTTCTCCGTGCCGGGCATGAGCCGGAGCATCTGCTCCTGCACATCCCGGGGCAGCGAGGTGCTGATGCCGTTGCAGTAGATGGTCGTGCGCGCCTCGTCCTCCGGCTCCAGGAACACCTGGTGGCGGTCCTTGTCGGCGAACCGGACGATCTTGGTCTCGATGCTCGGGCAGTAGCGCGGACCGATGGAGGTGATCTGGCCGGTGTACAGCGGCGCGCGGTTCAGGTTGTCGCGAATAAGCTGGTGCACGCGCTCGTTGGTGTACGTGATCCAGCACGGCGTCTGCGGGCGGTCGATGCGCTCCGTCAGAAAGGAGAACGGCACGGGCTCCGGGTCGCCCGGCTGGACCTCCAGCCGGTCGAGATCGACCGTCCGGGCATCCAGCCGGACGGGTGTACCGGTCTTGAGCCGGCGCAGTTGCAGGCCGATCCGTTCCAGGCTCATGGATAATTCACCGGCGGCCGGCTCGCCCAGCCGGCCCCCGGGGAACTGCTCGGCGCCGATGTGCATCAGGCCGCGCAGGAAGGTCCCGGTGGTGACGATAACCGTACGGGCGGCAAGCATCATCCCGTTGTTGCACCGCACGCCGCAGACCTGCCGGTCCTCCGTCAAAATGTCCGAGGCCATCGCCTCGACGATGGTGAGGTTGGGGGTCTCTTCGAGCCGGGCGCGCATGAAATCCTGGTATCGGTACTTGTCCGCCTGGGCGCGGGGCGACTGCACGGCCGGCCCCTTCGAGCGATTGAGCAGGCGGAACTGAATCCCCGCCGCATCGGTTGCCAGCCCCATCAGGCCGCCCAGCGCATCGACTTCCCGCGCGATCTGCCCCTTCGCCAGACCGCCAATCGCCGGGTTACAGCTCATCTTGGCGATCGTGGGGCGGCTCAGAGTGAGCAGGCACGTCCGCGCCCCGAGGCACCCGGCAGCGTGCGCCGCCTCAATCCCGGCGTGCCCCCCTCCGATGACAATGCAATCGAAATCAGACGCTCTCATATCATGGCGAACCCGGCGCGGCCTTGGACTCCATCAGCGCCACGGCCGACGCGATGGCGAAAGCGGCGGTGTGGGTGATGCTCAGACTGATGCGTTGGATTCCCAGCCGGTCGGCGATCGCTTTCACTTCGCCCGAAAGCGTGACCTCGGGCTGACCGGCGCCGTTGTTGATCACCTCGATATCGGTCCAGGCGATTTTGCCCCGCCAGCCGGTACCGACGAGCTTGAGGATGGCCTCCTTCGCGGCAAAACGGCCCGCGTACGTCTCGACGGAATTCCGATGACGGCGTGCATACGCCTGCTCGGCCGGCGTGAAGACGCGCTCGACAAACCGCGGTCCGTGCCGCTCGATCATCTGCGCGATGCGCGGGAAATCCACCAGGTCGATGCCGTGCGCAATGATCTCCATGGGGAACTAATCGAGGCGACGCACCTGACGGTAGAAGCGTTCGAGACTGTAGACGACGAAACGGCTCGTATCGACCAGGGACACCTCCCGGGCAATCTCGGTATCGAGCTCATCCGACATCGCACTCAGGCGCTGGTCCATGATGTCCTTTCGCACCTCATCCTGGACCTCGCTCAGAGGCCGGTAGCCGCCTTCCTGCACGTCTTCCACGCGCAGGATGAAGAAGTGCCCGGGCGCTTCGATCGGTCCGATCACCTGGCCCAACGGCACGTCTTTGGCCTTCTCGGCCAGGACTTCATAGGGAGAGGCCAGCGAATCCGGATTCCGCGGCCGCCACAAACCGCCGTCGACGGCGCGGGAATCGTGCGAGTACCGTTTCGCCAGCTCGGCAAAATCCTCGCCGGCATCGAGCCGCCGGCGCAACTCCTGGGCGAGCCGCCGGGCCTGCTGGAGCGCATCGCCGCCCGAGCCCTCCCCTTTCATCTTCGCCACGTCAATGTCGATCAGACGCGGTTGAAAGACCTTCTCGCGCACGAAACGCCGGTCCTTGATCTCTTCGTAGCGTGCCAGCAGCTCGTTGTACGTGATCGGACGATCGCGCGTATCTTTCGATCTGACCAGGTGCTGGGCGAGAATCTGCTTCTTGCGCCACTGCTTGTACATGACCCGGTTCATCCCCATCTTCTGCAGGGCGGCGTCGGCCGCCGCACCGTTGCCGCCGTGCTCTTCGAAGATGAACCGGCGCAGCTCCAGGTCCGCGTACCCGTTCAGCTTCTCATCCACATTCTGGCCCAGGTCCCGTTGTGCCCGCTGGGAAAGCACAATACTCGAGATCCGCTTGTTAAGCCGGTCCTGCACCAGCCGCCCGTGTGCCTCGATAAACTCCCGCAACGGCATCTCCAGGGCAGCCCGCTGCAGTCTCTCCTTCAGCGAAGGCCCCGAGGTGGCCTCCTCGGGCAGTGAGGCGATGGCGTCCTCCCAGGTGATGGTCTCGCCGCAGACGACCAGTTGATCGGGCCGGTTCGGCTTCAGGGCCTGCGTCAGCCGTTTGACTTCCGGCTCCGTCAGCGATTCTCTCTTGCTGCCGCGGCTCTCACAGCCGGCCAGGTTCACCAGCGCCGCCGCCAGGCAGACGCCCAGCACGGCCGCACCGCCAAGACTCCGGCGCCGGAACAGTTGCTTTTCGTGCGACATACGCTGCGTTTGACTCCACGCTTGGCTTTTCACGTTGGACGAACTTCCTTTCACGCCGGCGGGGCCACTTCGCCCTTGAGGCCGATCGCCTCGGCCGCTTCGCGCATGCCCTGGACGGCGTCGGCGATCAGGTCGTTCAGATCGACGCCCAACAGGGTCGCCCCCTTCTGGATGACGTCCCGATTCACGCCGGCCGCGAAGGACTTCTCTTTCCACTTCTTCTTCACGGACTTGGGCTCCATGTCGAGCACGCTCTTACTGGGTCGCACGATGGCCGTGGCGGCGACGAGTCCGGTCAGCTCATCCATCGCGAAGAGGGTCTTCTCCAAGTCAGTTTGCGGCTCGACGTCGGTGCAGATCCCCCAGCCGTGCGACAAGACGGCCCGAATGTACTCCTCGGGCCACTCGTGCTCCCGCAGGATCTGGCCGCTCTTGTGGCAGTGCTGCTCCGGGAACTGCTCATAGTCCAGATCGTGCACGAGCCCGATGATGCCCCACTTCTCGACATCCTGGCCCCGTTTGCGGGCAGAGTAACGCATGACCGCCTCGACCGCCAGAGCGTGCCGGATCAGGGCTTCGTTCTGGTTGTATTGCTGGAGCAGTATCAGTGCCTCGTCGCGCGTCGGTATATGTTCCGCCATGTTCCACACCCCGGAAGTGCGCTGGACAGCCCGGCCGCCCAAACCGATACCTCGGAATTCCATTCCGTACGTGCGGGTACTCTAACCCGAAGACGATCGAACTGCAACGGCAATTTGCCGGGCCCCCCTGCGCCGGGCGCGGCCGGCATACAGTGGCGGATTCATGCCTCCGCGCAGGGCGAGCGTCCTCGCTCGCCCCCCAGGTCGTGCGTCTTCGCACGACCGCTCCAACGATATCACCATCCCGAAAAGGCGAGCGGGGACGCTCGCCCTACGAAGACCGCCACGAGCCCCCCGGTACTGGCGCCGACACCCCCGTTTGGGGCTCAATTTCCCGAAGATTCCGGGGGCCCAGGCCAGATGCTCAAGCTGCTCAACTTCAAGAACACGAGCATCTGACTGGGTCATCAGACCGGCCCTATCCGTTGGGTGCATACCGCCGGTTCGTTCCAGGCGGTGCGTAAGCTGCTTGCCATTCGAGACTTGCGCCGGGTGGTAGCGGCAAGCGCAGCTTGCCGATGGCTCGTGGAAAAGGCGCAAACGCCATCGGCAAGCTCCGAAGACTGCGCTTGCCGCTGCCACCCTGATTTTCGCCTCCACAGGCGTGGGTGCGTCTCACACACCGCCTTTCCTATTGTTGCAGCGAAATCACCTTCCTTGGTTCGGGTCGCTGCAGGCTGACCACGGTCTCCTTGCCGCCGGCGGTCACGCGATGACGGCCGTAGAAGGCGCGGACCTCGCACTTGCCACTGGCATCGGTCTGTCCGCGCCAGGTCGTCCACCACTCCCTGAATACCAGGTCGCGATAAGCCTGGGCAGCGGGCGTGGGCGACCAGTCGCGGCGGTACAGCGAGGAGACGGGAATCCAGTTGGCCCCTTCCCAGAATCCCCCCATCAGGATGCCTTTGACCCCCGGCTGGGCGAAGCAGATGCGGTAGTAATCTACGATGGCCTTGGCTTTGGCCTGTTCCTCCTCGTCGGACAGGCGGACGCCGCGCTGGCCGTAGTGCTTGGACCGCTGGCCGGGGAAATTGAACTCGGTGACGCAGATCGGCAGCCCGAACTGGGCCAGCCGGGCCAGGGCATCCCGCAAGACAACGGGATCGAATGAATCGCCGTGGAGATGCCCCTGTACGCCGATTCCGCCGACGGGCACGCCCTGGTCCAGGAACCGGCGGATGTGGACGATGTAGTCATCCAGACGCCGGCCGGTCAGGATATCGTAGTCGTTCAGGAACAGCACCGCCTGCGGATCTTCCTGGCGTACCCAGGCGGCCATGTCGCGGGTGATTCCCGGGCCCAGGCGCTCCTCGTAATAGTTGGCATGGAGCATTTCGTTGTTCAGGTCATACTCGGCAAACCGGCCGCGATAGCGCTTCCCGATATCCAGGGCCCGGGCCTTGAGCGTCTCGCGCAGGGTGGCGTCGTCCATGGTCTTCTGCCAGGGCTGGACCCGGTTGGGAATCCCCCAGAAGATGTTGTGTCCGCGCAGCGGGATCTCGTGCCGGTCGGTCCATGTGAGAATCGCGTCGACAATGGAGTGATCGACCTGACCCTGGCGGGGCTCCATCGCATGCCACTTCAGCGCGTTTTCCGTCACCGCGGCGTTGAAGTTCTCCAGGAAGACCTTCTGGTACCGGGCGGCCTCCTCGGCGTTGGCTCGCCCACTGAACATCTGGCTGGCCAGGGCCGCCCCGAACCAGAACTCGTGGCGCAACTGCTCGACGCGGATCTCGGTGCCCGGCGCGGCCTCCACGACCAGCGTGCCCATGCGAACCTTGCGGATCGCCTCATTCACATCCGCGTCCGCGGCCTGCACCAGCCCGCTGCCACACCAACTCAGAACACCGATGAACGCCAGGCGATAGAGAGTCCGGGTGCGCGAGTCCATAGGGATTGCCCTCCTGAAAAATACTCTGTGGTGACAGGTTGCCTTGTGCGGTCTGTCCATGCAGCGGAGTCTAATCCCGGACGGGAGCCCCGTCAACCGGTGATGGGCTCGGACCGCGAGCAGACCTGTCCGCGCCTCTGCGTAGCCTGGGCATCTCGCTGATGAGTATCACGGGCGTCCCGCCCGTGCAGAGGCAGGGCCAAGACGGCTCTGCGACTCATGGGCGGTACGCCCATGCTACTTGTACGTTCGGCCGAGGTACTCGACGATGGCTTGCTTGACCTCGAGCGGCTCGATCGTGCCCAGGTGGCGGTAGAGGACTTCGCCGCCCGGCTTGACGATCAGCGTGTACGGGATCGGGCCCTCCCATTTCGGGTCCACGGCGTCGATCAGGGCGTAGGTGTCCTTGCCGCTGTAGAGATGGTTGGTGTAGGACGCCTGTTGCTTCTCCAGGAAGGCCTGGACGTTGCCCTTGGTCTCCGGGCCGTCCACGCTCACGCCGACCATCTCGAAGTCCCGGTGGCGATACATCCGGTTGATCTCGACGAGGTCGGGGAACTCCCGCTGACATGGGCCGCACCAGGACGCCCAGATGTTGATCAAACGCAGCTTCTGGCCATCGTTCTTGATCAGCTTCTTGACGCCTTCGAGGTCGATCGCGCTCAGCGTGACCGGCTCTTTCGCCCACTTCTCGAGCGACTGCTTGGCCGAGTCGCGTTTGTCGGACCACTTGATCGAACAGCCGACGGTCTTGGTCTTCTCGACCGGGACGGGCTTGCCCGCCAGCAAGGCCTCGATCGCGTTGCGGGTATCGTGCGACTTGACGTCCTGGGGTCTCCGCTCGTTGTCGTCCAGCCGGCCGACGAAGCGCAGCTTCCGCTCGCGGTCGAAGACAAACACGTGCGGCGTCGAAACCGGGCCGTACGCCTTCGAGACCCCCTGCGTGTCACCGTCGTAGAGGTACGGGAAGTTGAACTGCTTGTCCTTCGCCCGGATCTTCATGTCTGCGAGCGAATCGCCCACGTCGGTGTACCCCAGCTCATCGAGCCGGACCGCCAGCGGGTCGTTCGGCGAGATCGCGACCAGGGCGACGCCCTTATCCTTGTAATCGGCCGCCAGCTTCTTAAGCCGTTCCTCGTACGCCTGGGCCGTCGGGCAATGGTTGCAGGTGAAGACGATCACGAGCACCTTCGCCTGG
>JALORE010000461.1 GCA_025459125.1 Planctomycetota bacterium | reverse complement strand
CTCGGACGGCAGTCCCGTCCGCAGGGTTCTCGGGCGTAAGAACACCGTGCCCGGAACACTCTGGCAGAGCCGGGCACCAGCGGACGAAACCAGGATCAGGAAGGCGCAGCCGATACAACAGGTCCGGTACGGCGGCGGTAGCCGAGAAGGCCAGGTTTCGCAGGAATCCGCTTATGGGCCGCTCTTGGCAGTGATTTCGGCCCACGACTGATCCTGTCATTTAGGTCGATACTGCAGGTGGTCGTACGACGAAGGGCAGGACGCAGAGACGCCGAGGCCACGATGGTCTATTCCCTGAACCGCCTCTTCTCTTCTCTCTTCTTGGATTTGGGGCCCCGGAGGCCGACCTGGATGGCGAAGTATGCTTGACGCGGATGAGCCCCAATGGGGTTTGTGGACTTTGGCGCTTGTTCGAGACTTGGTGCTTGGAGATGGGAATGTCCGCACCGCGCGGCCCGGGCCTGGATCGGGAAGCCGCCGGTGGGTGATCAGGTGGCAGCGGCAAGCGCAGTCTTCGTAGCTTGCCGATGGCGTTTGCATCGATCCCACGAGCCATCGGCAAGCTGCGCTTGCCGCTGCCACCCACGCTATGCCCTTACGGGTACACTACAAGCCAAGGTATTTGGCCTTGAGGATGGCATGCGTTGCTCGGCAAGTCCTCGCGTACAGTGTCACGGCCGGGGGATGGGGACTTCGAGGGCCGTGAGCTGGTAGCCGCCCCAGGTTTGGCGATTGGCCCGGCGAGTGGCGTGCAGACGCACGTAGCGGGCGGAGACCGGTGTAAACCGCACGCGGTCCGTGGCTTCCCACGTGACGTAGGCACGGTTCTTCTCGCTGTGGACCGTTGTCCAACTCCGCGGGTCGTCCGGGGCGGTCCGCGCCACGTCGATCGTAAAATCGGTGGCGTGGATCTTCCAGCCCCAGAGGAGATTGACGCGCTCGACGGTGTGGACCGCGCCCAGATCGACGTAGATCCAGGCGTCGTCCGTGTTGTCGCTCGACCAGGCGGAATGGTAGTCGCCATCGACCGCTTTCTCGGGTGTCTTGCCGGAAGAAGCAGTGACGGGCTTGCCCCGGGCCAGGTCCACCAGGCCGACGGCAAGGCGCACATTGTTGGAGGTCGTGCGCGTCCCCGCATCGTCGACCGCCACGGCGGTGATGTCGTAACAGCCGGCTGGAGCGTTGTTCCAGGCGAACGTGTAGGGGGCCGCCTCGACCGTGCCGATCGACTGGCCGTTGGCGCGGAACTCCACGCACAGGACACGGCCGCCGCGGTCCACGGCGTACGTCTCGATCACGGGCTTGGTGTCCGGGTACCACCCGGAGCCGTCATCGAGAGGTTGAAGGATGCCGATGTGCGGCGCGATGTTGCCCTGCCCGAGCGGCGGCAGCTCATCCAGCGTGAGGATGAAGTCATGCCGCATCGTGGCGAGGGCCCAGTCGAACGGCCGGCGGTTGTCGGGCGTGCCCCACCAGGGCAGGGCGTAGAGCCACTTGGGCTGCGTGCCGTCCTGCATCTTCTGCGGGTCCGGGATGGCGTCGCACTCGCTGCACGCCAGCATCTTGCCCGGCGCGACCTGGGCCATCGTGTTGTAGTAGTCCCAGTACTTCTGCGTATCCCGGCGGATGTCCACGCCGTAGATGTCGATGCCCGCGATATCGACGTAGGCGGCGCCGGGATAGAAACGCTGACGCTCCGCGACGGTCTTCTTGCCGACGCCCGCGCTGTAGACCCAGATCAGGTTGTCCAGCTTGCGGGTGCGGGTGAACAGGTCGTACATCATCCGCCAGAGCTGGGCGGTGTTCTCGGGCTGGTTCTTGTCGGTCCACCAGAACCAGCCGCCGTCGATCTCGTGCAGGGGCCGCCACAGCACCGGGATATCGGCATCTTCCAAACGTTGGAGCGTGTCCGCGGCCGCATTCATTTCGGCGAGAGCCTGCGCGTGCTCGGGCGTCCCCGGCGTTACGAGCTTGCCGACGTCCACCGGCGTCTTGCGCTTGCCTTGCCAGGCGGAGTCCTCGCCGAAGAACCAGTGCCAGTGGAGCGTCAGGATATAGTGGTGCTCCCGGGCGTGGCGGATCACATCGGCGGCGTCGCCGAGCCAGCGGATGTCCCGGGCCCAGACCGCGGCGTGTTTGCCCGTCTGCTCGTAGTCGTCCGGCGTGTGCACGTACACGTTGTACCCGGCCAGCACCTTCTTCTGGTACACGGACTCGAGGTAAGTCAGGACCTCGCGGGCACTGGGACAAAGGTTCGGATTCACCGGCTCCAGGCCGACGGCCACGGACGCCAGACTCAGTCCGACCAACACGACCGCACGCGCGGAACGACACAGGCGCATGACTGCCTCCTTTCCGTTTCTATGGCGTGACCAGGACGCTTTCGACTTTGAGGATCTCGGCGACGCTCTGAATGGTGCGGGCGTGGCGCCCGATACCCAGCGCGAAATGGTGGGTGGGACCCTCGGCCACCCAACGTTTGAGGAAAGTCCGGACCTCGGGCTCGAAGAAGCCGCGAGTGTTCGTGTTGCCGGTGGGGGGGATAGGCCCGCGCACGCTCTCGCCCTCGGCGAGGATGAATTTGAACCCGCCGGCGGCGGTCACCCCGATACTGAGCATGGTGATCGGGCCTTCCTTGATCTTGAACTCGACGCTGGCGCCCGCGCCCGGCTTGCCGTGGTACTTGGCGAGGCTCCGCAGGACCGGGCGGCCGTCGGCGATATTGATATGGTGCGGCCCATCGTGACCCACCAGGACGAAGCCTTCCTGGAAGTCGATGGGATGGAACTCCGCGAAACTGCCGCCGATGTCGAGCCGGTCCATGATGAGCATGGCGAGGCAGGTCTTGAGATCGGACTCGCCGCACATGGGGAAGCCCGCGGCGGTCAGCAGCGAGTTGCCCACGATCAGGTTGGTGACCAGCTCGCGCAGCGGGCTGCCTTCCTCGCCTTCGTAATAGTAGGCGAGGCCGTCCAGGTTGTGGGCCTCGACGAACTTGTCCAAGGCCACCGCCACGCGGGCGGCCACCTGGAGGTCGCGGTCGGTCAGCTTCTCCGTGATGGGGTCGGATTTCGGGTCGGGCGTGTCGAACAGGTCGAGGATCTGCGCCTTCTTGGCCTCGATCTGGGCCTCGGTGACCGTGCGCGAGAGGTGCAGCAGCTCATCGGCCTCCGTCTGGACGATGTGACAGCCGAAGGCGGCGGTGAGGGCTGTCTGGTCCGTCTGCATGTCCAGCATGTGCTCGATGGGGTGGCCGAAATGCCCGATCCGGGCGCGGCGCAGGTCGTGCAGGACCATGGCGATATCACACCATTGGGCGACTTCCGCCTCGGCCGCCGGGTCATCCTCCAGGGTGCCGAGAATCACCGGCGGAGGCCTCTTGCCCATGCGGATCGCCACGCCCGTGAACTCGGGGACGGCGCAGAAATCGTCGTTGCACAGTTGCATGTAGGTGGAGGCCCGGGAGTAATCCAGGGCCTTGAGCGGCTGGAGGGCGACCAGGACCAGCGGGACATCGAGGCCCCGGAGGATGGCGGCGCACGATGCGGAGGTAGCGTAGGTCAGCATGTCGCAGAACACCAGGTCCAGGTCGGCGGCCTTAAGCCGGGGCAGCAGGGCATAGGCCGAGGTCGCGTCGTCCACCATCCCGAAGTTGGTCACCTGCACCCCGTGGGC
>JALORE010000460.1 GCA_025459125.1 Planctomycetota bacterium | reverse complement strand
ATGGAACCGAGCGATGACGAAGAGTATCGCGGCGGCGCCATCGGCGTCGGCACGTGGCTCACGCAGGCCGAATTCCAGGACATCAAGGTGACCAAGGGCGGCCAAACGCTCTTCGCCTGCGACTTTGCCGACGGCACGAAGGGCTGGCGCTTGCTCGGCGGCGACTGGCGCGTGCAGGATGGCGCCCTGCGCCAGAACAGCTCGGCGGAGAACGTCCGGGCCATTGCCGGCGATCGAAGCTGGATGGACTGCACCTACACCCTCAAAGCCCGCAAGCTCGGCGGAGCCGAGGGCTTCCTGATCCTGTTCAACGTGCAGAACGACAACCGCAAGAGCTGGTGGAACCTGGGCGGCTGGGGCAACCAGCGTCACGCGATCGAGATGGGCGGCATCATCGGCAACGAGGTGCCCGGCTCCATCGAGATCGGCCGCTGGTACGACATCCGGATTGAGACCGCCGGCCGGAACATCAAGTGCTATCTCGACGGCAACCTCATCCACGACGTCACGCCCCCGGTCCTCAAGTCGCTCTACGCCTCCGCCAGCCGCGACAGGAGCACCGGCGAGGTCATCCTGAAAGTTGTCAACACCTCGAAATCCGAGCTCGCTACCGACATTAGGCTCAACGGCATCAAGACCGTGCCAGGCCCGGTCAAAGCTACGGTTCTGACCTCGGAGAACCCAACCGACGAGAACTCAATGACAGAGCCAACCAAGGTCGCCCCGGTGACGAAGCCCAACAACATAGAAAGCTCCAGTTTCCGGCACACTTTCCCGGGCAATTCCGTAACCATCCTGCGTCTGAAAGCAGAGTAGACGCGACGGGGAGAACACGATGAAGATTCGCATCGGTTGTTTCGTAATGGTGACCATCATCCTCTGTTCGGCTTTGCCTGCGGCCGACGATGTCTATCTGCTGAGCTACTTCAAGGGCAATGGCGAGACGGGCGTCTATCTGGCGGCCAGTGGGGATGGACTGACGTTCCAGGATCTCAATGAGGGCAAGCCGGTCTTGACACCGCCGCAGTGGGCGGGGCAGAACCTGACGCGCGATCCTTCGATTGTGTATCGCGAGGGGTTGTTCCACATGGTGTGGACTTCGAGCTGGACGGGGGAGTGCTCCGGGGCGGCGACGTCGCGGGATTTGAAGCAGTGGTCCGAGCCGGTGCGGGTGCAGCCGTTCCAGAACTGGCCGGCCGACGATCGGCCCGCCAATACCTGGGCGCCGGAGGTGCATTGGGACCCGGTGCAGAAGAACTACGCGATCATCTGGTCCTCGGCGACCGCCGGGGTCCAGGGCGATGGCGGGCACAACTCCGGCGGGCTGGAGAAGGACCCGGCCCGCAAGGTCAAACCCGATCTGCGGCACCACCGCACGTTCATTTCGCGGACGACCGACTTCCGGAGCTTCACCGATGCCCAGGTCTTCTTCTCGCCCGGGGTCAGCGAGATCGATGCGATGATGGCGTTCGACGATCGGGGCACTCCCGACGCGTCCGACGACCGGTGGGTGATGGTCTGCAAGAATGAGCAGATGCAGGAACTGGGCGGCAAGAATATCCGGGTGACCACGGTCCCGGCCGATTTGACGAAGCCGTTCCCGCCACAATTTCGCTCGCCCACCGATCCGGGCAAACCGTGGAGCGGGCCGGTGGCCGGTCCCGGGTCGAGTGTACAGGCGGATCAATGGACCGAAGGGCCGACACTGCTGAAAGTCGGGGACGAGTGGCGGCTCTATTTTGACCGGTTCCGCCTGAAGGCCAACCGTTTCGGCCTGGCAGCCTCGACGGATCTGGTCCAGTGGATCGACCGGACCAGTGAGTTGCGAGTGCCGCCCCAGGCCATGCACGGCACGATCTTCCGCGCTCCGCGATCCGTGATTCTCAAGACCTTCTCCATGCCCCGCCCAGGTTCGTAGTGACGCCGTGAGGCGTTCTCTTCGTAGGTCGCGCGTCCCCGCACGACTGGGTGGCATAGGCATCCGGCTCATGAATTCTGGACCACGGGCAAGATGCCCGTGCCCCTCTTAGGCGAGCGGGGACAGGGTTCCCCCGCGCTCGCCTGCTGGGATGATGAGGTCGCGGGAACTGTCGTGCGAAGACGCGCGACGGCGGGGGCGAACGGGGACAGGGACCCCAAACGCGCTGGATCGCGTTTGGGAGCCCAGGTTCGCCCTGCGCGGAGGCGTGAATCCGCCCCTGTATCCCGGCCGCACCCTCACCCACCGTGCCGAACGTTCGCGCTTGTGCAAATCCAGTGGGGGGCGTATCGTGGGAGCCAATCGCAAGGAGAGACCATTATGACTGGGATCGTGGATCGTAGAGATTTGCTCAAGGCCCTGGCGGGTAGCGGCGGGTTGATGGCGGGACTGAGTTCGCTGGGCGAAGCCAAGGAAGTGGCCGAAGCGAAGGAGAGGGTGCGGCGCGGGTCGGGGCCGGTGAAGATCACCGATGTGCGGACGATCCTCACGCAGCCGGGCGATTGGCTCGTCATTGTCAAAGTCGAGACCAGCGAGCCGGGACTTTACGGCCTCGGCTGCGCCACGCACGGGGAACGGCCGCTGGCGGTCCGGGCCGTCGTCGATGAGTACCTCAAGCCGCTGCTGGTCGGCAAGAGCGTCGAAGACATCGAAGATATCTGGCAGACGCAGTACGTGACGTCCTATTTCCGCAGCGGCGTCACCCTGAACAATGCCCTGAGCGGCGTCGACGGAGCCCTGTGGGACATTCTCGGCAAACGGGCCGGCATGCCGCTGTACAAGCTGCTGGGCGGCAAGGTGCGGGCGGCCGCGACGCTCTATACTCACGCCAGCGCCAGAACGCTACCGGAATTGGAGGACCGGGTGCGCCAGTACATGGCCCAAGGCTATCGGCATGTCCGCGTGCAGTTGGCCGTCCCGGGCTTCTCGGGCTACGGGGTGTCCAACCCCACCTCGGACGAGGTGCAGAAGCTGCGGCCCGAGCGGGTGGCCCCTTCGCCCGTCTTCGAGCCTACCCCCTACGTCAACAACACGATCAGGATGTTCGAGTATCTGCGGGGCAAGCTGGGCTTTGAGGTCGAGCTGCTGCATGATGTCCACGAGCGGATTCCGCCGGTGCAGGCGATCGCGCTGGCCAAGGCCCTGGAGCCTTTCCGGCTCTTTTTCCTGGAGGATCCCTTGGCCCCGGAGGACGTCTCGTGGTTTCAGCATCTCCGCGCGCAGTGCGCCACGCCGCTGGCGATGGGCGAGTTGTTTGTCAACCGCAACGAGTGGCTGCCCCTGGTGGCGAACCGGTGGATCGACTTCATTCGCTGCCACATCTCCGCGATCGGCGGCCTGAGCATGGCGCGCAAGATCGCCGCCTGTTGCGAGCTGTTCAACGTGCGGACCGCCTGGCACGGTCCGGGCAACGTTTCGCCGGTGGGCCACGCGGTCAACCTGCACCTGGACCTGGCCTCCTACAACTTCGGCATCCAGGAGGAGAACCGCTTCTCTGCGACTCTGCGCGAGGTCTTCCCCGGCTGCCCCGAGATCAAAGGCGGCTACCTGTACGCCAACGATCAGCCGGGTCTGGGGATCGACATCGACGAGAAGCTGGCGGCGAAATTCCCGTACAAGACGCCGGGCCGCAACCGCGGCACGGATCGGTTGCTTGATGGCACGATCGTCCGGCCGTGAGAGGCGGACGGAAAGCAGA
>JALORE010000459.1 GCA_025459125.1 Planctomycetota bacterium | reverse complement strand
GAGGCTCCCCTCCCGTGTGTAGGCGGGCATCAGGTCGTCGTCCAAGAGGTTGCTGAGTTGCGCTTCGGGCCATCCTTCCTTGAAGGCGTGCTGGATGGGCGGGATTGCAGTGGCCACCGCGTGGATCAACACAATGCGAGGGGGCATGACGTCTCCTGACGGGCAACAGGGATAGGGACCGGTTCCCCACCCCGTCTCCCGTTCCCGTCCCTGTCCGCTTCCTGCGGTCCACCGATGACGTGCGAGCGGGTGGACTACCCTATGACTTCCTCCAACCTTCGGCCCCGCAACTTCATGACTTGCGGGATGGCAACCCACAGGACGGCAATCACCAGGAACGTCAGCGAGATAGGTTCGGTAAGAAATCTGGAGTAGTCCCCGTTGTACAAGTTCACGGCTCTGCGCAAATTGTTTTCGATCATCGGCCCCAGGATGAGCGACAGGACCAGCGGGGCTATCGGGTAATCGTTCTTCGCCAGATAGTAGGCCGCAACGCCGCTGCCAACCATTAGCAGCAGATTGAACAGGCTGAGCTGCACGGCATAGACCCCGAACACGGAAATGGCAAGGATTCCGGGAATCAGATACTTGGGTGGTGTCTCGATCACCTTGGCAAATACCTTGACCAATGGAAGATTCAAGATCAAGAGCATGACATTGCCAACGATCATGCTGGCGATCAAGCCCCAGACCACCTGCGGCCGCTCCTGGAACAGCAGAGGGCCCGGGGTGATGTTGAACATGATCAGCGCACCCATCAGGACAGCCGTGGTCCCCGTGCCGGGAATCCCCAGCGTCAACAGCGGAATCATGGCACCACCGGCAGCGCCGTTGTTGGCGGCCTCCGGCGCGGCAACGCCCTGGATGGCTCCCTTTCCAAAATTCGCGCGGTTCTTGCTGAACTTCTTCTCTGTGGTATAGGCCATGAACGAGCAGAGCGTGGCGCCGCAGCCGGGGATCAGCCCCTGGAAAAAGCCCAGCGCCGAACCGCGCAGGATGGACGCCCAGCTGTCTTTCATATCCTGTTTGCTCGGGATGATGCTGCCGACCCTGATCGGTTCTCCCTCCGCGTAGTCCCGGGTAATGATCGTCTTGAAGACTTCGCCGAGCGCAAACATTCCGACCGCCAGCGTCAGAAACTCGATGCCGGAATAGAGTTCGGGGTAGCCGAATGTCATCCGGGCAACGCCGGAGATGGGATCCACCCCTACCGTTGCCAGGATCAGGCCCAATATGGTCATGATGAAGGCCTTGACCTGGGATTTGCCGGCCAGGCTGCTCAACGCGCACAGGCCCAGGATCATCAGCGAGAACTGATCGGCGGGACCGAACCTCAGCGCAACTTCGGCAAGGGGCTTCGCCATGAACAGCAGCCCTATGGTGGCGATGATACCTGCAACGAACGACGCGATCGCGCAGATCGCCAAGGCGACACCGGCACGGCCTTGCTTGGCCATCTGATATCCATCCAGACACGTGCATACCGAGGAGTTCTCGCCCGGCGTATTGATCAGGATGGCCGTCGTCGACCCGCCGTACATGGCGCCGTAGTAGACACCCGCCAATAGGATGATGGAGCTCGTCGCGGCGTCGGCTTGCGGTAAGCCGCTGGTCATCGTCGCCGTGACCGGAATGAGTAGGGCGACGCCGCTGATAGGTCCGATCCCCGGCAACACACCGACCAGCGTCCCAAGCAGGCAGCCTATGAATGCAAACAGGATGTTGATAGGCTGTAAGGCGATGCCCAATCCTTGAGCGAGGTACTGTAGTGCATCCACGGCTACCCCTCCCAGTCAATCGCCAAAAGGAAGTCCCGGGAGCACGCCCAGAGCCACCTTTACATACAGCAGGTAGATTCCGCCGGAAAAAGCCCCGGCAATGAGCGCTGATTTGAGGTACCCGCCCCTCTCCATGGTCTGAAACGCTGCCATCAGGAACAGAAAGGTCGAAATCACGTAACCGAGGGGTTCGAGCAGGAACACATAAAGCAACAGCAATCCCACCATGATCAGGAATTTCCAGTTATCGAGCCCCTTCTTTCCCCCGGGAGATTTGACCCGGAGCGCCGCAACGAGATTGATGACAGCGGTGATGACGAGAGCAACCGCCAGGAAAAGCGGCAGCTCTTTCGGGCCGATGGAGGTCCCGGTGAAAGACGACGTCAAGGTCTGCGAGTAGAAGAACAGCGCAACTCCCAGAGCGATGAAGAGGATGCTCGCATAGCGATCGAACCCCATGTGCCAACTCCTTAGCGATCGTCAGGGCGCCGTGTCGGCGGAGAGAGCCCCCTCCGCCGACACGCCGCCCGCCCCGGAGCGCTACTTCGCCATGCCCAGATCCTTGTAGATCTGCGTGTACATCGCCTGGTCCGCCTTGATGTAGTCGTAGAAGCCTTTGGGATCCTTGAAGGCGAAAATGACTCCCTGCTTCTTCAGCTCGTCCTTCCATTCCTGAGTCGCAGTCAGTGCCGCGACCTTGTCTGCCCAATATTTCTTGGCGGGCGCAGGCACGTCTTTACCCAGGAAAGCGCCGCGCCAGTTGGCGGTGACGACGTCGAAGCCCTGCTCTTTGTAGGTGGGGAAATTCTTCGCAACCTCGTCATCCGCAAGCCTCTGGTCGGAAGACACGCCCAGCACCCGCACCTTGCCGGCCTGAACGTATTGCTTGATCGATGACACGTCAGAGGTCAGGACGTCGCCGTGCCCGCCCAGCAGGGCGGTCAAGGCCTCGCCGCCGCCATCGTAGGTGTTGTATTTCACGACCTTCGCATCGACGCCAGCTTTACGTGCCAACAGGATGGAGTTGAGATGGTCCCAGGTTCCGGGCCCTCCACCGCCCACAAACTGCACGCTGGAGGGATTGGCCTTGACCGCGTCGAGCAGCTCCTTCAAGGTCTTGTACTTGGAATCTGCCCGGACCGCGATTATGCCGTAATCCACCTGCAGCAATGCCAGCGGATAGACTTGGTCCGGGCCTATCGGGCTGTTCCCGTCCTTCTTGATGTGGTTCAAGATGAACGGAGTGGACGCGATCATCAGTTTGTGATCGTTCTTCGCATCCTGGTTGGCGAAGGCAACCGTGCCGGTCACCTGTCCGCCGCCCGGCTTGTTCTCGACCGTGATCGGCTGGGTGACGATCTTCTTGCCGTCGAAGATCTTGGCCATGGTTCGGGCAACCATATCGAGGCCACCGCCCGCACCAGCGGGAGCCAGGATCGTCACCTGTCGTCTGGGGGTCCAGCTGTCGCTTTGGGCAGCCGCATCGCTGGCCAGGCTCGCTGCAAAGAGAACGGCCGGAAGGAGCGACAAGAGAACCGCTTTCTTCGAGATCGTCATTTCAGCCTCCTTCGTCTTACTACGTTGAAAACCCGCCCGGCCTATCACCGAAAGGCCAATGCGGTGGTCCGGTTTCAGACGGGTCTTACACGAACCCCGGTTACGCCTCACTCGGCGGGTCGCGTGGCGCCTTGCAGAACCTTTTTCCGCAGCCTGTCGAAGCATGAGTCTTTCGCAGCCTGCTGCGGCAGGAGGTCCGCACCCGTCGTCAGCAGTCGCTGATCCGCTGCGCGATCGCCGTCGTGAACTCCGAAGTCGAGGCGGTCCCGCCCAGGTCGCGCGTGCGGGGCCCCTGGGCCAGCGTGGCGGCGACCGCGCCCTCGATGGCCTGGCTCGCGTGAATGAGCGCCTC